>JAFQWY010000102.1 GCA_017407225.1 Clostridia bacterium | reverse complement strand
TTTTCGGAGTTGGGATTGATAGCCCAGAATTCACCGCTGACGGGGGTTTTGTAGTTCTCGTTGATCTTCGGCAGACTTCCCGACTGGATATCGCCGCGGAAGATCACGTCAATGCCGTTGTTCATTCCGAAGGTGATCAGCTGCTTCTGCGAGAAGTAACCCCGGCTCAGGAGCATTTTCTCGTTTTCGCCCAGCAGGGTACACATTTCGTACAGATTCGTCAGATCGGCGAGTGCGGTTTCATCGTCAATGTCGGAGAGAATGTAGTTTGCGGCAAACTCCTCAAACAGCTTGCGTAGTACGGTTGCCGCGCGGGTTCCGCCCATGAGGTAACTTCCGTCGGTGAGGGTGACGCTGTCGGCGAGGGTCAGCAGATCATCCACAGTGCGTGGGAACGTGACACTTCCTTCAGCAAGGCTGTTGTCGATGACCATGATCTGTGCGTTCAGACTCAGAGGAACAAGGGAGAGACGTCCGTCAATGGTGCAGATATCTCTCAGCCCCGGCACCATTTCGTCGAAATAGTCGCGGCTCAGACGGGAGTAACGGGTCAGATCTTCGTAATACTGGGAATCGAAAAGCTGTGCCATTTCCGTGGACACATAGAACAGGTCGAAGTCCGTGTCGCCTGCCATCAGCTTCTTCGCCATGGCGTAAGCGTATTCTTCTTTGTTGGTGTATACGGATGCTTCCGAATAGCTGCCGTAGCCGTTGGTCTGCATCAGGTCAAAGACGTTTGTGTAGGTATAGGGATTATTGCTTGCTTTGGGATAATACGCTGCATCACTGGCTGAACCCGGACGATATCCCACAAACTTCAGCGGCTCAAGCCCGTCCGTGTAGGGAATGGGTTCTGCGGGCAGGTCATAGATGAAGTAGCCTGCATATCCGATTTCGCAGTACAGGGTGGAATCTATGATTTCGGTGGGATTCACACTGGCGCCGCCGGAATGGATCACATGGACCACCTCACCGGTTTCGGGATCAAAAGTGAAAACATCCTTGAGGGTGGAATAGTACACCAGATTGTTTTTCGTGTCCATGACGAGCCTCAGGATGGGGGTAGCATGATGTTTGATCACATTCATTTCCGCCAGTTCTTCCTTTTCCAGCGTAGTCAGATCCATGCGGTACAGATCGCCGTCAGCGTCCAGATAATTATCGCTTTTGCGTTTGAGATAGTAAACAGTATCTCCTTCAAAATCCGCCGCCGCGATGTTTTCTTCGATCAGTTCTTTCTTCCCCTCTGAGGAACTGTCGGAAAAATCAAGACGGTACACATCATAGAGGGCGTCCAGTTCGAAGGTGCCCGGTATGGGCTGGAGATAATAGTACACATTCCCTTCCAGATGGCTGAGGTTGACAAGCCGCTGATGCCATATATCCATACCGCGGATGGGAATCCGGCGCAGCATCTCCCCGGTTTCGGAGAATTCATAGAAATACCCGTCCTTGTAGTTCTTTTCAATGCCGATGCAGGTAAAATGCCCGGTTTCTTCATCCACCGAAAGCCACTGATAAATGATTCTGTTTTCCATTCCGGTCAGCTCCACAACGGATTCCGGTTCTCCGGTGCAGTCCGGTGTTGCATAAATTTCGATGAAGTTGAGGAGTTCGCCGCTGATCCGATATTCGTGGATTGGTTCCCGCAGGATATTGGTATCGCGGCTGGAAAGGAGAATCTCCTCCGGAATGGTTGGCATCAGATATCCCTTTGTCTCCGTCTGGTACAGAAGCGGCATAACGTCAGTAGGAAAAATTCCAGCGGGGTCCCGGATTCCGATCACATCCCGTTCGTTCATAGCACAGTACAGTGCTTCCGGTTCCAGGGTGACGTCGATGTGCTCCTGATCGAACACGAAGTCTTCGGATTCGGTGTCTGTACAGGACGCGAGGGTCAGCAGCATCAATAAAGCGAGTAAGAATTTCATGGCGTGTCTCCAATCATAGAATTAGGATGATACCATATAAAACAATCGGAGCACGTTTTTGTGACAGGATTTTTGAAAAAATTTCAGAAAAATTTTCGTGCGCGGAATTATTCAAACTTCAGCATACGCATCCAGCGGAACAGGTCGTCTGCGGCTTGTTCCAGAGTGAGCTTCCCGGATTTGATATCCGCGAACTGCCTGTTGAAATACCCGGTGAAGTCGGGCAGTTCGTAGGCGAGAACGCCATTTTCCAGCTGATCGCAGTACAGGGCAAACATTTCCTGATCGTAACTGCTCTCAACGATGGGACCCGATATCGGTTCACGGTCGAACAGATCGGAACCACCCGGCATGCCGAGACAATCCTCGATAAAATATGCCAGATATGCTGCCGCAAGCTCCTTGTTTCTGGAGTTGGGATTGATCGCCCAGAAGGAACCTGTCCAGCTCTGCTTGTATTCATCCGTCATGCCGGGGCTGAAGATCGGGGTTTCGTTTTCATATAATTTAGCAAACACGCCGTGATTCTGACGTGATTTCAGAAAAGGGGTGCGGAATCCGTCTTCTTTGACAACATCGAAAAACGGGTCGGAATCAAACTCCATTGCCATCCGATACAGCTTGTCAAGATCGGCTCTTGCCTGTTCGTCATCGATGACGTCCCGCATATAGTTGGTGATAAGAAGCTCAAAAGTGCTGCGTACAAGATTCTGGCTGCTGTATTCCGCCATGATGCATTCGTCATCGGAAAGGTTCATGGCCTCCTTTGATTCCAGAATATCGTCCCATGTCCGGAGAGTGTGCGGATTCAAAGAGGATACGGAGGTATCTGCCGCCATGCAGAAGGTGTAAACTCCCCAGGGAACCAGTGCCTTGATACCGTCAACGGTGCAGAGCTTCTCCGCTCCCGGACGCATACTGTCGAAATAATCCGTCAGAATGGGATACCGGGAGAGATCCTCATAATACTGCCCTTTCAGAAGTTCTGACGTTTTGGTTGAAACATAGAAAATATCGAAATCGCTGTCACCGGCGAGGAGCTTCTTCGCCATGGTATTGCTGTATTCCGCAGTGTCATCAATCTCGGTGACAGCGGCGGTGAGATTGAATCCGCTCAGGTTCATGGTACGGAGAATATTATCGTTGTAAATTTCAGTGTCGGAGTAGATCCGGAGAACCTCCTGCCCGTCTTCCAGAGAAATTTTCTCCTCCGGCTGATGATAGGCCGTGATGGCGTATCCGCCGTTGCGGACGAGAATCCAGTCCCCGGTGATGCCTTCCGTGCAGATGCTGTAATCCCCGGTGAAGAGAATCTTGCGGGTCACTCCGTCATCGGCGTGAACGGTATACAGGTTTTTGTAATCGGTGCAGTACAGAATCTGCCTGTCAGCATCGTATTCCGCGCTGTTCAGATTGCTCACATCGGTGGTGAAGCGCATGATTTCCGTGAATCCGTCTTCGCCGACGGATGAGAGAATCAGTTCATCGGATTCCTCACCGGGCGTCAGGCAGTAGAGACCACCGGCGGACTCGAACAGGAGAATCACACCGCGCTCGTCGGCAACGGTAATCCCGCCGGTTTCCCGGTCGAAGCGGTGCAGGTCGTAAATCTGATGATTCATGCTGGTTCTTCCGCCGTTGGTATCAAGGCAGAAGACGTATTTACCGGCAGGATAACACTCGGAAAACTCCGGCACGCCGGTCAGGGGTTCGCGGGACAGAAGACTGCCGTCCATGGCAAACTCGTAGCGGTACAGGAGGCGCTCTTCTGCGGCGTTCTCTTTCCCGAACAGGATCAGGGAATCACCGTACTTGAACAGCTGATAGAAGTCCACCCGTCCGCTGTTCAGTCCCTGCAGGGTGATGATTTCGCTCGGCTGAGAAGAGGCGGGATCGGCGTAAACCTCGATTTCGTAGGTGAATTCCGTGGTTTCCGCCAGATACCGATCCATGTAGGCTGCGGCATCCGCCATCGTCATCCCGGCGATTGCGGTAAATGCCGGGAACTTGTAGATGTACATGGTGTTCCCTTCAAAAAAGACGGGAGGATTGTGTACATAATTGGGCGGATTCTCCACAAATTCACATTCGGTGATCTTTACCGCTTCGTCAAGGAGCGTGACGATTTTTCCGGTGTCCGGCTTGACAATCACGACTTCTTCCGGGATATCCGTGCAGGAAATTTCGGGGCTTTCTTCCACTGTTCCGCAGGAGGACAGCATGAGCAGTGCGAGGATGAGGCAGGCGAGGCGTTTTTTCATAGGCGTACTCCTTTATGGACAGTGATTATTCGTCACGGATCATTTTCATGCAGCGGAAAAGCTGTTCGGCGGCATCTGCGGAAGAGCGGGATCCGTCCGAGACAGCACCTGCGGCGGTGTTATATTCGGCGGACAGGTCCCCGCTTTCCGGTAGAAGCACACCGTCGGCGAGGGCGAGTCTTGCGGCATCAGCCACCTTGCCGTAGATTTGTGCATCGGCGTACAGCACGGACGGAGTCCCACGTCCCGATCCCCGGCCGGTTTCCGCTCCCTGAATGGAGGTTTCTGCCAGATAGGCGAGGAAGAGAACGGCAAGCTCCTTGTTCTCCGAATTGGGATTGACGGCGTAGAAGGAGCCGGTGAAGGGCAGCCCCATGGAGGGATCCATGGTAGGCATGGGGTAAATCCCGTCCCCGTACCGCTTGAGTCCGTCATCCAGATCGGCGACGGTCAGGAAAGCGGCGTTCCGGTCGGTGCTCTCCCCGATTGCGGGATGCTCTGCGGCGGTTTTCATGGCATCAAACAGCGAGGTCAGATGGAACCGGGCTTCCTCGTCCGTGATGCGGCGTGCCATGAAATTGGCGCTGATCTGATCGAACCACGGGCGGAGCAGAACATGGGGCGCGGAGGTGGTCATCAGGTATTTCCCGTCCGGGAGAGAGGGATTCATCTCCAGCAGACTCCGGAGATCACCGGGCACGGCGGCATCGGACAGTCTGCTGTTGACCGCAATGCCCTTGGTTTCCAGTGAGCGTGGAATCAGCGCGGGTACATCCCCAACCATGCACATGGACTTCACGCCGGGGGTCATCCGTCCGTAGTAGGCGTCAAGGATGGGATACCGGGACAGATCCTCATAGTATCCCTCTTTCAGAAGATCCAGCATTTCCGTGGTCACTTCAAAAATATCGAAATCGCTGTCCCCGGCAAGGAGCTTCTTCGCCATGGTGTTCACATATGCGGCAGTGGAATCCACGTGCACGGCGGCGCTGACGGAAATGCCGATTTCGTTCTTTCTCATGTTGGTGATGACAGCGGCGTTTCCTGTGGCAAAGCTGCCGGAGATGGCGGAGTTGATGCAGACATTCAGAACGGGAAGACCGGCATCCACCGGATCGGGCGTTTTATCGGTACCGGAGAAGACGAACAGCTTCTGAGAAACCAGACTCGCCAGAAAAGCGGTATCGTTGGCGCAGATCAGCTCATGGATGCTGTCCGATTCGGCAACAGCGGTGATTTCCCGGGTATCCATGGAGTAGGCATACAGATTCCTATAGTCGCACAGATACAGCATCTCGGATTCCGGACAGTATACGAAGCTGTTGAACCGCATCCGGTCGGCTTCCGCACGCATATCCCGGGGGACGCGCTGGGCGTGGATTCTGTCAATCTCACGCACGGTGCCGGATGTGATGTCGTACGCCTTCAGATATACTTCGTATTCAAAATCCGGAGTCATTTCTTCCGTCATGTAGTACAGGGTGTTCCCGTGCAGATCCATGGCGAACACGTCCGAGTCCACGATCCATTCTTCCCCTGTTGCAAGGTTTTCCGCCGTCAGGTCGGTGGGCTCAACCGTGGAGTAGAGTTCCGGCAGCAGCGTGAACAGGGTGTCGCCTTGCATCCGGTAAGCGGCGTTGGGATCATAGGATGGGAGGGGATACTGCTCCGTCACATTCCCGTCCTTGCCGATGCGGATGAAGAGACCGCCGGAGGGACCGTTTCCGACCATTCTCTGACCGAGGAGGGAGCAGGAGCCGTCGGGATTTACGCTCAGACGATCGGCGTACACCGCGGTGGCGTCCAGTCCCGTGACGGGGAGGAATCGGGTTTCGCCCGTCTCATAGTTGAGAAACTCCATTTCCCGGATGATGTAGCGGTCTTCGCGGTTCTTTTCGTTTTCGTAGGATTCAGGGGATGCGAATATCTCAGAGGGAAAATTGCGGATCATGACCACATCCTCTCCGTTAAGGCAGACAGCCGGGCGTGTGATAGCGCTTCCGCCGTCCGGGGGAACTTCCGGTGCCGGGACAGCGAGAAGATCGACGGAATATGCGAAATAATAGCTGTTCCGGGGAATCACCAGCCGTTCTTCGGAGGTCAGCACATCCTGATACAGAAGAATCTCTTCTTCCGGGATATACTGAGGATTCTGATTGATTGTGCTGCCGTCCGTGCCGCTCTGACAGGAGGTCAGCAGAAGCCACGCCGCGCAGATCAGGGACAGTGTCCGCTTCATGAAATTCACCCGCTTTCCGGTATTCTTTTACTGCCTTAATTATATCACACACAAACTATTTTTGTCAACCGTGCGATATAACTGGGGAGGGGTATATTACTGAATACGGATGAGCGGAGAGGTTTGTTTCACAATATACGGATTTTTTACTCGTCCCGGATCATTTTCAGCTTTTTGAAGGATTCCTCCGCGGATTTTTTGGCATCAATCTCCCCGGAGGCCGTCTGCACTGCCCGAATCCATTCGAAGCTTCTGTAATCGCGGACACTGTTTTCCAGAATCCGGCTGAACAGCACGGCTTCGCTGTCGTCCGGGTCCGCAGTTTTCCGGAGTCTTGCGTCATCACGGGAGAACTCCAGCAGATACGCCAGCAAGAGCGCCGCTGTTTCCCGGTTGGGGGAGTTGGGATTGACGGCATAGCCTTCCAGGGAGACGGGATAACCGCAGGCTTCGCTGAGCAGAGGAATCGGGTACAGGATTTCCGTATCCCTGTAATACCGTCCGTCACTGACGGCGAAATTCAGGTACTGATCGTCCTCGTCCCCCATCACGGTCCGGATTCCTTCGGTGCGGGACAGGACACTGTACATCTCAAAGAGGAATTCCAGATCCCGGAGGGCACTTTCGTCATCGGTGCGGCGTGCCATGAAATTGGATGAAAACTGGTAAAACCATGTCTGCATCAGGATGCTGATGTGGGGGGATGAGAGAACGTGCCTGCCGGAGTCCAGATGGGGCTGAACGGCTGCTGCATATCCGGGGATATCCTCCAGCAGACCGGGGACGGGATAAACTTCACCGCCGGCGAATTTTGTTTTCAGGCGGCTGATGACGGCAGTCACTCTTGAGGGGACAAAGGAAAGATTTCCGCCGATGCTGCACAGATCGCGGTATCCGGGATTGAGCTGAGAGAAATAATAATCCAGAAGGGGATAGGCTCCCAGATCCTCGTAATATCCGGGCTTGAGAAGCTCGTGCATGGTGCTGTCAAGGAGGAAGAGATCAAAATCGGTGTCCCCGGCCAGCAGTTTCTTTGCCATGGTGTTGATGTACTCCCGCTGATCCGAACCGGCAGTATCGGCAGAATACACGTTGCCGCCGTGGCTTCCGTATTCGGTTTCCTCAATCTTCAAACCGATGCCGTCCGCTTCCATGGCGAGGAGGACATCCCGGTATTCTGCGGAGAATCTTCCCGATGCCCCGTTCGGGAGACAGAGCTTCAGTGTGATGCTGTCACGGAAAATGCTCTCCGGCGATTCGGGCAGGCGGTATTCCGTCATTCCGGCGTTGCCATGGGCCAGATACAGGGAATCTCCCGTGATGAGGCGGATTTCAAAGATACTGTCGGCTGAGGCTGCGGTCTGGTGTGTAAGTCCCGTGGTCAGGTCACAGGCGAACATTCTGACATAATCGGCGCAGTACAGGATATTCCGGGTTTCGTCGTACCCCATGGTGATGGGATTGATCCCGGGCTGTACGGTGCCGATGTCTGTTTTTTCTCCCGAAATCATGTCACAGCGGTGCAGACGAATCTCTCCGCCGCCGTGCTCTTTGAGATAGTATGCATACTGTCCGGAAAATCCGGCGGTGATGACGGGATATGCGGCGGAAAACTCTTCTCCTGTGAACGGATTGAACCGGACAAGATTTCTGCCGCGTTCGTTGACGTACCAGATTGCGTCCCCGTACGGATGGAAGGGCAGTACGGCAGCGGTGTCGATACTGTGCTCTGTATACCGGAGAATCGAGCCGTTTCCGTCGGCAAGAAACAGTACTTCCGCGCCTTCTCCGGCGTCGTTCCGGCAGCGGCCCAGAACAGAGAAGGTTCCGTCGGAATTGGCGGAAAATCCGCAGACTTCGGTCAGCGGAAACGGGAAGCCCGTCAGCGGAATCCGCCGGGGCTCTGCGGTGAAATCCCCGCCTTCGTATACGTTGATCATGTCGGTGACGGTGCCGTTTTCACCGGGGAAGCTCCGCATCAGATAAGCATCCCCATCCCGGACGGAAATCAGGGGATAGGTGACGGTATCCGTCCGAAGATCCGGGGTCAGAACGGCGGCAGTGTCCAGGGAAACCGAGATGTATCCGTCGGTGAGCGAACAGTTCAGTGCTTCGTCGCGGTACAGCGGATCGGTGATGTTCTCCGGTATCGTTCCGGCAGGAGCCTTTCCGCAGGACTGGAGAAAGAGGACAGCGGTGAGAACGGCGGCAATTGTTTTTTTCATGGTAACCTCCCGGTATACGGAATTTTCTGCATTCCATAACGAACGGAAAGGCGGAAATATTCCCTGCCGTGCGGTTTTACGGATAAAACGATTTCTTCGGCAGAATCTCATGTGCCGGAGGGAAATCACTCATCCCGGATCATTTTCAGATACCGGAACAGCTCCTCGGCGGCGTCTTCGGGGGTAAGGGTGCCGGAGATGATGTCTGTCAGGGGCTCTCCCACATATTCGTTCAGCCCGGGGATCGTCCATTGCAGAACGCTGTCTGCGATCTGTTCCATGTAGAGTGCATAAGTGATTTCACTGCCCTCCTGATAGGTGACGTTTTCGTCCCACAGATTGTAGAGCTGACCGTTTTTCATCCAGTCCTTTTCCAGAACACAGGCGAGGAATTCTGCGGCAAGCTCCTTGTTGGGAGAGTTGGGATTGACTGCGTAGAAGGTGCCTTCCACGGCCTGTCGGTATCCCCCGGCAGCGGGAACGATCGGGAGCACGCTTTGTCCGGCGGGGACACCGGCTGACTTGCCGTAATTGTCGGCTGTTGTCATCGCGGATTTCAGGGAATTCGCCTCCTCACCGTATGCTACGGATTCTGCGGTCAGCAGCTCAGCCGCATTCCGGTACAGCCCGGTCAGATCTGCTTTTGCCTGCGTGTCATCCACGGTCCGTGCCATAAAATTGGCGGCATACTGGTTAAACCAGGGCAGAACCATCCACAGATGGGTGTAGCCGGACATGAGCTTCACGTTGTTTCCGCTGAGGGTTGCGGTGCCGGCAAGATTCACCAGCTCCGCAAAAGAGGACGGCGGCGTGTATCCGCTTGCGATGCGGTCGTTCTGAACCCGGAGGATCTGCGGAGTCAGGACAATGGGACAAAGTGCGAGGGTATTTCCCACGGTGCAGAGCTCCTTTACCCCGGGGATCATGTCATTGACGGACTCATCAATCAGACGGTACTGTGACAGATCCTCGTAATACTCCTCCTTCAGAAGAGACATCATGTCATTGGTCACAATAAAGATATCGAAGTCGGTGTCCCCTGCCAGCAGCTTCTTCGCCATGATGCTGATGTATTCATCCGGGCTGTTCAGATTCTGAATGACCACGGTTCCCTTTGCCTTTGCACTGGTACCGCTCATTTCCATGAGGCGGAAAACATCGGACTGATAATTGTCGGCGGTGGTCAGATCCATGGAAAACAGGCAGAAGTTCAGCTCCTGCACACCTGCATCGAATGCTGTGGGTGTATCCGGGACCTCGTACAGGAGAATCTGGTTGTTGCCCACCTGCATCATGAGCTGTCCGCCGGAGATTTCCAGCCATTTGATGAACTGCATGCTCTCCGAGGTCGTCAGAACCTGCACGAATTTCTCGTCATTCAGCTTCGCGGCGCGGATTCCCCGTGGCATGTTCGCGCTGGATACACCGGGAGAGTAATAGAGGATTTTGTTCTCCCGGTCGTAGGCGATGTCCAGCCATGTATCCCTGGAGATCAGCTGACCTTTGGGATCACAGGCCAGCTTGCCGAGAATAAAGCTCAGATCCTGCGCCGGATCGTATTCGCAGATCCGGTATTCCAGCTCATAGTCGGCGTTTGTAGCATGACGGACATAGACGATCTTTCCGTCCGAGACCGTGTAGCCGTTGATGCCGCCGTTGACGACGGTTTCGGTGCCGGAATCAATGTCATAGCGGTACAGGGAGGTTTCCTGCTTCATGAAGTAGAGATCTCCGCCCATGAGGCGCATATCAATAAAGGGGTATTGCTCCGGATCCATACTGGGCGGTGCAAACTCCTTCTCTGTCAGCATTTTTCCCTCCCCGTCAAAGGTACGGGCGATGAAAACCTGAGGAAGATCAATGTGGTAATTGACCTGCAGGGTCACGAAGGTATCGCTGTCGGGGAGGTACTCGAATTCGTCAAAGCGGAGCATTTTATCGGCGTGCCCGGTGAGGGGGATAACCTGGGAAGGAGTGCCGTAATTGCCCCCCGAGTAGATCTCAATCTGATTGACATGGTCCCCCGTGGTTTCAGCATAGGCGAATTGATGGATATTGTCAAATCCGATGATCTCTGCAGGGAAGCGGCGCATGACGTAGGTTTTGTCACCCACAATCTGCACCATGGGTGCGCTGGTCCACATTCCGCAGTCATCCGCAGCCCGGAATTCCGCAATCTGCGCGGTCTCGGTCAGGGAGGTGGAGAGATAGTGATCGATGCGGGTAACTTCAAAATCCTCCATGGGATAAAGGTAACCGGTGGCGGCGGTTTCTTCGGTTTCGCCGGGCTGGGTATCCGCGGTGCAGGAAACAAGCAGCAGTGCGGCGAGAATGAGGGATGTGATCTTTTTCATAGGTATATCCTCCTTGGAGTCATCGGCGGGATTATTCGTACTTTATCATTTTCAGGTGACGGAACAGCTCATCTGCGGCGGCCTCAGGGGTTACGGTGCCGGAGACGATGCCGTCCAGGTGCTGTCTCACCCGTTCGCGCAGATCGGATACATTCCATGCAAGGACACCGCCCAGAATCTGCTGACGGTAGAGAGCCTCACCGAGCTCACTGCCTTCGGGATAGGAGGCGATTTCGTCACGGAGCCCGGTCAGATTTCCGGTGCTGTTCATTGCCGTCCGGCAGATGAGGAACTTTGCGGCAAGCTCCTTGTTCGGTGAATTGGGATTGATGGCGTAGAACTGACCCTCCACGGACTGACGGTATCCGGGCGCGGCGGGAACGATGGGAAGAATTGCCCTGCCTTCCGGAACGTCCTGGGCCTGTCCCTGATTGCGCGCGATCCGGAACACGGGCTGGTACCCTGCATAGTTTTTGCCGTGTCCGGTATGGGATCCTGCCATGAGTTCGGCGGTGCTGCGGTACAGTTCGGTCAGATCGGTCTTTGCTTGCTCATCCTCCACGACGGATTCCATGAAATTGGACACATACTGCTCAAACCAGGGCAGAACCATGTTCAGATGGCTGTACTCCGTCATCAGCTTCACGTTGGAGTTGGCGTAATCCAGCTGATCCGCCAGTTTCACCAGCTCGGAGAAGGAGGAAAGTGCCGGAATTTCACCGCCCACCCGGTGGCTGTGCACCTGCATCAGATCCACATTCAGATAGAGGGGGAAGAGGGCGAGGGTGTCTCCGAGGGTGCACAGATCCTTCACGCCCGGAATCATGGCACTCACGGCTTCATCCAGCGGACGGTACTGCTGCAGGTTCTCGTAATAACCCTCCTTCAGCAGGGACGCCATTTCCGTATTCACATAAAAAATATCGAAATCCGTGTCTCCTGCCATGAGCTTTTTCGCCATGGTGAAGGCGTATTCTTCGGGATCATTGCTCAGATAGGTGCCGCCCGCCTTTGCCATGGTGCCGCTCATTTCCATCAGAGAGAACACATCGGCTTCGTATCCGTCCAGGGTTGTGAGATGCATATCGTACAGGCAGAAGTTCAGAGTCTGCATATCCCGGTTGTAGGAAACGGGCGTCTCCGGCACTTCGTACAGGAGAACCTGATTGTTTCCCACACGCAGCAGAAGGGTATCGCCGTAAATCTGCAGCTGTTTGATGTACTGCCCGGATTGTGTGACGGCAAGAACCTGCTCGTAGGTATCCCCGTCCAGTCTGGCGGCGCGGATTCCGAAGGGGAGGTTGAGGTAGCCGACTGAGGGAGAATAGTACAGGGTTTTGCGCACCCGGTCGTAAGCGATCTGGATCCGGGTATCCTTTCCTATCCGCTGGTCTTCGGGATTGCAGGCCAGCTTGCCGAGAACGAAGCTCTTCTTCTGCACCGGATCGTATTCGCAGATCCGGAATTCAATCTCGAAGTTGTCGTTTTCCGCATGGCGGATGTAGACCGGTTTTCCGTCCGAGACCGTGAAGCCGTTGATGCCGCTGTTGACGAGGGTTTCGGTGTCCGTGTCAAAGTCATAGCGGTAGAGGGAGGTTTCCTGCTTCATGAAGTAGAGATCTCCGCCCGCGAAGCACAGTTCGATATAGGGGTAATCGTTCCGGTCAAGATTGGGAGGCGTGATGTCCTCCCCGGAGAGAAACCTGCCTTCCCCGTCAAAGGTGCGGATGGTGAAAACAGGCTCCGGGTCAATGGTGTAGTACAGCTCCAGGGTGATAAAGGTATCCGTGTCCGGGAGGTATTCAAAGGCATCGAAGCGGTGCATTCTGTCAGAGTGGCCGGTGAAGGTAATGACCTCGGCGGGGGTATCGTAATTGCCGCCTGTGTAGATTTCAACCTGATTGCTGTGGTTTTTCGCCTCTTCTCCGGCGAAGAAATTACCGACAGGATCCATTCCGATGATCTCCTCCGGAAAACGGCGCATCACGTAGGTTTTGTCTCCCACAATCTGCACCATGGGCGCTGTAGTCCAGAATCCGCATTGCTCCTGATCCCGGAATTTTGCAATCTGCGCGGTCTCGGTCAGGGAGGTGGAGAGATAGTGATCGATGCGGGTGACTTCAAACTCCTCCATGGGATAGAGGTAACCGGAACCGGTACTGTCAGCGTTATTTCCGGATTCGCTGCCGGTTTCGGACTGCGGTGTTTCCGCGGTGCAGGAAACGAGAATCAGTGCGGCGAGAATGAGGGGTGTGATCTTTTTCATGGGTATATCCTCCTTGGAGTCATCGTCGGGATTATTCGTACTTTATCATTTTCAGGTGACGGAACAGCTCATCTGCGGCAGCCTCGGGCGTTACGGTGCCGGAGACGATGCCGTCCAGATGAGTCCGGATCATGTAGTTCAGCTCATCCGTGTCGTAGTACAGCACTGCGGATGCGATCTGGGATTTGTACAGCTCATACGTCTGCTCGCTTCCGGCCGCGTAGAAGACATTGTCGTCCCATTTGTCAAAATACTGAGCGTAATCTTTTTCGGCATGATACAGGTGAGCGGCAAGGAAGACGGCGGCAAGCTCCTTGTTCGGTGAATTGGGATTGACGGCGTAGAAGGAGCCTTCGACCACTTGCCCGTAGGCGTCGGTCATGGGCAGAACGGGCAGGAGGAAGCAGTTTTCCGCGAGACGGGTGTTTCTGCCGGAGCTGTTGACAATATCGAAGACGGGTTTGCAGTCCTGATAGTCACTGCCGAATGCGCAGGAATCGGAGGAGAGGGTACGGCTGATTTCATACAGGCGGATCAGATCCTCCTTCACCTGTTCGTCGTCCATGTCACCCATGATGCAGTTGGATGCGATCTGCTCAAACCACGGAGCAGTCATGTTGAAAAGATTGTATTCCGCCATGAACCGGGCGTTTCCGCTCAGGGAGAGGGAGGAGGACAGCGCGGTCAGCTCGGGGAAGGTTTTGGGCATTTCCGCGGGCAGATCTGTCAGACTGCCGTTGACGCGGAGGGCACTGAGCCGCAGATCCACCGGAATCAGGGCGGCAGTGGTTCCCACACTGCACAGCTTTTTCATGCCCGGGATCATGCGGTCATAATAGTCGTTCAGGAGGGAATATCCGCCGAGGCTTTCAAGGTAACCTTCCTTCATCAGTCCGTACATTTCCGTGGTTATCATGAAGATATCGAAGTCCGTATCCCCGGCAAGGAGCTTTTTCGCCATGGTGTTGGCGTATTCGTCGGGATCGGTGCAGAGATAGCCGGCTTCCGGACGGGCGGGGTATCCGCTCATCTCCATCAGACGGAAGACATCGGAGCGGTAGCCCATGATGGAGGAGGTATTGCTCAGACAGAACCGGAGAGGTTCCATGGCTTCGTCAATGGATACCACGGTTTCGGGGAGGCTGTAGATTTCCACCTGATTGTTGCCCGCCTGCACGGTCAGGTACCCGTCGGTGAGACGTATTTCCGCCATGCGCTGGTCATCCTCCGTGGACACGAGAACCTGAGAAAGCTTCTCATCTCCCAGATGATTGGCGCGGATTCCCACGGGAATGGAATCATTGGAAGAATTCTGGGCGAAATACAGCATGGAGGAGTCATAGTCGTACGCGAAGGTGAACCATGAGTTTGCGGTAATCAGATTTTTCTGCGATGCGAACGCCAGCTCCCCCAGCTTCGCGGTCTTTCCGGTGACGGGATCGTATTCCATGAGGGAGAACACATTCTCGAATTCATCGTTCATGGAAGACGTGATGTACAGCATTTTGCCGTCCTGCGGGGTGAATCCGTGAATTTTCTGTGCCGCCATGGTTTCCTCACCTGATTCAATATCGTACCGGTACAGGGCGGATCCGGCCGGAGAGTACTGATCAGAGGAGCCGTAAGGGTAGTACAGACTGCCGTTCAGGAGCGTTTTCTTTGTCAGGATGCTGTAGGCGTAGTGACCGGGAGCAAATTCCGTGGAATCCAGCAGCTTTCCCGTGGAATCAAAGGTATACGCAGTCAGAACTTTGGGGAGGGAAATATGGTAATTGAACTGCACGGCGAGGAAGGTGCCGCTGTCGGGGAGGTATTCGAAATTGTCCAGACGGAGCATCTTGTCGGCGTGTCCGGTGAGGGGGATCAGCTCCGGTTCGGCATCGTAATTATGACCAGTATAGACCTCGATGACATTGGAGTAGTCTGCTGCGGTGGCGCCGATTTCAAACTGCATAACCGCATCCTTTCCGGCGGCGACGGCTTCTGCCGGGTACCGGCGCAGGACGTAGATTTTGTCCCCGCTGATGCAGATCATGGGAGCAGTGGTGCTGAGGAAGGTTTCACCGTCGTCCCGGAATTCCGCGATCTGCGCGGTGTGGGGGAGGGATGCGGACATATACCCCCGGATTTCCCGGAGCTGTACATGGGACATATCATAAACGGTTTCTTCCCGGGCGGTTTTTTCTGCGGTGTCCCGGGTTTCACCGGGTGTTTTGTCCGGGGTGCAGGAAACGAGAATCAGTGCGGCGAGAATGAGGGATGTGATCTTTTTCATGGGTATATCCTCCTGTAGTTTACTCGTATTTCACCATTTTCACATACCGGAACAGCTCGGTGACCGCGTCTTCCACGGTGACGGTGCCGGCTTCCAGTCCGTCGAAATGGGTAGTCAGCATATCAAACAGATCGGGAAGATGACAGTGACGGACTCCGGATGCGATCTGGGACTTATACAGGTCAAAGGTGGCTTCGCTGCCCTCCCCGTAGGTCATATCCTCTTTCCAGGTATCGAAAAGATTGGAATATCCGTCCAGGTACGCCATACCGGCGAGGAAGACGGCGGCAAGCTCCTTGTTCGGAGAATTGGGATTGACGGCATAGAAGGAGCCTTCCACGGCGGGCGCATAGTTTTCCGTCACCGGAAGCATGGGCAGAACCGATGTGCCGGCAGGAAGGGATCCGCTCTTTCCCGTGTTCCGGGACACCTTTACCGCTGTTTTCTGGGAAGTGAAATTGTTTCCGAGATAACAGGTGTCACGGAGACTGAGTGCCGTTTCGTACAGGGCTGTCAGATCTTCCTTTGCTGTCTCGTCGTCCATGTCCTGCGACATGTAGTTGGACGCGAACTGCTCGAACCAGGGCAGGGTCAGATTCCGGAGATTGTAGGCGGAGAGGAGAGTGCCGCCGGTGTAATTCCGCAGTCCGGTAAACGTGGCGGGAAGATCGCTGTCCCCGGTCACTCGGAGCATATCCGTATTGAGAGTGAGCGGGTAGAGGGCGGCGGTTTTTCCCACGGTGCAGAGCCGCTTCACGCCGGGGATCATGGAGGCATAGACTTCGTCAAGGATGTCGTATTCCGCCAGATTTTCGTAGTAGCCTTCCTTGAGAAGCTGGGACATTTCGGTGGTTACCATAAAGATATCGAAGTCGGTGTCCCCGGCAAGGAGCTTCTTCGCCATGGTGAAAGCGTATTCGGCCTCGTCCTTCGATTCATAGGTCACGGCAGCCTTCGACGGGTATCCGCTCATGTGCATCACCCGGAACAGATCTGCGTGCAGGTCGGCGGCGGAGGAAAGGGGATTGAACAGGCAGAAATTCAGCGGCACGTTATTGGCATCCACGGAGACGGGTACCTCGGGCAGCTCGTAGATCAGCACCCGGTGGTTCCCGTCCTTTACGACCATGCGGCTGTCCGTGATCTGCAGAGGCTCCAGGGAGGTGGTGTCGGAGTTATCCTGAGCGGGACCTTTTGCGAGAATGGTGACCGCTTCTTCGTCTCCGGGACGGTATGCCTTCAGTCCGTAACCGTCGTTGCAGTAGAGAAGTCCGGAGGCATCATTATATCCTGCCTCGAAAACCTGACCGACAGAAAAGGGGACAAGATGCTCCGGAATCAGCTCTCCCAGATTTTCCGAGGTTCCGTCGGCGGGATTCCAGTACAGAAGCGCCTGTTCCCATTGATAGTCTTCCGTGAGAACCTGGGTGAGATAAAGGAGCTTGTCATCCTGTGCGGTGAAGTATTGGATTCCTGTGAGAATTTCGGTCATTTCCCCCGTCCACGGATCGCAGCGGTATACGGTGTAGTCGGCGTCAAGGTCGTGGTAATAGGCGGGATCCACGGTTCCCGTCATGGTTTCCGGCTGGACATTGAAATACAGCTCGTCTCCGATGAAGTGCCATGCCGTGTAGAACGTAAAGCCGGGATGGGTGAGACTTGTGCGGCGGATCAGGGCGCCTGCGGAGTCAAACTCCATAATCTGCATATCCATGCGCTCGGGATCGGATCCCTTTACACGGGTGGGTCTGACCGCGAGGGTGAACACATCACGGATGCTGTCGTAGTCGATGCTGTCGAAGATGTACCGCTGATCCAGACCGGTCAGGGGGATGATTTCCGGCTTATCGGTTCCTTCGGTGTACACCAGAATCTCGTTCTGGTAGTCCTGAATCCGGTCTTCCAGTGCGAATATGTAGGGCTCTTCCTCACTTTTCGGACCCGATGCCACCACTTCCGGCGGATATCGGTGGCAGACATAGATTTTTTCACCTTCTATGGTGACGGCGGGACCGGTCAGACTCATGGTGGTCTGCCACTCGTCCAGATATTCCGTGAGCTGCAGAGTCTCCTTCATGGAGGAGAAGATATATCCGCGGATGGTTCTGAACTCCACGTCAATGCTGTGGGCGTGGCTGTCCTCCATGATGTTTTCCGTGATGACTTCGACAACGTTTTTTCCGGAGGTTTCAGCCTGCGGAGCTGTATTGCAGGATGTGAGAATCAGCGCGGTGAGAATGAGGGATGCAAGCTTTTTCATGGGGATACCTCCTGTGTCTGTGATTGCACATATATGCGATTGCTTACAATGATTCTATCACAAACTGCAGATATTGTCAACAGCAGACAGGGGGATATATCTGCAAAAGTGTACAGATATATCCCCTGTGGAATTATTGGTTTTCGGTATGGATGTCTGCTGTCAGATTTCATCTCATCTTAGGAGAATTTGCCGCAGGGAAATTCTCAGGAGTCGGGCGGTATTCTAAGAAGCACAGCTGCAGAGAATCCCGGAGCAAACACAGGAAGTACCTGGGAGAATTTGCCGCAGGGAAATTCTCAGGAGTCGGGTGGTATTCTAAGAAGCACAGCTGCAGAGTATCCCGACTCACTCATCCCTCGCCATCTTCAGCCAGCGGAGCATTTCCCCGGCAGCGGATTCCGGCGTGTGGGTACCCTCTTCCAGATCAGTGAAGAAATCCCTGAGACGGTCGTTCCAGTCGGCGGGCTGATACCCGAGCACGCTGTTTTCCAGCTGATCCAGGAACAGCTGTCCACGTGCATCCGGTTCGTCCTCATAGATGGGGAGAGAGTTCCGCTCCCTGTCGTACAGGATCAGGGTGCAGAGAGTCAGCCCGGCAAGCTCCGGGTTCGGTGAGTTGGGGTTGATGGCCCAGAAGCCTCCGGCGTAGGCGTGACTGTAATCCTCACCCAACAGGAGCATGGGCGCGGCAGTCTGGGATTCCTTCAGCGTCATAGCGGTATTGCGGAAGGCGAGCTTCCCGGACTGGGTCGCGTTTCCGGCCTCCATGCAGTCCTGCGCGGTCTCAAACAGCGCGGTCAGATCGCTTTTTGCCTGCTTTTCGGAGAGACGGCGTGCCATGTAATTGGCGGCAAACTGCTCGAACAGCGGCATCAGCGCCATCCGCACGGACGTGCTCTTCAGAGACGTTCCAGGCAGATCGTCGATGGAATCCGGGAATACGCCGTCATCGGAGACCGAGATGCCTGTCCGCAGATCGTTTATGACAAGTGCGGGCATTCTGTCGAGGGACAGCAGATCACGCAGTCCGGGCGGAAAATCATCGTACAGCTGATCCAGCGCGGCGTACTGCGACAGATCGGCGTAGTATTCTTTTTTCAGAAGCTGTGACATTTCGGTGGAGACATAGAAGATATCGAAATCCGTATCCCCGGCAAGGAGCTTCTTCGCCATGGTGAAGGCGTATTCCCCGCTGTCTTCGGCGGCATATGCGACCTCGCCTTTCACGGAATAACCGTTGGCGCGGAGAACCTTCATGACGTGATCCATGGGGGCGGCAGGTGGATTTGCGGTGTTCATGCAGAAGCGGACGGGTGTGCGGCTCTCGGCCAGAGGGAGGATGGTGCCGGGAATATCGTAAATAAGGATGCCAGAGGAGAAGACATCCACGATGAGTCTGTCACCGCGGACGGAAACCGGCTCGATGGCGACGGTGGATTCCATGATTTTGTACTCCTCATCGGTGGTGAGATCGTAGACGGACATTTCGTAAAAATCGTCATAGAACAGCAGATTCCGGTCGGGATCATAGCGGATATGATAGAACCGGTTGTCGCTGAACACCTCGTCGATCTTTTCGGCGGTGTCCGTGACCGGATCCCAGCGGTACAGCCAGCGGTGGATTTCAAACTCCATGCGCTGGATATCCATCTCCTGCTCGGTTTCCATCCAGTATACAGAATCATCGGTACAGCAGAAGGATGCAGTGGTCTCGGAGAGGGTTTTCAGCTCCCCGGTATCGGGATTGTACACGGTCAGCGTCGATATGACATGTCCGTAGCGGTCCCGGTCGTAGTTCTGTACATTTTCGTTCCGCACAGCTATGAGATTTCCGCACATCTGGACGTATCTGGGCTCGAGGAAAACACCGGTGGGCAGGATGGGCAGCTCTTCTCTGAGTGCACCGTCTTTGTCAAACCGCATGACATAGGGATAGGAAGTCTGACTGACAATGAAGTCGGTGAGATCCTCAGCGAGGACGGTGAAGGAGCCGTCCGGTTCGGTTCTGCCCTGATAAAAGCGGATTTTCCGTCCTTCCAGACCGGTGAGACGGATGGTTTCAACGGTATCTCCCCGGCGGATTTCCAGATCATGGAGGGTGCCGTATTCATCGGTGGTCAGGAGAGCTTCGTATCCGCCGTCGATGACTTCAGCCTGATAGAGTGCAATGGAATAAATCGTGTCACCGTCCATCCAGAGGGCAGGGGCGGTGACGTATCCGTCGCAGATGAGCTCCCCGTTTTCGTCATATCCGCGGGTGTCGTGGAAGGGCTCGGCCTCCAGATACAGGGGCAGAGCGGACTCCACATTTCCGTATCCGGCGTACAGATCGGGCAGAGGGAAGTCGTAAAGACAGCCTTCTTCTTCCGGAACTGCGGTGCAGGCGGTTAGGGATCCGGCGAGAATCAGCGCGGAAAGGGACAGCGAAAGCAGTTTTTTCATGAAGTACCTCCTGTATCGTGATTGAACGGTATAATTTTTTGCGTCATCAAAGCTGCACGGAATCCCGGTCACTATTCGTCCCGTGCCATTTTCACATAGCTGTAAGTTTCCTGTGCGGCCTGTTCGGGGGTGAGTTTCCCTTTTGCGATATCCTGATATTTGTAATACAGGTACATCCGGAAGCCGGGGAATTCATAGCTGCGGACACAGTCGTCGAGGATTTCACGGAGGGCGAGGGTGGCGGGATCCGCTTTTTCCCCGGCGTCAGCGATTTGGAAGAAAGAAGGTGCGTCAACGGTGACGGCGCTTTTATACTGCATCCGCAGGTACGCGGTCAGCCAGATCGCGGCGGCTTCCTTGTTGGGAGAGTTGGGATTGATGGCCCAGAATTCGCCGCTGACACTCTTTTTGTGTTCCACCCGGACGGGAGGCAGAGGAAAAACGGTTCTGCCTTCTCCGAAATTTTCGACCATTCCCGCGAGGGCGTTGGAGATCAGCAGGGACGGCTTCCGGGAAGCTTCGTAGTGAATGAGAATGTCGGGATCCTCCGCCAGCTCCGCACCGGTGCGGTACAGGGTGAGAAAATCCTCGTACAGAGTATCGTCAAATTCATCGGATGCCATGAAGTTGGAGATTGTCTGCTCGAACCAGGGATACATGAGGTTGTGATGAACTGCGGCGGTCATGAAATACGCTCCCTCGGTGCGGGGATTTGTGCGCTGATTCATCAGTTCCCCGAATGTTTTGGGCATGACAAATTCTTCCGGGGATAAGGTGGTGTCGGCAGCGAGGAGCGTGGTGCTGAGATAGGCTGGGACGAGTACCTCCGTGCCGCCCACAGAGCAGATTTCCCGGACTCCCGGCAGAAGCAGATCGTAAGCATTATCAAGGATGGAATATTCCGACAGATTCTCGAAATACCCCTCCTTGAACAGGGAGGACATTTCCGTGGTCACATAGAAGAGATCGAAATCTGTATCCCCCGCCATGAGCTTCTTCGCCATGGTGAAGGTGTATTCTTCCGTGTCATCGGAGGCATAGGCGGTGGAGGCCTTCATGTTGTACCCGTTTGTCAGCAGAATCTTGAAGGGATCCAGCATGGAGTCCGTGCGGTCGTTGTTTACGGACTCGGCCGGATTGGAGAAACGGCAGAAGTTCAGGGATTTACGCCCTTCCGAGAGCTCTTTCGGGACATCGGGAACTTTGTACAGGGTCACTTTCTGACAATCGCTGACAACGGTGAGGATACCGTGGGAGACATCGCGGACTTCCAGAAAGGTTCCCATCCCGTCGCTTACATGGGTCAGGCTGTACGGCTCCAGTGTGCAGGTGTGCAGCATATCGGAGGCACCCTGCCAGATCCGTCCGGTTTCGGGATCATAGGCGGAGGTATTGAAGTTGTCCCATGTTTTGTGGATGAACTGATGAATGGTGGTTTTCGTGCCGGTATCCGGATCGTACAGGCGCAGGATTTCTTCGCCGTTGTAGGTGCCGTCTTCGTTGTACCCGTCAACGAGGCAGACGCTTCCGTCCATGATGAAATACCCGGACAGGCGTTCTCCGATCAGCTCAGGCTCCGCTTCTCCTTCCCGCCAGATCCACAGCGTGTGATGAAGATGGCTGCCGACACCGTTGTCTTCCGGATAAGTGGAAAAATACACGTCATTTCCCACCAGGCGGATCCACGTGGTGAAGGATCCGATTTCGCCTACATCATAGGGAGTCATGGAGAGAAGGCTTCCGTCGGGGGCGTACCGCTGAAGCTGCATGATTCCGTCGGCGTATCCCAGAATCGAGATGATCCCGGTGCCGTCATCCACGGACATATCCCAGCGGGAGGCTGCGTTTTCGGGGAACTGAAGTGGGATTTCCTCCGGTTCTGCGGACAGGTCGTTTGTGGGATAAACCAGCATGGTGGTAATCAGACCTTTGTGGGCACGAATGGCATCCCGACCGGCGGCCACCACTTCATCGGGGAAATAGTACAGGACGTAAAGCTTTTCCTCCGTCATGGCGGTCATGGGTGCGGTTACCATCAGGGAGCCATCCCCGGTATAGGTACCGAAGGATGCGATTTCTTCAAGGGTTGTGCTGATGCTTCCGGAGGGCACTTCCAGTGAAATATGATCCAGATCGTACCGGTATCCGTCATCGTCGGGGTTCGCCTGTTCATCCGGATGGGAGCCCGGGGTGCAGGACACCAGCATCAGTAGGGCAAGCAGAGTTGCGGTCAGTTTTTTCATAGACACCTCCTGTGTACGGGGGGGCTGTATGCGTTTGTATATAATATATCACAAAAAGCAGATATTGTCAACAGGGGGATTTCTGCAAATACAGATATCCCCCTGCGAATTATTCGTTTTTCAGCATTTTCAGATACCGGAGCATCTCTTCTGCGGCGTCCTCGGCAGTGAGCGTGCCCGACTGAATGGCTTCCATGTGTTCCGTCAGCATGGAGAGAAGATCGGCAGGTTCCTGATACCGGATTCCCGATGCCAGCTGAGCGGCCTGAACAGCGGCGGATTCTTCGCTTCCGTCGGCGTATACGGTGTCATCAAACCGGATATCGAACAGATCCGCGGTCTGCAGACGGTTCAGCTCCGCGATGCAGGCGAGGAATACGGCGGCAGTTTCCTTCCTCGGCGAGTTGGGATTGATGGCGAAGAAGGTGCCTTCGATAACCTGGGCATATCCCTCCATGGCGGGGGGAAGTACGGAGACGGTCTGGTTTTCCCTGACGCCGTTTGCCTTCTGCAGGGGAATTTTCCGGTGTTTGATCCAGGGTTTTGCGGAGGCGTAGTCCTCTCCGGTCACGATGCCGTCCCCATCCATGAGTGCGGCGGCGGTGCGGTAGAGGGAGAGCAGATCCTCCTCTGCCTGACGGCTGCCCATGTCCCGTCCCATGTAGTTGGCGGCGAACTGCCTGAACCAGGGCAGAACCAGATTCCGGATGCTGTAATCCGCCATGAAGCAGGTGCCGTCCCCGGTGAGGGAGGGAAGAACGGTATCCCGCAGTCCGGGCAGATCCCCGAAAACGGACGGCGCACCGGTGTCTGCAAGAGAGTTGTCGGTGTACATCACATTGGTATACAGAATTACGGGCCAGAGCGCGGGGGTATCGCCGATGGTGCAGATCCGCTTGATTCCGGGGTACATTTCCCCGTACATGCGGTCGAGGACGGAATACCCGGACAGATCCTCATAGAAGCCCTCTTTCATGATTTCCCACATGGAAGTGTTCACCATGAAGATGTCGAAATCGTTGTCCCCGGCCATGAGCTTTTTCGCCATGGTGAAGGCATATTCGTCTTCATCGGAGGAGAGATAGGTGCCCATGGGCTTGGCGGGATATCCCGCGGCTTCCATGAGACTGAAGGCATCGGAGCGGTAGCCGCGGGCGGAGTCCACACCGTAAAGACACAGGTTCAGCGGCTCCTTGCCCTCATCCGCCGGGGCTGGGGTATCGGAAAGTTTGTAGATCAGCGTGTGGTTCCGCCCGAAGGTGACGGTGAGGTGTCCGTCGTGAATCTGCAGATCCTCGATCCACACAGGGCTGGGATCCGAGCGGATGAGAACCTGCGTGTAGTTTTCGTCCCCTTCCCGGTAAGTGCGGATTCCGTGTGCGGCGGTGGCGGGGAGCGTATCCACACCGTAGTACAGGATGCTGTTTTCGTAATCATACGCCATGTGGAAGCCGGTGTCCCGCTTAATGTGCTGACCGGCAATATCCCCTCCCAGCAGCATGAGCATACGGGAGTCCCCGGTGACGGGATCATATTCCATGGCGCGGTATTCGAGGGTATAATCTTCGGCGAAATCCTGCTTCATGAAGAGCAGTTTTCCGTCCTGTACGGACATCCCCAGAACGGCGGTGTCGATGAGGGTTTCCTCACCGGTGTCCGTGCGGTATCGGTAGAGGTCAAAGTCCTCCGAATCAAAGTACAGATCCCCGTTCAGAAGACGGAATTCTGTCAGAGGATTATCCTCAAAGGACGGGGGATAGATATCTTCCTCGGACAGGAAATTTCCGTCTCCGTCAAAGGTGTGAAGCGTGAGCAGACGGGGATCGGACACATGGGTTCTGTAGGTGACGGTGATGAATACATCCCTGTCCGGGAGATACTCAAAGCTGTCGGCGGTAAAAGCCTCATCGTGTCCTGTCAGCGCGATCACCTCCGGCTCGGCGGTGTAGTCATGATCGGTGTAAACCTCGATCCGGTTGAGCAGATACGCATTGAGAGGATCGTGCTCGAATTCCCATAAAGCTTCCGTTCCCTGTGCCATGACTTCCTCAGGATACCGGCGCAGGACGATGGTTTTTCCGTCCAGAAACCGTACCAGGGGAGCGGTCTCCGTATATAAATAATCGTACGGGTAATGATCCGCCAGCTCTTTGCAGAGCTTCATGGAGGATGTCATCTGCGCGGACTGGGGTTCCAGAACCAGGTGGGACAGATCATAGGTATAGGATTCGCTGAGGGTGTTTTCGGTGACAGCTTCATAGGGAGGAAGCCGTGTCCCGGAATCCCCGGTGCTGCATCCCATGAGGAGAAGGGCGGCAAGCAGTATGGCGGTCAGTTTTTTCATAGGTACTCCTTTTTTTATTCGTCCCGGGCCATTTTTACGTAGTTGAATGTTTCCTGTGCGGCCTGTTCGGGAGTGAGTTTTCCCTTTGCGATATCCCGGTACTTGTAGTACAGGTACATCCGGAAGCCGGGGAATTCATAGCTGCGGACACAGTCGTCCAGGATTTCACGGAGGGCGAGGGTGGCGGGATCCGTTTTTTCTTCCGCATCCGCGATATTGAAGTAGGAGGGAGCGTCAGTGGTATTGGCGGATTTATAGCACATCCGCAGGTACGCGGTCAGCCAGATCACGGCGGCTTCCTTGTTGGGGGAGTTGGGATTGACTGCCCAGAATTCACCGCTGACACTTCCTCGGTAATCCTCACGGACTGGAACGAGCGGAAGGACGGTTCTGTCCTTTCCGAAATTCTCGATCATTCCGGCAAGGTTGGGGATAAACAGGGACGGCTTCCGCGACGCTTCGTATTGAATCAGGATGTTGGGATCCTCCGCAAGTTCCGTACCCACGCGGTACAGGGTGACGAGATCGTCGTACAGGACATCGTCAAAGTCGCGTGATGCCATGAAGTTGGAGACTGTTTGCTCAAACCACGGGTACATCATGTTGTGCAGCACTGCTCCGGTTAAGAAATATGTTCCCTCGGTGCGGGGATGCGTGCGGAGATTCATCAGCTCTCCGAATGTTTTGGGCATGACAAATTCTTCCGGGGATAAGGTGCTGTCGGCGGCGAGGAGCGCGGTGCTGAGATAGGCCGGGACGAATACCTCCGTGCCGCCGATGGAGCAGATTTCCCGGACTCCCGGCAGGAGCAGATCATAAGCTTCATCGAGGATGGAGTATTCCGACAGATCCTCGAAATACCCCTCCTTGAACAGGGAGGACATTTCCGTGGTCACATAGAAGAGATCGAAGTCTGTGTCACCTGCCATGAGTTTTTTCGCCATGGTGAAGGTGTATTCCTCCGTGTCATCCGAGGCATAGGCGGTGGCCGCCTTCATGTTGTACCCGTTTGCCAGCAGGATTTTGAAGGGATCGGAGGCGGACTCCAGAGTATCGCTGGCTTTTGCAGAGGTCACATCCTCATAACGGCAGAAATTCAGCTCGGTCAGCCCGTCCGTGATATCCTTCGGCGTTTCCGGAATCCGGTAAAGGATCACTTTCTGGTAATCGCTGACAACGGTCAGAATGCCGTACCGGGCATCGCGGACTTCCAGAAAAGCTCCCATACCGTCGGCTACCCGGGTCAGTGTGTAGGGCTCCAGCGTACAGGTATACAGCTGGTCGGAGGCACCCTGCCAGATCCGGTCGGCTTCTGTGTCGTAAGCGGAGGCATTGAACCAGTTGAGGGCTTCGTGGGAGAATTTCTTCTGGGTGATCTTTTTGTCGGAGTTGGGGTTGTATATTTTCAGAATCTCATCAGAGGAGTAAGTGCCGTCTTCGGTATACATCTCAACGGTGTACACGGAGGAAGAGGTGGCGAAGTAGCCGGCAAGATACTCCCCGATCTGCTCCGCTTTCTCTTCTCCCTGACGCCAGATCCACAGGTCGTGATAGATATACTGTCCTGCGCTGTCCTCCGCCTGATAGGTTGTGAAATAGACATCCCCTCTGACCAGACGGATCCATGTGGTAAAGTCACCGTATTCCCCGATATTGTAGGATTCCGCAGAGAGAAAGCTTCCGTCCGAGGCATACCGCTGAAGCTGGATGGCAGTGTCGACCTGGGCAAGAATGGCAATTTCACCCGTTGCTTCCTCCACGGACATACTCCATGCCATGCCGGTTCCTTCCGGGAAAGCAAGGGTGATTTCCTCAGGCTCTGCCGTCAGGTCCGTTATGGGATAGATCTGTATGGTATTGATCCGTCCTTCGTAGGCCCGGACAGCATCACGCCCGGCGGCGGCCACTTCATCGGGGAAATAGTACAGGACGTAAAGCTTTTCCTCCGTCATGGCGGTCATGGGTGCAGTATACGATGTGGAACCGTCCCCGGCATAGGTGCCGAAGGATGCGATTTCCTCAAGGGTGGTGTTGATATTCCCGACGGGGATTTCCATGGTGACATGATCCATGTTGTACCGGTATCCGTCATCGTCGGTATCCGTCTGTTCATCCGGATGGGCTCCCGGCGTGCAGGACACCAGCATCAGGAGGGAGAGCAGCAGTGCAGTCGGTTTTTTCATAGACACCTCCGTTGTTATTCGTTTCTGGTCATTTTCAGGTATCGGAACAGCTCTGCGGCGGCATCCTCGGGGGTGAGTGTGCCGGCTTCCATGCGGCCGAACTGCTCGGCGAGAATGGGAATCAGATCCGGGATGTCGTAGCTTCGCAGGGAAACTGCGGCGGCGGTCTTCATGGCGTCAAACAGCTCTTCCGCTCCGGCCGCGTAGGAGGAGTTGTCATCCCAGATATCGTACATGAGGGTTTCGCTGTTTCTCTGTTCCTGTACCATTACGGCGGTGAGAAAGTCCGCGGCAAGCTCCTTATTCTTTGAATTGGGATTGATCGCCCAGAATTCGCCGCTGACCACGGGACGGTAGCCTTCCTTCACGGGGAAGCAGGGAACCAGCCGCCGACCGGATTTGACGGACTTGCTCCGGCTGCTGACGGAACGCTTCAGCTCTATATAGGAATCCTGCCCCGGCTCCGTGCTGACGGCAACGGAGGGATGTTCGATGAGGGCGGCAATGGTGCGGTACAGCTCTGCAAGATCGGCTGCGGCGGTGTCATCGTCCATGTCCCCGTAGATGTAGTTGGAGGCGAACTGGGCGAACCACGGACGGAAGAATACGTAGGCATTGGGCAGAACCAGAAACGGCACACCGTCCTTCAGCTGTGTAGAAATCCGATCCGCAAATTCGCAGACGGATTCCATGGAGAGAGGCAGATCGGCGGTGACTTCGGCAAAGCGGTCGTGGATGTACAGCATATCGTAGGAGAGCTTTGTCGGAACAAGGGCGAGAGTGCTTTCAATGGTGCACAGCTCCGGGATGCCGGGGAGCATACGGTTGAAATGCGGCGCAAGAACCTCGTATTCCGAGAGGTTTTCGTAGTATTGCTCCTTCATGAGGGCGGACATTTCCGTGGTAATCCTGAAAATATCGAAATCATCGTCTCCGGCCATGAGCTTCTTCGCCATGGTGTGGGCGTATTCGGCGCGGTCATCGGAGGTATAGGCAGGCTTCACGGAGATGTAGGTTCCGGACTCTTCCATGACGGACAGGATTTTGTCGTAGTAGAGGGTATTCTGCTCTCCGCCGATGCTGTAATCCGCTGCAAGAAGCGTGGGCATCTGCGCGGACAGATCTTCGGGATTCTCCGGTGTTTCGTACAGCTCGGCTGAGTCACCCCCGCTTTTCAGTACCAGCTTTCCGTGGGACAGATTCAGCAGAACGGGCGCATCCCGGCTGATCTGCACGTTTTCTCCGGTGTCGGGATGGCAGGCAAATCCCGCGCCGCTGTATCTGTAATACAATACGTGATTCACGCTGTCGTAGGCGATGTTTGGCATGAGAGGGCGGATATAATCGCGGGAGAGCAGATTCAGTACGGAAACTTCCTCCGATTCCGCGGTTTCCGGAATATAGCGGTACAGGCGGTATTCGGTCTCAAACTCATCGTTCATGCCTTCGGTGACGTAGTAAACATTTCCGTCCGAGACACAGTAGGCGCAGACGTTTTCTCCGATCACGGAGCTTTCTCCCGTCCACGGACTGCAGCGGTGCAGGGTGTATTCCTGCTGACCTTCGACAGAATCCGTGATTTCGGCGGTGAGGCCTTTTTCTTCAAGATAATAGTAATCCTCGCCCAGGACAGCGGTGCGGAATTCGGTATGCCACCGGTGGGTGTCAGTGGGCACCTGCTCGATCAGGATTCCGTCCGCGGAGAAGCGCCATGCACTGTTGTTATCTGCGGAATTTTCGAGAACAATGATGCAGTCTTCGTTCACGGCAAAGGCGAGAGGATAAATGACGTGCCCGAGATCTACGGAGGAGGACGGGGAGGTGTAATTGCCGTCCGTGTACACATCAATCCGGCTGCTGTTGTCACCCACCCGGAAAGCATACACGCAGTCTTCCGTGATATATACCTGCGGATCGCAGAAATGTGCTCCGGTCATGCCGCCGCCTTCCGGAAAATCCCCAAGTGAAGCGAGATAGGGCAGGGTGACGGTGAGAGTGCCTTTCGGTTCATAAACCGATGCAGGTTCATCCTGTGCAGCGGAGGTTCCGTGAAGTCCGGTGTCATCCGATGCAGTGTTCTCCGCAGGCGTGCAGGATACAAGCATCAGGAGGGAGAGCAGTATGGCGGTCAGTTTTTTCATGTCAGACTCCTTTCGGGGGAGGTTTGTTACTGGGTGACCCGTCCGTCGATGAAGTCAAGGGTTTCTTCCGCAGCGGTTTCTGCTGTGAGGGTACCGCCGAGAACGCCCTGAACCGCAGAGGACAGATACTGGGAATATCCGGAGATTTCCCATGTGCGGATGCTGTTCTTCAGCTGCTTTTTGAACACTTCGTAGGCGGCTTCGCTTCCTTCCGTGGACGGCTGAGTGATCCCGTAAAAAGAATAGGAATAGAATTTTTCTTCCGGGACATCGGCGGGATCGAATCCCTCATACAGCTGGGCGAGGGAGAGATTGCCGTTTGACGGATTCCGGAAGTGCATGGTGTAGTAGGCGAGAAATGCGGCCGCTTCTTTTTTGTGGGGGGAATTGGGGTTGACGGCGTAGTAGCCTCCGTTGAAGGAGTAAGCGCAGTCATCCGTCACCTTTGTCATGGGGGCGACGGTGATATCCCCCTGTGCCGGAACCGTGGAGAGAATTCCTTCGTTCTGGACGCACATCAGGTACGCTTTTTTCAGGAAGGAACCGGAGCCGATCCAGACATTCTTCGCATCCGACAGTACTCCGGCCAGCTCAAACAGATCGGCCATGGCCTCTTCCGCTTCCTTGCGGCTGAGTTTTCCGCTGATATAGTTGTCGGAAACCTGCTCGAACCAGGGGAGCAGAAGGGTGTGGAGCGCGGATCCGGACATGAATCTGAGGGAGTACTGCAGGGGCGGAATGGAGGTCTGCACAATGGAGGACAGCTCATCCAGCGTGTCGGGGATTTCCAGAACCTCGCTGTAGAGGCTGTTGTCCCGGCGCATCATGAGGGTGTACATGGACACGGGAACCAGCCCGGTGACGCCGTCCACGGTGCAGAGGGATTTTACGCCCGGAAGCATGGCATTGTAGGATGAGGTGATGACGCTGTAATCCGTCAGATCCGTCAGGTATTCCCCGCGGAACAGCTGGGGCATACCGCTGTCCAGATAGAAAATGTCGAAATCGTCATCGCCGTTCTGCAGCTTGGTGAGAATGGTGTTTTCATAGTCCGCGGTGTACACATAGGTGCCGAACATATTGTAGTTTTCTTCCCACATGGTGCGGAATACGGCGGAATAGGCCTCGTTTTTTTCCGAAAACTCCGGTGTGGGGGAAGGCTGTGCGATGCGGAGGGCGGTCAGCTGATCCCGGTCGGTCATCTCGAAATATTCGGCGGGCAGTTTGTACAGACGGTAGGCGCCTTCCGAACGGTACAGGAGAATACCGTCCTGAACCTGATCGATGGTGAAGTAGGTATCCGATTCCATGGCAATGCTGTACTGTCCGGTTTCAATATCCGTGGCGATGAGCTGTTTGCCCCGGGTGCTGTACAGGCGGTTGTGTTCCTCATCATAGGCGAAGGAGTCCCCGTAAGTATATGTGGGGATTGGTGTATCGGGATGGGCGACAGTTTCCGCCTCTTTGTTCGGATCGGTCATGCGGTACAGGGTGTAGGGATGGTAACCGTTAGAGGCGAAGACGTCATCGTTGTTTTCTTTGATGAAATACAGGCTTTCCCCGGATGTGGAGCAGGAAATGGTATTGGTCCCCAGATACCGGTGGGTCTCTGCGGCGGGATCATACAGATGAAGCTCGCGGGAGTCGTTGGGGAGAGGGGTGTTCCGTTTAGTGCAGGCGATGACGATCACGTCCCCCATCAGATACAGACGGCAGTCCCGGATGGCGGGATCGTCCAGGTAATCGTCAAGGAGGGGAGCGGGATACTCCCGGAGAACTTCCCCGGACTTTGAAACCGTGTAGTACCGGAAGGAGTCGGAATATCCCAGCAGACGGTAGGTTCCGTCGTATACGGACAGATCGCGCCACTGGATATCGGCACCGTCCAGGGCAGGGATGGGGAGGGATGAGGTCTCGCCGGTTTCGGCATCGTAGGTTTCGATGGACCATCCGTCCTTTCCGCTGCCCGTGATCAGATGGAGAAGCCCGTGCTCCAGCTCAGCGGCAGAACCGTAGCCGGCATGATTCCCGTCAATGGTCAGCAGAGGCCACCGGAAGGGATTGCGCAGCTCGGGAAGCGCCGCCATGCCGAGGAAGGTCAGCACTGTGATGGCGGCTATGGTGATCGCCACAATCTGTCTGACCGTGATTCTGCGGTGGGGATTCTGCAGAATTTTTTCCATTTTCCGGCTGAATTTTTCCCGGAAGACCATGGGAGGGGTGTTTTTGAAGTCGTCCGTTTCCTTCTGTTTCTGCAGGATGACGGCTTCTTTCAGAAGGGTGTCAAAATCGTTAGTCATCGTTAGTACTCCTTTCTTCGGCGAGGGCGTCGAGAATCATCCGTCTGCCTCTCTCGAATCGTTTTCTGGCGGTTTCCGGGGTGATGCCCAGAAGTTCCGCGATGGTATCATAGCTCCAGTCCCGGAGAAGCCTCAGGTCCAGCACCTCCCGGTAGATGGGCGGCAGCTGGGTCAGAAGCTCCATGATCCGCTGAACCGTTATGCGGCTCAGGGCAATCTCGGCGGGATCCGTTTTGCTGTCCGTCAGATCCAGATCCGGCTCGTCGTTCCTCTGCAGAGAGATGAACCGGATCCGTGAAGACCGCTTGGTCTGATTGCGCATGGTGTTGTCCAGGATGGTGAGAAGCAGTGCCAGCAGCTCGTCCTCACTGCAGTCTTCGTAACGGGAAAAATGCTTCATCAGCGACAGAAAGGTATCCCCCACGGCTTCCTCGGCGGCTTCCCGGTGCCCGAGATATCCGTAGGCGCGGTACAGAAGGCGTTCGCTGTGTTTTTCCCAGAGCTGTATGAATATGTTTTGCTGTGCTGTATCCAGCATGAGCAGATAAAAATCAAGCATATATGTGACCTCCCTTGTATGTCTGCATTGTATCACACAAATGCAGATATGGCAAGTGTAAAATGGAGAAAAAATGGCAGACTGTGCACTTACATATACAGAAACAATCGGCGGCGGATTTTGTGACAGGATTTTCGGAAAAATTTCAAAAAAATTTTTGACGGTGCCGGGCATGGCTGCGGTTTATGGATAATGCCGGATAAATCCCTTGACAAGTCCCGGTTTATCGTGTAAAATATCAACAAAAACACCTGTTTTCGGAGGCTGGGTATGGAAAAACTGATACAGTATATGACGAAGGAATCCCTGTACAGCGGCGCGTTCGACAGCAAGGTCGGCTGGGCGGCTGCTGGAATGGGATACCTGATCGTAACGGAAAACGGAAAGATCATCGCCGTGGACGGAGGAAACGCCGGGGATGCGGAGGAGTTTCTCGCGCTTCTTGAAAAATACGCCGGCGGACGCGCCGTGATCGAGAAGTGGATCATCACCCATCCCCACTCGGATCACTACGGTGCACTGCTGGGAATCTGCCGCAGCCCGGAGATGGCGGCGCGGATCGAAGTGAAGGAGCTGGTGTACCATTTTCCGGAGGAATTCCGCGACCGGAAGGGAAACGGCATCGGGTATGTGTACCCCCATTTTACCGAAATTCACGAAGCAACCGGGGCGCCCCATCATCTGCCCGCAGTGGATGAAAAGCAGACCGTGGACGGCATGACGGTGCACTATCTCTATACTCCCACCGATGTGACGATTCTGGACAATCCCAATCAGCTGTCCCTGATCTTCACCGTGCAGGGCGGGGGCAAGAAAATCATGTTCACCGGGGATGCCTACCACCGCACCATGCAGATCGCGGTATGGCGGTATGGAAATGCCCTCAAATCCGATATTCTTCAGCTGCCCCATCACGGACTGTGCGACACGGGCAATATGGATTTCTACAAGAAAACCGATGCGAAGACGGTGCTGATCCCCATTTCCGTTGCCGGCGACAGAACCATGCGTTCGGATATGTACGGGGATGCTCCCGCCGTGAACCGATGGGCGGAGGACAACGCGGATACGGTTCACAAAGCCTTCGACGGCACCGTTGAGATTGCACTTTGACGGAGGACTGCCATGGGATTTTATTACTATGACGACGCGGACAGAAATCTGGAATCCATACTGGAGACGGTGAAGTTTCTGGATACCGCGGAGGAGAAATTTGCGGACTGCGTCACGGTTCCGGTATCCCTTCCCGATGAGGTGTACGGCTTTCTGCACGAATGCGCGATTACGGAATACAACGGCGTGCTGTTTGCATCCTGGTACAACAACCACACGACCGAGCTGCACGGACGATGCCCCATCCGGGGAAAGCGATCCTATGACGGAGGACTGACATGGGAGCACGAAGAAGTGATCTGCGACGATCCCACCGGGAAGATCATGTTCTGCCCCCCGGTCTATGGCAAGGCGGACGGGCATCTCTATATGCTCATCAATCAGATGGTGGGGCCGGATCTGATCCACGCGCTCGACTGCTATATATTAAATGAAGAAACCGACCGGTTCGAGCTGCTGTGGTCAAGACCCGTGCCCTTCAAGCTGAACACAAACGTGATCCCTCTGCCGGACGGGAAGCTCATGATCGCGGGACGGGTGTGCGAACTTGACAGCTTCCCAAACACTCCCGCCGTGCTGATCTCCGATGACGGCAGGATTGACACAGAGTGGCGGCTGGTGAAGATTGCGGAAAACGGGGATCTCCCCGACGGATCCGCCTTCGTTCATCCGGAAATCAGCCCCATCATTGACGGGGATTCCATCTGGATGTTCAGCCGCAACGACAGGAGACGGGTGCCCATCGTGTACCGCTCCGATGACTGGGGCGAGACATGGTCATCCCCTATGGCGTACGATATTCCGGCGGTCAGCTCCAAGATCTGCTGCGGAACTCTAACCAACGGGCGGCACTGGTGGATCGGGAATATCACACACTCCGACAGACGGCGGCTTGCCCTGTATCTGACGGAGCCGGGGACAATGCGGTTCACAAAGTGCCGGATTCTCCACGATTCCGCAGAGCCGGGATGGGATAACGCCGTCAACTGGCACTATCCGGCGGCGGTGGAGCATGACGGAAAGCTGTACATTATCTGCACAGTCGGCTGCGGAAGCTGGGCGAGACGTGGCGCGGCAGTGACGATTGTGAATCTGAAATAAGGAGACTGTTATGATTTACTATATTGACCCCATTCACGGGGGAATGAGCAACGACGGGCTGACTCCGGAAACGGCGCGGCTGACGTATACGGATCTGGAGCTGAAGCCCGGGGACAGCGTTCTGTTCCGCAGGGGCAGCGTGATCCGGGACCGCCTGATCCGGGTATCCGGGGACGCGAGCGGATACATCACCTACGGTGCCTACGGTGAAGGGGAGATTCCGGTTTTCGTCGGTTCCGCGGACGTGAGTGATCCGGCGGACTGGGCAGAGGAAAGACCCAATGTATGGCGGTACACGAAGGATCTGCCCACGGAAGCCTGCAATTTCATCTACACCAATCAGGACGGTACCACGGTCGGCGCAACTCTCCGCTGGGAAGAGGACTACCTGTGCGCCCAGGGGGACTGGCATGATACCCGGATGGGAATGGCGGAGCAGAAAACCGTTCCCGAGGAAGTGAAGGTGCTGGTGTACAGCGTGGGCAACCCCGGTCAGGTATACCGTCACATCGAGTGCGCTCTGTGGGGCAGGAGAAATCTCTCAAACAATGTGCCCTATACCATTACGGAGGATCTGGGATTCTTCGGAAGCGGCGTTCACGCCATGTCCGGCGGCTCCCACCACATGATTATCCGCCGGTGTTCCTTCTGCTTCATCGGCGGCTCGGTGTGGAACCGGAACCTGAGAATCCGCTTCGGCAACGCCGTTGAATTCTGGGAACAGGGCGACGATATCCTCATCGAGGACTGCTATTTCAACGAAATTTTCGACTCCTGCATCACCCATCAGGGATCGGCGAAGTGTCAGCCAGCACACAATCTCGTTATGCGGAACAATTTCTTCGCCAACTACGGGATGGGTGCCTACGAGGGACGGGATAAGATGTCCGTGAATTCCTCGTTCACCGGAAATACCTGCGTGTACGCGGGATACGGCTTCTCCGGATACGGCGATACCAAGCCCCGCTCCTCCGAGATTTATCCCCAGCCCATGGGACATCACCTGTTCATGTGGCGGATTCCCGAAGCCACCGAGGGCGGATGCCTGGACATCAGCGAGAACACGTTCCTGGATGCGGCAGGGGCGGCCATGTACTCCATCATCTCCCCCGAAGCGGAGGCGCAGATGAAGATGCATGACAACTGGTACTATACCAACAACAGGAAGCTGTTCAACCGGATCGGCGGAAAATCCTTCGCACCGGCTGAATTTGATGATTACCTGAGAGAATACGGCGAAGAAGACGGGGAATATCTGAACGCGATGCCCGATCCGTACGAACTCCGCAGAGGCTGGTGCGAAACCACCGGATGCAGTGATCTGGGACTGAGCCTGCTGCCCAACCGTCTGGTGGAAAACGCATACTTCATCGGATCCACGGAACGGGATGCCATGACATACCTGCCCGGCGAGGAGATCACCTTCCGTCTGAAGCTGATACATGAGGGCGAGCCTGTGGAATGTGCTTCTTTCGCATACACCATGCGGGATGACAACGGCAATCGAGAGGAAGGCGTATCCCCCGGCGGATCTGAATTCACATACACCGTGAAGCCTGAGAAGGCGGGATACGTCCACCTGATCGTGAAAGCCTGCGGTGAGGACGGCAAGCCCATGAAGGGGTGCGACATCTTCGAGGGCGGCGCCTGCGTGGGATTTGACGAAATCACCCAGACCGGGGAAATTCCCGCAGATTTCGACGAATTCTGGCAGACCGTGATCCGGGAGGAACTGGATCCGGTGAAGCCCGATGTAATTGAGAAGAATCTGTTCCGATGCGGAGATCCGGGGGATGACGTGTATGACATGAAGATCGCCTGCCCGGGACCTGCATCGGTGTCCGGATATCTGCGGATTCCGAAAAATGCACCGGAAAAATCCCTGCCCATCATTGTCAGCTGCATGGGATACAGTGTGGCATCCGCGCCCATTCCCACCAAGGCTCACGCCATTCAGCTGTACATCAATCCCCACGGACTGGAAAACGGCAGACCTCTGAAGTATTACAAGCAGCTGGAGAAGGACGTGTACCGGGGATTCGGCTTCAATCGCGAGGAAAACAGGAATCCCGATACCGTATACTTCAGGTACATGGTTCTCCGGGTTCTGCAGGCAATCCGCTACTGCCGGACTCTGCCCCAGTGGGACGGTGTGAATGTGACGGTATCCGGCGGAAGCATGGGGGCATTCCAGGCCACTGCGGCGGCGGCTCTGGATTCCGGCGTGAACAAGCTCATCATCTGCAAGCCGTGGCTGTGCGACCTCAGAGCCGTGGAAGCCGGAAAGCTGGGCGGATGGCGTCCCGAAGCGGCTCCCGGTCTTGACTACTACGACACCGCATCCTTCGCTTCCCGGGTGAGATGCGAGACCGTTCTCGACTCCGGACTGGGGGATTATGTATGTCCGCCCTCCGGGGTGACCGCGCTGTATCATAATCTCCGGGGAAAGAAGCGGTTTGTCATGTTCCAGAACCGGACACATCCCTACACGGCTCCGGAATATTCCACATACGAAATCAACGGTTGACAAAGCCCGCGGCGTGTGATATAATAGCGTGAATCAAAAAACAGCTTTTCGTGTTTCTATATCAAACACGCGAAGCTGTTTTTTGCTTATTTCTGACTGTTTCAGGAGATACTTATGAAAAAACGAACCTTATACGCCGAAGCCGCCTATATTCTCGGCATCGTGATCCTTGCACTGGGTACGGCGCTGATGGAAAAAGCCGCATTCGGGATGTCCATGGTGGTATCTCCGGCGTACATTCTCCACGTGAAGATTTCCGAATATCTGCCGTTTTTCACCTTCGGCATGGCGGAATACACCTTCCAGGCGCTTCTGCTGGTGATTCTGGGCATCGTGACCCGGAAATTCAGGATGATGTACCTGTTTTCCTTCGTGACTGCGGTGATTTACGGCTTTACCCTGGACGGTGTCATGCTTCTCTGTTCCGCGCTTCCCGCTGAGGGCATCGTGTGGCGGATTGTGTGGTATATTCTCGGCATGGTGGTCTGCTCCCTGGGCGTGGCGCTGCTGTTCCACACCTACATTGCCCCGGAAGCCTACGAACTGTTTGTCAAGGTTATCGCTGTGGGACACGGATGGGAGATCAGCAAGGTCAAGACCGTGTACGACTGCATCAGCTGCGGGATCAGCGTGATCCTGTCCTTCGCGTTCTTCGGATTCGGCACCTTCATCGGCGTGAACTGGGGAACCGTGGTCTGTGCCCTCATCAACGGCAGCATCATCGGTGCCTGTACGGCTCTGCTGAAAAAGCATTTCGAGTTTGCGGATGCCCTTCCGTGGCGCAAATATTTCGGATAAATCCGACAGAAATGGGAGACTGATATGAAAAATACAGAAGAAAGAGCGGCATATTTTGCCGGCGGAACCGAGCATATCTGCGGTGAGGGTGTCAGATCCCTGTACCGCGTGAAGGAAAGCGGCGTATACTTCCGCGAAATCGTTATTGACACGGGCCTCGGCGGAGAAACCGTGGAGATTGACCAGATCACGGATGTGCATTTCAATTACTGCAATGAGCATGACCGGGAGAATGAAGAACTTGCCCTGACCCTGCAGCATCGGAAATGGCTGGCAAACGCCGCATCGGTGAAGGGAATTCAGGCGGCCATGGCGTTTGCGAAATTCGCCGATCAGGTCGTCATCACGGGGGATACTCTGGACTACCTGTCCGAGGGTGCCATGGAGCTGACCGAACAGTACATCTGGGAGCCCTATCCCGATACCATGATCTGTCTCGGCGGTCACGAGCTGGTGCGGCAGATGCAGACGGGCGTTTCCGATCAGACTTCCCTTGAGAGCCGGCTGGCGGTTCTGGAGAAATTCTGGCGGCACGATATGTTTTATGAGTCCCGCATCATCGGCGGCAAGGCTATGTGTATCGCTCTCGACAACAGCCGGGGATGCTACACCGATTCCCAGTACAATCGTCTGTCGGCGGATATTGAGAAGGCGCGCCGGGAACATCTGGCAGTCCTCCTGTTCCAGCATGAGCCGGTTGACACCGGGGTGCCGGAGGACGAAGCCTACCCCACCCTGTGGGCATGTGACGGAAAAATGCAGAATTTCCGCCGTGCCATCGGTTCTCCGACCCGGAATGACGATGAGGCCACCCGCCGGGTATACCGCCTGATCCGGGAAAACGGGGACGTGATCCGGGGCGTGTTCTGCGGTCACTGGCACAGTGCATACTATGCGGAAATCGATGCCGGAGAGTACCGGATCCCCCAGTATGTGCTGGAAGGGAATCCCTACAACTCCCAGGCCGGTCATGTGCTGCGGATTCTGGTACGGTAATCTATTGCAATTCTTCCGTAGATGCGCTATAATAAAGACAGTAAAATAATTCTGTAAGGAGTATGCCATGCATATTTTGGTTGTCAACGGAAGTCCCAAGGGGGAAGACAGCATCACGCTGCAGACGGTGCTGTACCTGCAGAAATGCTGCCGTCATCACGAGTTTGAAATTCTCAACGCCGGTCACAGAATCAAGGCACTGGAGCGGGATTTTGCCCCTGCCACGGAAGCCCTGGAGCGTGCGGATCTGATTTTGTTCGCCTATCCGGTGTACACCTTCATCGCACCCAGCCAGCTGCACCGGTTCATTGAACTGACCAAGGAAAGCGGCGTGGATCTGAGGGGAAAGTTTGCCACCCAGATTACCACGTCCAAGCATTTCTATGACGTAACCGCACATCGGTATATTCAGGACAACTGTCAGGATCTGGGGATGAAGTACCTGCGGGGGCTGTCCGCCGACATGGACGATCTGCTGTCAGACAAGGGACGGAAGGAAGCCCGGGAATTCTGGAAGCACACCGTCTGGTGCGTGAAAAACGACGTGTACGAATCCTTCCCGGAAGCACAGCCGGACTTTGAGCCCGCTCCCGTGTCCGTACCGGTGAATTTTGAGGAAAAGCCCGGGGATATCGTGGTGGTTTCCGACTATGCCGAGGAGGACATCGGACTGCGGAGCATGATCGCGCGCTTTGCCGCTGTATGTGAGCGGGATGTGCGTGTGGTGAATCTGAGAGACTACCCCTTCCGTGGCGGATGCCTGGGGTGCTTCAACTGCGCCGCCGACGGCAAGTGCATCTACACCGACGGATTCGACAGCTTCCTCCGGAACGATCTGCAGACCGCGGACGCCATCGTGTACGCCTTCACCGTGAAGGATCACTCCATGGGTGCACGGTTCAAAATGTACGACGACCGTCAGTTCTGCAACGGACACCGTACCGTGACCATGGGAATGCCCATCGGGTACATCGTCAGCGGTCCCTATTCCCGTGAATTCAACCTGCAGATGATCGTGGAAGGACGTGCACAGGTAGGACAGAACTACCTCTGCGGCGTAGCCACCGATGAACGTGATCCCGACGGAGAGATTGACAAAATGGCGAAGACCCTGTGCCGCGCTCTGGATACCGGGTACACCCAGCCCCAGAATTTCTACGGCGTGGGCGGCATGAAGATTTTCCGCGACCTGATCTGGCTGATGCAGGGCATGATGAAAGCTGACCACCGGTTCTACAAGGAACACGGACAGTACGACTTCCCCCAGAAGAAGCCCGGCACCATGATCGGAATGTACGCGGTGGGTGCCATGATGTCCAGCCCGAAGCTGAAAAAGATGATGGGCGGCAGGATGACCGAGGGAATGCTCATGCCCTACAAAAAGGTGCTTGAAAGAATTCCCGACAGAAAATAACCGAGGCGGCATATGAAACTCAAAGACTTTCTCAGACAGCATATTCTGAAAATTCTGCTCATTGTCACAGCGGTGGGGATCACGGTGACGGGGATACTCTTCAAACAGTCCTTTCTGCGGATTCTGCCCCTGTACATCTCCCTTGTGATCTCCCTGCTGCAGTCGAGGGTCAACCGATATGCCAGCCTCCTTGGTGGGTTCAACTCCCTCCTGTACGCGCTGGTGTACGTGTACTATGAGCTGTACGGCTCCGCTGTGTACGCGGTGCTGTTCTCCTGCCCCCTGCAGCTGATTACCTTCCTGAAATGGCGGAAGAATCCCTGGGGACAGTCCACGGTGTTCAAAGCCATGACATGGAAGCAGCGGGGACTTCTCACTGTGGGTATGATTCTCGTCTGGTGCGCAATGTCCGCGATTCTCACAGCCGTGGGATCGGGCTATGTGATTTTCGACAGCACCATTACCCTGATGGGAATTCTGGTGTCCGTGCTGACCATGTTTGCGTTCATTGAATACACGGTGCTGATGATCCCGTCGTCCCTTCTGAACATCGGGCTGTACATTGCCATGATGAAAGAAAATCCCGAGCAGATCACCTACCTGATCTTCACCCTGTATTCCTTCACCTGCATCTGCACCGCGTTCTTCCGGGCACGGAAGCTGTACCGGGAACAGCGCGCGGCGGAGAAAACACCCGAAACAACGGAGGTAAAAGCATGATTCTCGATCACATCAGAAACCGGCATCTTTACAAGGGTCTCGGCGGCGGCATCCGGTCCGCCCTTGACTACTGCGCAGATGCACTGGAAGCCTATACCGCATCCGGTGAATTCACCGAAGGGGATGTGGAAATCGGCGGCGGCGTCATCATGAAGACCCATCCCGTCACTACCCATCCCGCAGAGGGCGCGGCGTTCGAGGCACATTACAAGTACATCGACATTCATTTCGTGATCTGGGGAGGCGAGCGGATCGGGTACGCGGATGTGAAGAACCTGACCGTCACCGAGGATATGCCGGAGAAAGATCTGGTGCTCCTGAAAGGCAGAGGGGATTTTCTCACCCTGACGCCCGGATACTTCATGATTACCTTCCCCGATGACGCCCATTCTCCCGCTGCAAAGCTGGGTGAGGAATGTGAAACCTACGGCAAAATCGTGGCAAAAGTGCCTGTGAAATAAGAAAAGAACTGCTGTACACTGTCATCAGACAGAATACAGCAGTTTTCGTTTGCTTATGCGGGAAGAATCAGCGTCATCAGCGCTTTTCTCTGGTGCTCCGCCGGTTCCTTCAGCCTGCCGGAGTCCAGAAGTGCCCGGATGCAGTGGAGGAGGAACCAGCCGTCGGAGTGGAAGGTATACTGCAGCTCGTACTCCTTCATGCGCCGCAGATGTGCCGGAACGGTGTCAAGAACCGCCTTCACGTAAGGCGCTTTCAGGGCGTCAAATTCAGCGGCGTGCTTTTCCTTCAGGCGGGATCCGATTTCCAGAAGCCGGGACTTGATGTCCGTGTCCTCCAGAATCACGATCTGCCATGCGGTCTTGAACTGGGTATCCGGGTTGCCGCAGGTCTTGAGATACCCCTTTTCGCACAGCCATGCGTAGTCGCCGGGGGTGAGCAGTGTATCCTGTTCATAGTTGTACAGATCCAGAATACGGACAGCTTCTCCGGGGAACTCCTGCCCGCGGAACTCGCCCCGATCAGACCATTCACTGTCAATCTGCCACAGATCCAGTCCGTGCTTCCGGCTCCGCATGGGACCGCACCAGCCGTTCATATATACATAGTCGTCGGGGAGGGTCAGATCGTCCGGCAGAACAGTGGTGTGGAAGATGTTGTGACCGCCGTCGGGACGGATTGTCGCCACGGAGTCAAAGGAGATTTTCTCTTCAAAGGTATCTTCCCCGGACTGGGCGATGATCCAGGGAATCAGAGTCCACAGGATGAAATTGCGGTCGCGCTCCGGGACAGAAGTCAGGGAAACGGGATCCCCGCTCTGCCGGCACAGGATCCGGTCGTCATCCGCCAGTCCTGAGGAGATCAGCGCGTCATACAGTTCATGGGCGAACAGTGCGGCGGCCTTTTTGTACATGGCGTCCTGCATCAGGAGAAGCTCACGGGTCGGCTCGCTGATGAGGAAGTTGACGATGTAGCTGTCCCCGACCTTTTTCAGCAGACCGTATTCTTCCAGATAGTCCGCCTCTTCCTCGATGTAAACAGGGGATACTCCAAGATCGTCGGCGATTTCGCTGATGGTTTTCGCACGGTTCCGCACCGCGTAGCAGATGTTCTGATTCATCACGGAGCGGAAGAATCCGTCGGTTGTTTTGCTGCCCACCGAGCCGTTGATGCCGATGGAGTTGAATTTTATGGGGTTGAATTTCAGATCGCTGGGATGTCGTGTCATGTCCATACCTCTTTTCAGCTCTTTCTTCGCTTCGAACAGATGCCACTTTACAGTTCCCACGGGGATTCCCAGTTCATGGGCAATGTCCGCCTGC
>JAFQWY010000101.1 GCA_017407225.1 Clostridia bacterium | reverse complement strand
TGAACGTACCCTTCATGTTCAAGTACCCCAAGTTCGGTTACGAAGGCCACGTGGAAGACATCACCCAGACCAAGGACGTTCTCCCCACCATCCTGTCCCTTGCCGGCATCGACTGCGGCATCAAGTTTGACGGCCGCGACATGACAAAGGCGATCACAGGCGAAGGCGTTCGTCAGGAACCCGAATTCTACATCACAGAAGCGACATGGATGAGAAAGCACGGCTGGAGAACACCGGAATGGAAGCTCATGGTAGCGCTTGAGCCCGACTTCCACTTCAAGCCCGCTGTTGAGCTTTACAACCTGATCGACGACCCGGAAGAATACAACAACCTGGCCGAAAAGGAACCGGAAGTTGTGGAATTCCTGAAGAACCGTATGCTTGCGCACATTGCAAAGCGTGAGGCTGAAGTTGGTCACGCCAACCCCATGTACACCAACCTGAACTGGAGCGGCTTCGGCCGACCCTTCGAATCCTCCGAAGAAGCGTACAACACCCTCCACATCGGCGACCCCGCAGCAGCTCAGAAGCTTCAGTCCAAGCTGAAGGAAATGGGCGTAAAATAAGCGCCTTCGGCTAAGATAAGAGATAAGATTGAATAGATAATAGATAAAAACTTTAATCTGTCGTTTTCTTCCTCGCTGTCAGTGCCCCGTGAAGTTTCATCTCGCCGCCCGCCCACTTTCGCAGAAAGTGACTGAACTGCACGAGGCAATCCACGAGCCGGAAACAATATCGGACACTCGCTGTAAATCACAACAGCACGAACACGGCAAAAAGGGAGATCCTTAAGAACCGCCAGGTGCTTAAGTCGCGGGTGATTCATAAGAGGGTCCCGACGGATCCTCTTAAGGCCCGCCCGGCAGGGCATAAAATCCAATCGAAAATGCGGAGCATTTTCTACCCATTCCCCCGCTGTACGGAAAACTCAGCAGAATCCCCCCGTCAGCCCGCTGACAAAACCAAAACAGAAAGAACACACCAAAGGAGGTACCACAATCATGCTGCGTACCTGCGTCGTAGGCATGGGCCATATCGGTCACCGCCATGCCCGCGCCTATACCGAATCCGATAAAGCCGAACTGGTTGCCGTGTGCGACCGCGTTCCCGAACTGGCGAAAGCCGCCGGGGAAAAATTCGGCGTTCCCTACTTCACAAACGCCGCGGAAATGTTCGCTGCCCTGAACCCCGACCTCTGCTCCGTCACCACCGGCGGCTACGAATATTCCAGTGACCACTACGAACCCACCATCCAGGCTCTCGAAGCAGGATGCCACGTTCTCGGCGAAAAACCCATCTCCAATAACCTCAGGCACGCCGCCGAAATGGTGGAGCTGGCTGAGAAAAAAGGTCTGTGCTACGGCATCGACATGAACCACCGGTTCACTCCCGCCGCACGTCAGGCAAAGAAATGGCAGACCGACGGACGCCTCGGCTCCCTCCTCTTCTGCAATATGTCCCTCTGGATCGGCAAATTCATGCCCCTGGAGTCCGAATACTACCACTTCAAGGCACTCAACCCCCACAGCATCAACATCATGCACTACTTCATGGGTCCCATCAAGGAAGTTTCCACCTTCGGTATGAAGGCACCCGGTCGTGATATCTGGTCCACCCAGTCCACGGCCATGCGGTTTACCTCCGGTGCGGTAGGTCATCTCACCTCCTCCTACGACATCACCCGCGGCCATCCCATGGAACGCTGCGAGGTTGCCGGCACCGACGGACGGTTCACCTTCGAGGATATGTGGCGGGAAGCCGTGCTCTATCCGGCAAACTCCCCCATGCGTGAAGTGTACGCCAACCCCGTATTCGACGGTCCCAACCGCTTCGAATGCTTCTACGACACCTTCCGCGACCGCATCCACGCCTTTGTGGATCAGGTGGACGGCGGTGCCAAACCCGAAGAAATCGACGGCAGCGGACGGGAAGGTCTGGAAGCCAGCCGCGTCATCCACGCCATGATCAAATCCAACGAAAACGGCGGTGCCGTGGTACAGGTAAGCGAAATCACAGAATGAGTTCCCTTTTCAATGAGTTTCCCCGGAAGGAGGGATTGCTACGGAGAACGTACTGAATATCGAGAATTTTTCCGACGGCGGTCCCAGAATTGCCATCGTACCGGCGGAACACAACGGACGGATGCAGCCCCACTCCCATGATTTCTATGAAATTGTCTACGTGGAGGACGGCTTCACCCTCCATTCCGCGGGCGGCGTCATCAATCTGCTGGTGACGGGAGATATGTTCTTCGTCAAACCCGGGGAGATTCATTCCTACATCAACGCATACCGGACAAAACTGTACAATCTGATCTTCTCCGCCGACGAGCTGGGCTCCATCCTCCCCGAGCTGAAACAGCTTCCCGGGCTGGATGATATGCTCTCGGATACTCCCGCCGCCGACGAATCGGGTGTGGGCATCCGCATCCTCCACGCGGAAATGGGCGAGCGGCGGAACATTGAGCTGTCGCTGGAGAAAATCAAAGCCGAACGCACGGACAAGCGCACCGGATGGGAGTGTTCCCTGAAAAGCCGGCTGGCGTCCTTCCTGATCCGGTATTCCCGGATGTTCGAGGAACAGCGGGACAAGCGCACCCAGTCCGACGACGACTACTACGGCTATGTGTACAAGATTCTCAGGTACATCGGCGACCACTACGGCGAGAACATCACCATGAACGATCTCTCCGCCGTCACCGGACTGTCCCCGGATTACATGACCCGCAAATTCAAGGCGGCACTGTACATGACTCCGTCGGAATACGTCCGGAAATTCCGCATTTCCCGCGCCATGGAGCTGCTCTGCACCACGGATCTCTCCGTCGCGGACATCGCCAAGCGCACAGGCTTCTCCGACATTTCCCTGTTCTCCCGCGTTTTCAAGCAGGAGGTGGGGCTTCCCCCCGCCAGCTACCGCAAAAACGCCCTGAGCGAAGAATAGTCCCAATCTGCTGATTGCCAAGCGCATGGAAAAGAAAATACGGTCGCTTTTTGAACGGTTTATTTTCGAAGAAAATTAACCGCAAGCTCACGCAAAAACTTTTCTGAAAGGATCTTTTCAGGCAGAGTCCGGCAGAAACCGACTTTATCCGAAATAATCCGAGCCCCGAAAGCACGCTTTTTCTTCACAGCAGATATTTCAAATCATTTTCAAGGAGGCTCCCCATGTCAAAGATTCTGTTTGCAGCAAAGTCCATTGAGTACGAAGGCATTTACGGCACAGCCCCCCACAAATACGAAATCCGCGTGAAGGATATCGAATCCATCGCGCTGAAGACCCGGGAAAAGAAGGTCTTCTTCGGTCTGATCAAGAAGCAGGAACGCTACATGGAGCTGACCCACAAGGGCATTATGGGTCTGGAAAATCCCCTCATCTACGCGGAAGGCGAAGAAGGACGGGATGAGTACAACGACAACGTGGAAAAGCTGAAGCAGTTCTGCGGAAACAACGAAATTCCCCTGACCAAATAATTCACGAAAATAAAACGAAACCAACGAAAGGAACAACACCATGGAAAAAATCTTTAAGGCCGGCGTAGTAGGCATGGGCGGCATCGGCAACACCCACTGCAACTGCATCAAGAACGATCCTCTGGCTGAACTTGTTGCTGTCTGCGACGTCAACAAGGCAAAGGCTGACGCGGCTGCCGAAAAGTTCGGCGTTCCCGCGTACTACACCCTGAAGGATATGCTGGCGGCTCATCCCGAAATCGAAGTGGTTCACGTTACCACCTCCGGTTTTGAAAACGGCTCCTGGCACTACGAACCCACCATGGAAGCCCTCGACGCAGGACGCCACGTTCTGGTTGAAAAGCCCATCTCCAACAACATCGAAGAAGCGCGTCAGATGGTTGACTACGCGGCAAAGAAGGGTCTGTACCTGGGCTGCGACCTGAACCACTACTTCGCGGAACCCTCCTTCAAGGCTGACCAGATCATGGCAGACGGCGGTGTGGGCGAACAGGTTTACGCAATGATGAAGGTAGGCTTCGACGGCAGCTCCGTAAACGTGAACCGCGTTGACAGGAACTCCCGCTGGCAGATGCCCTACTCCCATGCAAAGGCATTCCTGACCCATCCCTTCTCCGTCATGCGTCACTTCTGCGGCGACATCACCCACATTCAGGCATTCATGGACAAGCCCGGCGCACGCCGTCAGTCCGAAGACCTGATGCTCTCCATCCAGTCCGTTCACATGAGATTCCAGAACGGTGCAGTCGGCTATCTCCTCTCCCAGCGCGGCGACGCCATGTTCGGTCTGGGCGGCTGGTGGTCCTTCGAGCTGGCAGGTACCCACGGCACCTTCTGCATCGAAAACTGCGTGGAAAAGCTCACTTACTGGAAGCAGGGTCAGGCTCCCGAAACCATGAACACCGGCGTGACCGACTTCGGCGCAACCTTCCCGATCCGTATTCACGCATTCTACGAAGACCTTGTGAACAAGGTTCCGCTGGAACACCTCCGTGCATCCGGCCGCGACGCTCTGGCTACCATGGAATACATCTTTGCTGCCATTGATTCCTACGAATCCGGCGGACAGATTGTACGTCCTCACGCGCTTCCGGCATACCACGGTCATCCGACTATCATTCACTGAGTTTTCTGCAAACTCTGAAACCTGCGCTTTCACGGCATCTGACGGGCATTCCGTCGGGTGCCGTTTTTCTTTATTCTTTTTCTGCGGTGCAGACTGTTTGGATTTATTGGAGCAGAAAACGCTCCGCGTTTTCGATTTGGTTTTATTGCCCTGCGCGGGCGGCGCATCAAGGGCAGTGTTCATCTTCGATGAAACTGTCGGCGGACCCTTGTGAATTCCACCGCTCAAACGAACCTGCGGTTCTTTTGAGAATTTCTCCCTTTTTCGGTTCGCTTCACTTTCACCGAAGGTGAACAGTGCTCGTTCGCTTGTGATCTATAGTCACAACTGCAGCTCCGACCGTGAGGTATTCGTCTTCGACGAAACCTGCATCACTGGACTGTTTCCTTAAGTGAACGCGCGTTGCGCGAGGCGGGGATTCGTTCGGTAGACTTACAGCGGTTTGCTCATCTATTCTCTCTTATCTCTTCTCTTAGGCGAAGCCGCCTTCGCCGCCGGATTGACTTATCCCACAAAGTATCTTGATGTATTCCACACATTTTTGTATTGTTATTGCAAAAGCGGGCGGGATCTGTTATAATGGGGGTAATCAAAATCACGCTCGGAGGTATTTTTTATGAATATCACGCCCTATTATGCCATGACCGGAGAAAAGCCGCTGGATGTAATCAAACCCGACGGCGGTTTTACCGGAATCTTCCGCACCATTGCCTGTGTGGGCGACAGTCTCTCCTCCGGGGAGTTTGAATCCACTCAGCCCGGCGGCGGCAAAGGCTACCACGACTATTACGACTACTCCTGGGGACAGTACATTGCCCGTGCAGCGGGATGCAAGGTGTACAATTTCTCCCGCGGCGGCATGACCGCATCCGCTTACATGAACGGCTGGGGAGAATCCAACGACGTATTCAACCCGGAAAAGGCGGCTCAGGCGTATATTTTCGCACTCGGCGTCAACGATGTACTGAATCAGGCGCAGGAAATTGGCTCCGTGGACGACATTGATCTTGAAAACCCCGAAAACAACAAGCCCACCTTCGCCGGATACATGGGCAAGCTCCTGTCCGCGTACAAGAAGATCCAGCCCAAGGCGCGCTTCTTCCTGATGACCATGCCCAAGGAAACCGCCGGTGAGGATCCCCGCACCGCAAGCAAGCTGGCTCACCGCGCCCTCCTGTACGATCTGTGCAGGCTGTACGAATTCACCTACGTCATCGACCTGTGGGAATTCGGCCCCATCTACGACGAGCAGTTCAAGTACAACTTCTATCTGGGCGGACATCTGAACGCAGCCGGCTACCTGCTGACCGCGCAGATGGTCATGTCCTACATTGACTACATCATCCGCCACAATCCCGAGGATTTCGCGCAGGTGGGATTCATCGGCACGGAATTCCATAACGAAACACGGAAGTGGTAAGTGAGGTTCGCCCTAAAGCGCACGGAACTTTGAAGTAGAAAATGCTGGCGCATTTTCGAATTGATCTGATGCCCGGCGCCGGGCGTGCGCCAAAGAGGATCGGTCGCGATCCTCTTTGGGATCTCCACGACCCACGAGGGGCTTTGCCCCTATGGGGAACCCCAGCCTGCGGCGC
>JAFQWY010000100.1 GCA_017407225.1 Clostridia bacterium | reverse complement strand
GGCTGTATCCATCGCAGAAAAAGCGAAAGTGGATATGCTGTATATGTCCGAACTCACCGGAAAATCTGCGGAAGAACTTGCCGCCGATCTCCGGGGTGTGATATTTCAGATTCCCGAACCGGCGAAAAGTGATGGGAGTGTCCGCTATGTTACCGCAGATGAATATCTTTCCGGGAATGTTCGTGAAAAACTGCGGACCGCTGAAGCCTTTGCCGCTGACAATCCCGCTTTTTCTGTCAATGTGGAAGCTCTGACCGCCGCACAGCCAAAGAAGCTGGAAGCCCATGAAATTGATGTCCGGCTGGGTGCCACATGGATTGACAAGGAATACATCCAGCAATTTATGATGGAGCTGCTGAACCCTGCGTTCTACCACAAACACAAGATCAGCGTGAACTATTCCGAAGTTACAGCAGAATGGAATATCACCGGCAAAAGTGTGGACGGTGCCAACATCAATGCGTTCCATGTCTACGGTACCGACCGGATCAACGCATACCGGATTCTGGAGGAAACGCTGAATCTGCGTGATGTCCGGATTTACGATACCATCACCGATGCGGATGGGAAAGAACGTCGGGTGCTGAATTCCAAGGAAACCACTCTGGCACAGCAGAAACAACAGGCGATCAAGGATGCATTTCAGGATTGGATTTGGAAAGACCCGGATCGCCGTCACACACTGGTGGATCAGTATAACGAACTTTTCAACAGCTCCCGTCCTCGTGAATACAACGGGGAACATATCCGATTCAACGGCATGAATCCGGAAATATCTCTCAGGGAACACCAGAAAAACGCCGTCGCACACATCCTCTATGGCGGAAATACTCTGCTTGCACACGAAGTGGGGGCTGGGAAGACGTTCGAGATGGTCGCGGCGGCAATGGAGAGTAAACGGCTGGGATTGTGCAACAAACCGCTGTTTGCCGTCCCCAATCACCTTACCGAACAGTGGGCAAGCGAATTCTTGCGGCTTTATCCGTCAGCGAATATCCTTGTGACGACAAAAAAGGATTTTGAACCGGCGAACCGGAAGAAATTCTGTGCCAGAATCGCCACCGGTAACTACGATGCAGTCATTATGGGACATAGCCAGTTTGAGAAAATCCCGATGTCCAAAGAACGGCAGGAAAAACTTTTGAAGGAACAGATCGAGGAAATCACCGACGGGATCGCCGACCTGGAAGCCAGCAATGCGGAGCGGTTCACGATCAAGCAGTTGGAACGGACGAAGAAAAGTCTGGAATCGCGGCTGTCGAAGTTACAGGACGATAGTCGCAAGGATGACGTGATTACCTTTGAACAGTTAGGTGTAGATCGGCTCTATGTGGACGAAAGTCATAATTACAAAAACCTGTTTCTTTACACAAAAATGCGAAATGTGGCGGGGTTATCGACCACCGATGCACAAAAATCCTCGGATATGTTCATGAAGTGCCGCTATCTTGATGAGATTACCGGCAGTAAGGGTGTAGTCTTCGCTACGGGCACGCCTGTCAGCAATTCCATGACCGAATTGTATACGCTGATGCGTTACCTTCAGCATGATACGCTGGAGAAGAAGCATCTGAATCACTTCGACGCATGGGCATCTACCTTTGGTGAAACCACCACCGCTATCGAACT
>JAFQWY010000099.1 GCA_017407225.1 Clostridia bacterium | reverse complement strand
GTCGTTTTTGATGTATTTTCGGATTTTCGGAATCATGATGCACCTCCCGGGATGCAGAAAAGCCGCCGGATTTCTCAGGCGGCTTTCGTGCAGGCAATATTTTAACTGTGACTATTATATCATGCCGGGAAGGAAGTGTCAAGGAAAATACCGGGTAACTTCCGGGTAAAAAGTGGGTAACTTTTCAGATTTATTTTCACCGAATCTATTGTCTCACCCGTTCTGCCGGATGATCCTTGTCACGATTCCCATTGCCACATTGCGCTCCGCATTGATTTTCGTCAGCACAAAGCTGACTTCATCCTTCTTCCCGGGCATACGGCTGTCATAACAGGTATGTGCAATGGCATTCACCCCGTTGGAAAGCCGGATATACATTGTCCCGTTGTTCACATCGGTGACAGTACCTGCGTACTTCGCCTGCAGCTTACAGCGGCTGAGTTTTTCTCTGGCATCGGATTCCTGCACACTGCGTACATCCGCTTTGATCCGGACTTGCTCCTCCTCACGTTCTACCTGCAGGACACGAACAAGAATCTTGTCCCCCACATTATACAAATCGTGACAGTCTCCGACCCAGTCCCAGGAAAGATCACGGGCATAGATCGAACATTCTACCCCGAACACTTCCACACGGATTACCTTCTCTGCGACCGCGATGACTCTCGCCTGCACGATGCGTCCCTCATATATCTGATAGGAACCGTTCGAATTGTTGGAAAGGAAGTAGGTCCGGCGTTTCTTTTCCATAGCCTCCCTGCGGCTGGCGATGATGCTGCGGCTCAGCTGATCGATTCCCTTGATGATAAAATCGATCTCACAGCCCAGCATATTTCCGAGAATCTTCGCCTGACGGCGGGTCATGTCTCCGTAGCGTTCGTCTTCGGTAAGACTGATCATTTCCTCAAACGGGATTGCAATCCGGTGTTCTTTGAAATACACGATGGCAAAATTGGTGCCGCCGGGTGTTTCCTCCACTGCATCCAGTGTACCGGTCAGAATCCGTTTGCTTCGGAACGCATTGTGCAGTTCCTGCCATACGGCATGATCTCTGTCATCATCGGGGGTGATTACCTCATCCGGATCCACGGTGAGGATATCGCTGCGATTGGTCATTTCTTCATTTTGCATATAGTTTTCTCCATTTCATAGTGTTGTTATTTTTTGAACAGATCATTCAGATTCACCGCTTCGATGGTTGGCTTCGCATCGACGGTAGTTTGGGTTGTTTTCGGTTCCGGGTTCGCTGACTGTACAGGTTCTGTTTCCAGTTCCGTAGTTCTGACTTCGCTGGGTGCATTACGTTTCGGAATATGCTCCACTGCTTTGCAGGGTGTCAGTTTCTTTGAATCCGGATGGAGGGTGTAGTCGAATTTATCCACCTTCAGCACCTTCTGTCCGCGCAGGATCACCAGTGCCTTTTCCAGCGGCAAACGAAGAACCTCATCCGGGGTCAGGAGCTTGCGTTTCCCGATGGATGAGGTTTCACGGTAATCCGGAGTATAGTTAGACACACGCCAGGTGGAGAGCTGCTTCGCTTTGCTGGAGACACCGATGGTCACATCTCCGGTACGGTTGGAAATGAAGGTGGCGGTCAGTTCATCGGTGCATCCGAGGAAGAGCTGAGTGTCACAATTGCCCAGAATTTCCTGCCACTGGTTCTGCGGATAACGGTTCTGGAGCTGGGCGAGATTCTGGAATATGATGGAGATATTCAGACCACGGCTCCGGACAGTGCTGATCTTCTTGCAGAAGTCCGGAATTGTCCCTATGTTGGGAAATTCGTCACAGACAAAGGTAACTGGAACAGTCAGTTTTCCACCTGAACAATGTTTGTCGGCATACCGTACCAACTTGATGAACAGGAACGAGAAGAACAGTGAGGACAGGAAATCGAAGGTGGAATCCTGATCCGATGTGATACAGAAGTATGCACATTTCTGCCGTCCGGGCAGTTCCAGATCAATGTCATCACAGCTGGTCATTTCGCAGATGAGCTGGTTCTGGAATACCTGCAACCGGGAACCAAGTCCGATGATGATCCCGCCGCGCACTGATTCCGCTGCCTGCTTGAAGATATTATAGGGAGCCTTTGCGGGATGAGACATCGGCAGAACACCAAACAGTTTATTCAGTCCGGATTCACTGCTGACAGTGAGCAGCTTGTACACTTCTCCCATGTTCCGGTTTTCTTCCGGATATTCCAGCATGACATACAGCACCAGAGCCTTGAGAAGATTGGCTTCGGAGTTATCCCAGAAGGGATCCCCTTTCGGTGAGCCGGTATTTTTAATGATAACATCCACCAGTGTCTGTGTCATGATTTCTTCCCCTTCGGTTTCCGCAAGGAAATTCCACGAATCGGAATTCTGCGGACTGACCAGATTGAAAACCTTCACCAGATAACCGTTGTTCTCCAGATACTGTGCCATATCTTCGTACAGTTCCGACTTAGGATCGGTTACAACAAGACTTTCTCCGCGGCGGACAGTCTGGAAAATCATATTTCTGGCAAAGGCACGGGACTTCATGGAACCGGAAGCTCCGAAGACTGCGATGTTCCGGTTCATGCGGCTTTTGAGAGGCAAGCATACCGCTTTCCCGTTCAGCTTGCCAAGGATTGTGCCATCGGTCTTTCTGGGATCGCACAGTTCCAGTACTTCGCCCATTTCGGACTCGCTCATGAATCCTGCAGTTCCGTAAGTACCTTTGCTGGAATAGGACAGATTGCGCTCCCGATCTCGGGTTTCGCCGTCGTCCTCGCCCATGTGCATGACGGAAAAAATCAGGAGTACCAGCAATACAATACAGAGTCCCACACCCATAATTCCGTCTGGCATCGAGGTCAGTGCCGCAAAACAGGCTGCGGGGGCGAATGTCGGGAATGCAGGAGAACCGGTACCGCCTGCGAGTTCCCATTCTTTGTAGTTCCGGATAAACTGGGCGATGTATCCGCCTCCATATAAGACTGCGAAGACTATCGGCAGCAGGAAGAGGATCTTCCACCATTTTTTCATCCGCCTTTACCTCCGTATGGGATTCCGAACATATCGGCAGTTGCTTTGGTGCTGAGTACACGGATGGTCACGGTACTGCCGAAGTAGCGTTCGAGGACGGGGAGCTGGAAGTCGAAGCAGAAGATGAGGCCGGTCAGATGATTGATATCCATATAGCTTTTGAAGTGATCCAGTCGTACCATATCGAAATCACAGGCGAACAATATCGGCGTTCTTTCGTCTGCGAAACCGTCGCAGTACACTGTTTTTTCTTCCGGAAGATCAATTCCCATCAGCAGTTTCCGTTTCAGTTGTTCTGCACTGTCGGTCAGATGGGCAAACTTCATCAGGAAAATACCATCCGGATTCTGTGGGAGATAATACATATCGGGCTGATATTCACTGATCCGATAGTATTGATTCTGTTTTCCGCCATTGTCTGTCAGCAGTGAATTAGCACATTCCATATCCGCTCCGGTCATGATTGAATGCAGTTTCCCGCCGCAGCACCGTTCCATCAGAACTCTGGTACGGTATTCGGTCATATCCTCCCATTTCAGCGGTGTTCTGTGCGTATTATAGAACAGAAAAGAATCATCGCCATTCCTGAGAACTCCCATTGCGCGGGAAGAATTGATTTTGACCGATAAATCCCCCATGTTCTTGAATTCAAAGGATGTATAGTACACCGGCTGTGAAGACTGCGAAGACTGCGGGAAGGGCGGCTTGCATCCGGGATAGATCCCCCCTCCCGCAGTATGTATCAGTGCATTCACCTCTGACATCCGCAAGTACCGGAACCGATGGGTATTGTCCAGCCGTACCTTTGATGTAATTCCACCTTGCCGGAAATAAGCACCGTACCTGTCCGGGTACTGTGCCATCAGATATTTCTTGCCCGACTGCGAAAGACTGTATCCGGTCATATTGTCATTGTCACAGCGTTTGATCAGCTGATTATTCCGCAGTTCCAGAAGCAGGTTTGTCAGGTACTTTTCCGAGCATTCTAGCTGCCGTAAAGCCTCCTCCGATACCTCTCCGGACAGTGCCGCAAGCTGCAGAATCGTATCCTTCAGTGTTTCATTTTCCATGTTCTGTTCCTTTCTGTTTTGTCCCTGACGGTTTCTATACTCAGGGAGATTCCTTTTTCATTGGAATGTTTCCTTCATTATATAAAGGGAGATGGT
>JAFQWY010000098.1 GCA_017407225.1 Clostridia bacterium | reverse complement strand
CGTTCCGGAAGGTGTCAACTCGATCGGTGTCAATGCGTTTGCCGGACTTGGCATGGAGGAAATTGTTCTTCCGAATTCTCTGAGAGACATTAACGGCTATGCATTCAGCCACAGCAGAATGAGTGAACTCAGCATCCCTGCCTCTGTAGACTCTGTTGGCAACAACATTCTGGCATGGAGTGATCAGATTCAGATCATCCGTTTCTACGGCGATAAGCCTGAGTATCTGGACGACCATGCGTTTAATGACATTGCGTCCGAATATCAGATCATCTACCGCAAGAGCGCGAACGGCTGGGACGATGTCGAAGGCGCAGAATCCTTCATCTACTACGGCGACGTTTCGGCGGACGGTGTTTTGGATGAAAACGATGTAAATCTTCTGAACCAGTACTTTGCAGGTTGGCCGGCTATTATTGACCACGAAGCTCTCGACTTCAACGATGACGACATGGTGACCCGTGCAGATGCGATGTATCTCGCACGTTACCTCGCCGGCTGGTCAGGCTACGGTCGTAAGCATTAATTTTCCCATACGCATAAAAACAGACCTCTGCGGAATCCCCGCAGAGGTCTGTTTTTTCAAAACCATTATTATTTCCCCATCACCGCCATCAGAACCATGCCGTAAACCCTTGCCAGAAAATCGTTGGGATGGTTTACGTTGTTTCCGGTCATGTGATAGTATTCCTTCCGTCTCAGAAGGTGCTTGTGTACAGAAGTCATAGGCGCGACGGCAACGTTGTCATAACCGGCGGCATAATCCGCCAGTGCCGGCTCATATTCGATCTGATGACCGAAGAACCCCGCCGCACGCCAGTGGGGAAGCATGGTCGCCAGAAGAATAATGTCCGCGTCTGTGTTTTTCCGCATAGAATCCACAATCTGTTTTGTCAGATCCATATAGTGTTCCCGGGTCTTATGACCGTCGTTCATGCCGAACGCCAGAATCACCAGATCCGGCTGATAATCGTTTACATGGGATTCAACATTTGCCACACCCCAGTTGGAATCCATACCGCCCACGGCTGTATTCACATAATGAAGTACCTTGCCGCCGGTCTTTCCGATCTGCTTCATTTCTTCGTGCGGCTGTACATCCCAGGATACCGTGTAGCCGTATTCCTTTGCCAGCATAGCGGTGACCATTTCCGGGAACGACTGCGCGAAGGGTTCCACACCCACTCTGCCGGAGGAGTTGGCTCCGGTGGTAATGCTGTCTCCGTAGAACAGAATGGTGGCTTCTTCTCCCTTTGCCAGCTTGTCCAGGAATCGTGCACACTTGTCCGTCTGAGCGGGAACGACGGGGCCGTTCCATGCCGCTTCATGGCGATAGGAAATCACTACCTGATTCCGGATCATGGTATCTCCTTCGCCGAAACCGAGGAACGGTTTTCCGGCTTCCGTACAGCCGAAGTCTTTGCCGTTTTCATGTTCGGACGGGTAGAAGCGGGACAGGGGCATAAAGGGCATCCGCGAACCGGGAAGCCGGACAAAACAGCCGTATTCCACCGTCCAGTCTACCCCTTCTTTATATTCCGTCTGGAAGTCCGCCGAATATACTCCGTATACCTCCGCAATGGGGTATACCAGACGTACCGCGTGCTCGTCTTCCCGGAACATTACGGATTCATGAAGTACGGTGTCCCCATTCCAGACAGGAGCCATATAGTCTTCCAGTAAATATTTTCGACAAATCTGCATCATTTCATCCTCCGTTGAGTGAACCATCCATATCCGATGATTCCTGTTTTCACACCATCATGATTTCCATAGAAAAACAGTGGGTTAATCCATTCCGAAGGTTTTTTCCTTCAGATCAAGGTAATAGAGATAATTTTCCGGCGTTACGTCCGGCGGACAGCGATGGTCACAGAAGGGAATATATCCTCCGCGTGCGACCAGCGGTTCCAGACTCTTCATGTAAGCCTTGATTGCGTCTTTTCCTTCGATCATCTTCATTTTGTCAAAGCCGCCCATGATCCGCAGATCCTTGCCGAATTCGTCGAACAGTTCGCCGGGATGGGCACAGGAATTGACCTCGTACGGGAACAGACAGTTGATTCCTGCTTCCAGGAAATACGGCAGCAGGGGACGGACATCCCCGTCACAGTCCGTGTACCAGATGTCAACACCGTACTGATGCAGTTTGGCACCGATCCGCTTGTACCGGGGGAAAACAACGGATTTGAAGAAATCCATGGAAACCAGCGGCCCGTTCTTGCAGCAGATGTCCTCCCAGCCGCTTGCAAAGTCGAAGTGATAGCGTGGAAGTACCGCATCTAGATAATCTTCCACAAGCTGACAGCGGGTTTCCACCATATCTTCGACCATGTCCGGATAGTCCGCAACCGCGTATGCCAGACCTTCCACGGTCAGCATATCGCGGATCCGTCCGATCATGGAGCCGCAGGAGATTCCTACCGGATAGGTGCGGTCATCACGGCAGATTTTGTCGAGCCACTCAAAGTTCGGCTTTCTGCATTCCGCATAACGGTCAAAACTGCGTTCCTTGACCTCTTTCCAGTCTTCGGGCGTTTCAATGGAGCTGCCGAGGTAACGCGGGATGGACGAATGGCCGTCCTTCGGCACTTCAATAATCAGCCCGGTTTCTTCCACCCGTACAATGGTATTTTCCTTCTCTTCAATTACCTTGGTTTCAAATCCGGGAGACATATCATAGTTTCCGCCCACACCTGCCGGAGGTTCAAAGGCAAAGAAGTTGTTAGCCTGTCCTTCGTTCGTAATGTTGTTTTCGGTGAAAATATCCCAAAGCTCGTAATTTTCACGCCAGTATCCGAATTCCATATTTACCGTGCGGTCAAACGGTTTATAGTGCATCTGTGCATTGAAGCGGTCGCGCTGCGTCATCGTGCCTTTCCATGGTTTTCTCGGTTCCATAATAAATTCCTTTCTGATTTATGTCATTGATCGTCTGCCGGCAATCTGCGGTGTCGGCTTTGTGGTGTATTTAGTATAACAAGATTTTTAACTTTTGTCAACAAAATTCAGCAGCATATAGTGTAAAATAAACGCTATAATAGACAAAAGAGCGATCCGAAATCACTCTTTTGCACACTACTATACTTTTGTTTTCGCCTGTACAAGCCAATACGCCTCAATCAGTGCAATCGGCGCACAGGTACAGTGCCTGTCGTAATCCACGAATTCCGCCATCTGTACCAGCCGTTCAGCCGCTGTATCGGATACCTTCCATCCG
>JAFQWY010000097.1 GCA_017407225.1 Clostridia bacterium | reverse complement strand
CGATTTCAAATGGAAGGAAATCTCCGACAATCCCGCCGGGGACTTCAAGCCCAACACGCCCGCAGATCAGTTTGTGACTCTCTACGGCGACTGCATCCGATACGCCCAGGACATGGGAGCGAAGGTGTTCCTGTGCAATCTGGTGCCCCTGGATTCCGACAAGTACATCAAGTGGATCAGCCGCAATCTGTCCCTGGACAACATCCTGTCCTGGCTGGGCGACACCAGTATGCTCTACCGCTGGCACGAATACTACAACCGCACCGCGGAGCAGATTGCCATGAAGTTCGGATGCCCCCTCATCGACATCCGCTCGCCTTTTCTTCTGTCGCATAATTATGCAAATCTTCTCTCCGGCGACGGCATCCATCCCACCGTGGAAGGACACCGCGTCATCGACGATCTCATCACGCAGGCAGTGACGGCATAATCGATCAGCAAACGCATAACCGAATCAAACAAAACGGGGAGATACCTCAGGGTACCTCCCTTTTCCGATTCAGCCGTTCTGTTTCTGTCTCCGCCGCATCCTCGTCCAGTTGACGAAGCCGTACATATCGTTGGCAAAAAACATCACAAAGCACAGCACCATGGGGATGTACGACGGATCCTTCACCGATGCCAGCACCCACAGCACGATCAGCACCACGTCGTTGGATGCGTAAGCCATCCCGTAATAGGGACTCCTGCACAGAACCAGCGATGCCGCCGTGAAGGATGTGGTCACGGAAATCGTGGACGGAATCAGATTTGCTGTGTCAAAATACGCGAGAATGAAGTAGAACGCCGCCGTGACCAGAGCTGCCAGCACCGAAATCAGGGCAATTTTCTTCCCTGTCAGAGATGCCACCTCAACCTCACGGGTCCCTTCGTACGGGTGACGGATCCACTCCACCACAGCAGCAGCCGCGATGGGGGCACTCATGCCCACGTAGGTGATCATCTCCCCGTAGTACCGCTGTTCCCACGAGATCAGCGCGTACAGGAGGGCGAACACACAGGTGAGAATCTGTCCCCATGTATCCCCCTTGGCGACGAAAATCAGCGCGGTCACCCCAATCAGGGACGCGGTCAGGTTCAGCGGATCCCACCCGGAAAAGAGGGAACCTCCGCCCACCACGATCATGGACAGAATCCACAGTCCCCTCTCGAATTTCGTCAGATTCCGGAAAGGGTTGTACCATAAAGCCTTCATAAAAAACTCCTCAAAACATAAGAGCACCCGCTGATACATCTTCTAAGACCTAACGATGTACCACGAATGCTCTGCTTCGACTACCCGGTGGCAGTATATCTCTCAATTACGGCTGTATTATACCACATCCCGGCAGAAAATGCAAGCCCCTTATACCGGCTCGATCACTTCTCCGTGAAGGTAGTCCAGATAGGTTTTGTCCGCGATGTATTTGTCCACAGTGATGGGGCATTCCACCCGTCCGTGTCCGCCCGCTTCCTTCACCTTCAGGAACGCGGTGTCGGGACATTTGGGCTTGCACATGACGTGGCAGTTGCGGAGAATGGAGTTGAACTTGCCGTCCGCTTCGTAGCCGCGCTGGATTCCGCCGTATTCGGTGTACCAGTAGCAGAAGCAGTCGGCGTAGATGTGCCGTGCCCCGGACTTCATGCGGAAACCGGTGGCAAACTGATCGCTGTAGCAGTTGTTGTACCAGCACTGATGATTGGTGTCATCCCAGAAGCCGTAGCTGTCCCCGTAGTTTTCCAGTCCCAGCTCACCCTTGTAGAGGTACAGCGGGTGGATGTTCTTCAGGAACTGGGAGGGGGCCAGAATTTTGACTCCGATCTGCACTTCCGCAATCCGCATATTGGTGAGAGTGTTGTCGCATCCGTCGATGAGAACGCCGACGGATCCCACCTTGCTGTTGCCCACGATGTTCACATCGGAGATATCCGCATCGGAGGAACGGCTGTTGGCACCGTACTTGATATTGATGCCGATGAAGGTGTGCTTGATGGAAACCTTCTGGATCCTGGATTCCCGTCCGCTGTCCACGGAAATGCCGTTTGCGATGCCGCTTCCGTCGATGATGCCGCCGGTGATGCCGTAGTTGCTTCCGTTTACAGTGATATCATTGAACGGTTCGGCAGCGCCCAGCCGGATCATGGCTTCCTCACTGCTCCAGTCGGCGGATGCCTTGATAACAGCATAGTTGGACAGCTCCAGCATCACGCTGTGTCCGGGATTGGCCGGGGTGCAGATGGGCTTTGAAATCACGTACTCCCCGTCGGGGAAGTAAATGGTACGGTTGGGATTGTCCAGAATCAGCTGCTGCAGGGCATCGGACACGTCCGCACCGGTGTTCGCCGGAATGGTATCGGTTACGATGATATATCCTCTTTCGTGCATGGGTTTTGCCTCCGTTTCGTGAAGTTCACTTTATTGTCACCGTCATTTTAGCACGGATGTGCGGGGTTGTCAAGGAGAACACGGAACTATTGATTCAGCATCCGCTCCAGAAACGCCGCAACCCCATCCTCATCATTGCTTCCGGTGACAGAATCCGCCGCTGCTTTCACCTCGTCAATGGCATTTTCAACAGCAACACCAAGCCCGCACATCAATATCGGCTCAATGTCGTCATAATCGTCCCCGAAATATACCGAATTCTCCGCCGCACATCCTCTGAGACGCAGCATTTCCCGGATCCCGTTCCACTTGGAGGCGGATCTGCTCATAACCTGAATCAGAAATCCGTTTGACACGGTGCAGTACACATCACTTGTCAGCGCACCGCGCACAAGCCGCAGGGTTTCCTCCTCTTCCATTGTCACAAGGATTTTCAATAGTTTCTCACACCCGGCAAGCTCCGTCAGATCCTCGCAGATTACGGTTTCATAGGCCTCAATGGGCAGGTTTGAGTATGCACAGTCCCCGGTTTCCGCCGTAATCCGCAGTCCGGGATACCGGCTCAGATTCCGCAGGATGCTCACGGCACTGTCCCGGCAGATACCGTACTCCGTCTGGCTCCCGCCGCATATCACCCTCGCGCCGTTTGACACCGCCATGGCATCAAACGGGACAATCCCGCAGTACGGTTCCGCGGTACGCAAAGGTCTTGCAGTCGCCGCCATCACTTTGATCCCCCGTCTCCGGCATTCTCTCAGAACCTCCGCTGTATATGGTGATATGGTTTTGTCCGTTCTCAGCAGCGTCCGGTCCAGATCGGTAATGATCGCCTCAATCTTCATGTTCTTCCCCCCTGTATAATTCAAAAACTGCCGCATCTTCGTATCATAACGGGATGCGGCAGTTCTGTTACAGATTAACTGTGATTGGGTTTATAACTCAATATTCCTTCCGGATTTCCTTGTAGGGATTCACTTCAGCCGCGAACATGGGCTTGATGGTCACGGAGCAGGAGAACTCGTCTTCATCGAAGCGGTACTTCTTGTCCAGGTACGGACCGCAGGAGTTGGAACCGATACCGCTCTGGCGGCAGTCGATGATAACGGTGGTTTCCGCGGACTTTTCCAGCTCGTAGTGGTGACGCTTCCTGGTCAGTTCTTCGGGAGTATAGTGGGATGCGTTGAAGGAGAAGGGAGCGTCGGAGGTAAACAGGAAGCCGTGTCCGGCAACGGTGTGAACGTCAGCCCATCTGCATCCCCAGTGAGAGGAGTTTTCCTGAGGGAATACGTAGGGTTCGTAGTTTTCGGTAACGGTGGAACGGAATTCGCCCAACTTTGCAGCCAGTCTCTTGTCCACGTAGGATTCCATGGGACCGTAGCCGAAGTAGCCCATCTGTTCTGCGCCTTCGGGCATGGTCAGTCTTACGCCGAATCTGGGGTAGAACAGGTCGCGGTCTCTTTCGCCCCGTTCGTGGAACTTCACGTCGAAGTCGATCTTCACGCCCATGCCCACCTTGACGGTGTAGGTCACGTCAGCGCGGAGAATCATGTCGTGAGGAGCGCAGCCCATAGCGATCTTCGCCTTGATCACTGCGTATTCGTCGGTTGCTTCCGCCAGAGCGCATTCGTAGCACTTGGTCTGCGCCTTGTCGTAGCCTCTCCACTGCCAGCCGCTGCGGACATTTCTGTCGTTGTCGGTGGGAGCGCGCCAGATCTGGGGAATGATGGGAGCGGTAACGAGAGCTTCGCCGTTGTCGGTGATGGACTCGATCATGCCGCTGAACTTGTTGAACTTGTATACGGTTTCGCCTGCTTCCACGGTGATGAACTTCCGGCATTCGGAGGTCACAACGGGATAGAGCGCAGGAGCTGCCTTGTAAGCGGGGATTTCTTCTTCATAGATGAACTGCGCGATGCCAAGCTCGTAGCCTGCAGGTGCCCATTCGGTGGGAACGTTCTGACGGAAGGAGAGATCCAGGGTCACAATACCTCCGGTGGGAACCTTATCGAAGAAGGTGTATTCCTTTTCGCCTTCGGGTTCGATGCCGAGGCAGTTATAGACGCCGGACATGATCACCTTGCCGTCCTTCTTCACTGCCCATGCCATGGAAACATCGTCAAGAGCCTTGAAGAAGCGTCTGGACTTGATCTTAACCTTGCCGGGTTCGGTCTGGGTAGCGAATACGGGCATCTGAGCCTGCTTCAGTTCCAGAAGACCGGTATGTACGCGGCGATCGGGGTAAACCAGACCGTCCACGCAGAAGTTGCCGTCGTTGGGATGGTCGCCGAAGTCGCCGCCGTAGGTGAAGGAGGGATTACCGTACCTGTCGCCGATTGCCACGGAGTGGTCGATGAATTCCCAGACACATCCGCCGAAGAATTCGTCATGGGATTCGATGCATGCCCAGTAGTCGCCCAGATCTCCGGGGCCGTTGCCCATTGCGTGGGAATATTCGCAGAGGAACAGGGGCTGTACCAGCTCGTCGTTTTCACAGTATTCCGCGCACCACTGGGGATTGGGATACATATGGGATTCCACGTCGGTAACGGTGGGGTCGCACTTGCCGCCGGCATAACCGGAGTGACCGCCTTCGTAGAGAACCAGTCGGGAGGTGTCGCGG
>JAFQWY010000001.1 GCA_017407225.1 Clostridia bacterium | reverse complement strand
GCATCCGGATCAGTTCGTCCAATGTATGCCCGGTGTAATACCGGAAGTCGTAGGAATACATAGTGTCAAAGCTATACCACAGGACACATTCCAGTGCGTTGGTGAAGCTGTCGCCGTAGACCAGGATATCCGGCAGTTCCTCACGTCCGGTATCGATGCGGGATTCTGACAGGTCGCCGCCCATGTATGCAGTGTACAGCACTTCCTGCCAGTCGTTGTCCGGGAGAGCATACACTTCTCCGTCCACCGGTTCGCCTTTGATGCTGCGGAGGTATGGGAGAGGTTCGTTCGGCGTCATCTTCCACAGGTGTTCGTCGCTCTCCCAGAGTCCGCAGAGTTTTCGGATGCGGGAGCCGAGATAAGGATTTTCGATCTGGCTCAGAGTGAAGTCTTCATTGGACGGAACAGTGAGGTTCAGCGAAGTATCGCGGTTGATCGTTTCGAGCAGTATACGATAGGCTTCAAATGCGCCCTGTACACTGTAGTGGTTGTCGATGGTTGAACTGTATTCCCGCAGGATTCCTGCGGATTCGTAAACTTCACGCAGGTCGATATACGGGACATTTTTTTCGTCAAGGCGGGTGAACAGTGCCTCAGAAGAACGTTTGGTGTATGTATGCCGGTTGTTCAGATACGTCGGGTAGGCATCCTCGTAGCAGACATACTGGCACGGGACGGCGATGTAGCAGAAATAACCGCCGTAACTTCGGGTGAGTTCAGCGTGACCGGCTAAAGTTTCCGTAATCCGTTCCGCCCCTTGTTCGATCCAAGCCGGATTCAGGGTATCCGCGTCATATTCATGCTTTGTATACGGCAGAAGGATGTGTTCGTCCCGCAGGATCACGGTATCGTTGACGACCGGTCGGCGTAGGAGGTACAGGTCTGTCCATGTATGGATTTTCAGCGCGGTGTTACGTCCGGGAGCATGATCGGAAAGGTAGGTTTCGACGGCAGAAAAGTCGGTTCCGTCAAGCATGCCTTCTGTAGTCATCGTCGGCATGGATGCAAGATTACGGTTTTCGTAATACGAATAGGTTTCGTTTTCACGCAGAAATGTGAACAGAAATGCGCATATTATAAATAAAAGGAAGAAAACTGCATTGATGCAGTCGATGGTTTTCTTGGTTATCATGGGGGGCCTCAGAAATGAAAATAGATGAACGGATTGAAGCTGCCTGTGACCAGTTTGATGTAGGAATACAGAAAAATCAGCCATGTGCAGGCTTTCCCTGCGGTATAAGACCATGTGCGTTCGGAAAAGCGTTCTTTCAGCCATGGTATAAGCGGTACGGAAGCCGCCGCGCACAGCAGCCATTCGATCCGGTACTGACGGAGGTAATATTCCGCCTGTCCTGCTGATACAGCCTGTCCGAAACCGAACATGGCCGATAGGTAGGCGACGGCGGCAGTCAGCGATTCCGCACGGAAGAAAACCCAGCCGTACAGGACAATCAGCAAAGTTCCCGCATGACGCAGAATCTTCGGGACTTTTGTCAGGATGTCTTTGAGGACAAATTTCTCAAGCAGGAGGAATGCGGCATAATACAGTCCCCATACGATGAATGTCCAGTTTGCGCCGTGCCAGAGTCCGGTGAGAAACCAGACGACAAGCAGATTGCGTATCTGACGCGGCACACTGCAGCGGTTGCCGCCGAGAGGAATATAGACATAATCGCGGAACCAACGCGACAGAGTGATGTGCCATCTCCGCCAGAAATCGGTGACGGAATCGGCGATGTAGGGATAATTGAAATTTTCGGGAAAGCGGAAACCGAAGATACGTCCGAGACCGATTGCCATGTCGGAATAGCCGGAGAAATCGAAGTAGATCTGAAACAGGTAAGCAAATGCGCCGACCCATGCAGCAGATGCCGGGAGTTCGGCAAGCGGAATCCGGAACACTTCGTCCGCAATTTCACCCATGGCACCGGACAGGATCATCTTTTTGCCGAAACCGAGCATGAAGCGTGTCACGCCCTCCGAGAAGCCAGTCAGACTGTGTTCTCTCTCGGACAGCTCATCGGCGATGTCGGAGTAGTTCACGATCGGACCGGCGACAAGCTGCGGGAACAGGATGATGTATAAAAGGACGAGAAAAGGATTTTTCTGTACCCTGCTCTTTCCGGTGTAGATGTCAAGAAGATAGCTCATGCCTTGG
>JAFQWY010000011.1 GCA_017407225.1 Clostridia bacterium | reverse complement strand
GTTTTTAGCCTGTGCCGCATCGGTCAGTGCTGATTTGACTTCATCCGCCAGCGCACGAAGATCCGTTTTCTCCACAGGCATCTCGACGCCTTCATCCAGCTGGGAAAGACGGATGATATCTTCAATCAGTGTAACCAGTCTTGACGCTTCCTTGCGGATATGGCCGACAAACCGCGGCATATCTTCGGGTTTTACCAAACCGTTTTCGATCAGATCCGCACTGCCGATGATGGATTGTAAGGGCGTTTTCAGCTCATGGGACACGTTCGCGGAGAACTCACGGCGGAGACGTTCGGAGTCTTCCTTTTCCGTGATGTCGATTACAAGAATGACCGTACCATGGTGCCTGCCGTCGATCTGAATCCGGCTGATATCAAACTGATAGATTCTGCCGTTTCGCTCCGAATGCAGTTCCGCGTGTCCGTGGGTCTGTGCCGTGCGGAGCGTGTCGATCACCTCGGAATGCCGGTCGATCAGGAGAAAATCCTCCCCGATACAGCGGCCGTCAGCTGCAAAGATCGCTTTTGCGGCGGAGTTGATGCTCAGAACAATATCCTCCGAATCCAGCAGGACAAGACCTTCTTTCATGTTTTCGGTAATATGGTTGAACTCATCCTGTCTGCGCTTCAGCGCAAGAAGCTGGTGTTCAATTTTCTGGTGCAGGGAGTGGATACGGTTCAGAAGCGGAGACAGCTCGTCGTAGGCATCGTTTTCCAGCGGATTGTCCAGATCGAGCCGGTTCAGCGGTTCCACAATGCGCTTTGCCATGCTTCTGGCAAGAATCCCGGACAGAACCGCCGCAAATATGCCGATCAGAAGAATGGGCTGAAGCAGACCGAGAAGAAGTGCGCCCACTGTGGACTGATTGACCGAAATACGCAGGATCGTTCCGTCCGTGAGCTTCACCGCTTCGTAAATGGTCTTTTCCATCAGTGTGGAGGAATAACGCGAACTGGAACCGGTACCGCCGGTCAGTGCTTCCCGGATTTCTTCGCGGTCGGCGTGATTTTCCATGACGGAAGCCTGCTCATGCGTATCGAACAAAACATCTCCCGTGTTGTCCACCCATGTCAGACGATAACGGTCGGAATCCTGCATGGCAAGATAGTCGTCCCCGAGGGCTTCCACCGCATCTGCCGCCAAACTCAGCTCATCTCGCAGTTCCTCCGCCTGTACACTGCCGAAATAATTGTACAACACGGCAGTTACCGTCAGCAGAGACAGCAGCAGGACAATCAGGGATGCTATGAGGAAGGATCGAAAAATTTTCCCGGTCATCTGCCTGCCTCCAGTCTGTAGCCCACGTTCCGCACCGTTTCAATCAGAGAACCGTAACTGCCCAGCTTCTGCCGCAGGGTGCGAATGTGCATATCCAGCGTGCGGGTATCGCCTATGTACTCTTCTCCCCATACCAGCGAAAAGAGCTGTTCTCTGGTAAACGCCATGCCGGGACGGGACATGAACAGTTTCAGCATTTCGTATTCCTTGTAGGTCAGCTGAATCCGTTCGCCGTCCGCTGTGACTGTATGTTCATCGAGATTCATCACAAGACCGCCGATCTGACATACATTCACCGGTTTCTTCGGCTGACAGCGGCGGAGAACTGCCTTGACCCGGGACAGCATTTCCATCATGCCGAAAGGTTTGACCAGATAGTCGTCCGCACCGATGTCAAGGCTATGAACTTTGTCGTATTCCGTACCTTTGGCGGTTGCCATAATTACAGGAATATCGGAAAGAGCAGGACTGCTTTTCATACGTTTCAGAAGTTCCACTCCGTCCGTTCCGGGAAGCATCACATCAAGGATCACAAGCTCCGGCTTATCCGACTGGACAGCTTTCCAGAAAGCGGTGCCGTCTTCAAATCCTTTTGCCTCGTAGCCCTGAGATTTCAGAGCATACACTTCGATATCCCGTATGCTTGCGTCGTCTTCCACACACCAGATCATGTCTGCACCTCCTTGTGTACGCCGGTAACGGAAAAAATCACCCACTCGGCAATGTTGGTGGCATGATCCCCGATCCGCTCCAGATATTTGCCGATCATGAGAAGTTCAATGGCAAATTCACCGCTGTCGGTATCGGTTTTCAGCAGATCTATCAGATTCTGCTTGATGGATGCAAAATATCCGTCGATCACATCGTCACGGTCAATCACGGACTGTGCCATGTCGGTATCCTGCTTGACATACGCGTCCACGCTGTCCGTTACCATGCGGATTACACCCGCCGCCATTTCTCTGACGGGAATGTTGTCCGGCAGCTTCCGACCGGCAAG
>JAFQWY010000096.1 GCA_017407225.1 Clostridia bacterium | reverse complement strand
GGTGACGAGGGAGTATTTCATGCCCGTGTGACCCATGGCGATCCCGTCGCAGACTGCAATTGCGGGGAACACGATGGGAGTACCGCCAGCCATCGCAACACCGATTTTGACCGCATCCACGATCTTGTCGATGTTCATGTGACCCGGTACAATTTCGTTGTGTGAGCTGACAATCCCGATCAGCGGGCGTTTCTGTTCTTCTTCCGTCAGACCGAGTGCGTGAAACAGACTGCGGTGAGGGGCGTTGTGAACCCCGGTTACGACATTTTCTTTCGGCATAACGCCACCTCCGATCAGTTGTTGATGAGCTTATCTTCGTCACTCCAGCTGTACAGCTTGCGGATATCCGCGCCGACCACTTCGGAAGGATGCTCGGATGCGCGCTTTCTCATGGCGTTGAAGTGAACCTGTGCGCCTGCGGACGACATATCCAGCAGGAAATCCTTGGCGAAGGTACCGTCCTGGATATCGGAGAGGATCTTCTTCATGGTTTTCTTGGTTTCTTCGGTGATGATCTTGGGGCCGGTGACATAATCGCCGTATTCCGCGGTGTTGGAGATGGAATATCTCATGCCCGCAAAGCCGCTCTGGTAAATCAGGTCAACGATCAGCTTCATTTCGTGGATGCATTCAAAGTATGCGTTTCTGGGGTCGTAACCCGCTTCCACGAGCGTTTCGTAGCCTGCCTGCATCAGCGCGCATACGCCGCCGCAGAGGACAGCCTGCTCACCGAAGAGGTCGGTTTCGGTCTCGGTGCGGAAGGTGGTTTCCAGAACGCCCGCTCTTGCACCGCCGATACCGAGCGCGTATGCGAGACCGAGATCCCATGCGTCACCCGTAGCGTCCTGTTCCACAGCGATCAGGCACGGAACACCCTTCCCTGCCTGATATTCGCTCCGGACGGTGTGACCGGGACCCTTGGGTGCAATCATGATGACGTTGACGTTCTTCGGAGGCTTGATGCAGCCGAAATGAATGTTGAAACCGTGTGCAAATGCCAGTGTTTTGCCTTCGGTCAGGTTGGGTTCGATGGATTCCTTGTAGAGAGCCGCCTGCTTTTCGTCATTGATGAGGATCATGATGATGTCGGCAGCCTTTGCGGCATCGGCAGCGGTCATAACCTTCAGACCCTGTGCTTCTGCTTTTGTCCAGCTTTTCGAGCCTTCGTAAAGACCGACGATAACGTTGACGCCGCTGTCCTTGAGATTCAGTGCGTGTGCGTGTCCCTGGGAGCCGTAGCCGATGATTGCAACGGTTTTGCCGCTTAATTTCTGAAGATCGCAGTCCTGTTCATAAAAAATTCTGTTTGCCATTTTATGTACCTCTTTCTGATAATAAATTTTATAAATTCAAATTCTGACGCAGTGTCGAGCTGCCTTTTTCGATGGATGCCGTACCTGTCCGGCAGATTTCGAGGATCGTGAAGTCCCGCATAAGGGTGATGAAGTCGTCCATTTTGGTGCTGTTTCCGATGATGCGGAGCACGATGGAATCCTTGGTGTAATCGATGGTTTCCGCCTTGAATGCCTCCGCCGCCGCGTGAATTTCTTCACGGGATGCGGGATCATTTTTCAGCTTGATCAGCATCAGTTCACAGCTCAGGAAATTGTCCGGAGTCAGCTCCTTGATGGAACAGACATCCGGAAGTTTGTAGAGCTGATTGATAAGCTGTACTTTTCCGTTTTCCTCCCCGTCAAAGCTGAACGTAATGCGGGAATACTCGCCCGATTCGGTTTCGCTGGCCGTGATGGAGCTGATATTGAACTGACGGCGGCGGAACATACTGGTCAAGCGGTTGAGCACGCCGAACTGATTCCGTACCAGTACCGCAAGTGTGTACCGGTTCATAATTCCACCTCCAGTTTTGTGATAATGTCATCCATACTGCCGCCCGGCGGGAGCATGGGAAGAACAAATTCGTCTTTGCCGATCTTGCAGTCGATAATATAGGGACCTTCGGTCTGAAATGCTTTTTCCAGCGCTTTGTCAAGCTCCTCGGGAGTTGTCACCGCTTCCCCGTCTGCACCGAACGCTCTGGCAAAGGCAGCAAAATCGGTTTTACGTTCCAAAACGGAGTTAGAGTAATGCCGGTCATAGAACAGCGTCTGCCACTGACGGACCATGCCGAGCACGCCGTTGTTCATGATGATGACCACGACTGGAACATTATATCGGACAGCGGTGGCAAGTTCGTTCAGGTTCATCCCGAAGCTGCCGTCGCCGGTGACGAGGACGCTCCGTTCGCCTGTGCCGTATGCCGCACCGATTGCCGCGCCGAAGCCGTAGCCCATGGTGCCCAGCCCACCGCTGGATGCGAATCTGCGGGGCTTCCGGAAGACGAGATTCTGTGCTGACCACATCTGATGCTGACCGACATCGGTACAAACAGCAGTGTTCTCGCTGAGATACTTGTTCAGCGTAAGAATCGCTCGGCGGGGCGTCAGTTCTTCCCGGGTATCAAGATAGGTTTCTTCCTCCGCACGGAATGCGCTGACCTTTGCCATCCATTCGGGTTTCGGCTCTTCATTTATGAGAGGAAGCAGTTTTTCCAGCGTCAGCTTCACATCCCCGCGGAGTCCGCAGACCGAGTTGACTGTCTTGTTCAGCTCCGAGCCGTCCACATCGATGTGAACAATCTTTGCACCTGTTGCAAATTTCGTGCGGTTGCCCGTAACGCGGTCGTTGAAGCGTACCCCGAGGGAGATGATCACATCCGCATTGTGCATGGACATAGAGGAAGCATAATGCCCGTGCATCCCCTGCATTCCGAGAAATCTGGGGTGATCGGTCGGGATTGCGGAAAGTCCCATCAGGGAGCATCCGATCGGCGCATCGATCTTTTCGGCAAGGGCAAGAACTTCGTTCTCCGCATCTGCCGTGATCACACCGCCGCCGAAGTAAATAAAGGGTCGCTTTGCCGCATTGATGATTTCCGCCGCTTCTTCGATACGCACATTCTTTGCGGCAAAGGGCTTGTCTTTCTCCACGGGCGGCTGGGGTTCGTATTCGCATTCTGCAATCTGTACATCCTTGGGAACGTCGATGAGCACCGGCCCGGGTCTTCCCGATTTTGCCAGTTTGAATGCTTCGCGGATGGTGTCAGCCAAATCTTCCGCATCGCCGACAAAGTAGTTGTGCTTGGTGATCGGCAGTGTTACGCCCGTGATGTCGATTTCCTGAAAGCTGTCCGTGCCGATCTGTGTGGTCGGTACATTGCCGCAGATGGCCACCATGGGAATTGAATCGAGATAGGCCGTGGCAATCCCGGTTACAAGATTGGTAGCACCGGGACCCGATGTGGAGATAACAACGCCGACCTTGCCGGTGGTTCTTGCATACCCGTCGGCGGCGTGTGCGGCACCCTGTTCGTGGGCAGTCAGCACATGGTTGATTTCGTTTTGATATTTATAAAGGCTGTCGTATACATTGAGAATCTGTCCGCCCGGATACCCGAAGACAGTCTCGCAGCCCTGTTCAATTAAGGTTTTTACAATGATATCCGATCCTGAAATAAGCATCCGATCACTCCTTTATACCAATTTGAACCCTTCATCGCGAAGAGTCTTCGTGATCAGGTTTACGTGTTCGTAATTTCTTGTTTCCATTTCGATCCGGAGGAAGCATCCGTTGACGCTCTCGGTGTTGCCTTTTTCGTAGTGAACGCCGGTGACATTGCCGCCGCAGTCCGCGATGATGCGGGAGATGTCCTTGAGCTGACCGGGCTTGTCGATCAGTTCAATCAGCAGACTGGTACAGCGTCCCGATTTCAGAAGCCCGCGGTCGATCACACGGGATAGACTGGTCACATCAATGTTGCCGCCGGAGACCACAGCGACAACGCGCTTCCCCCTCAGATTGAACTTGTCAAACATCACCGCCGCTACCGATGTGGCACCTGCACCTTCCGCGATCATCTTCTGCTTTTCGATCAGTGCGAGGATGGCACTTGCCACTTCATCGTCGCTCACAAGGGCGATCTCGTCCACGTAATTCTGGACAAGCTCATAGGTATTCTCACCCGGCTGCTTCACCGCGATGCCGTCCGCGATGGTGGAAACGTAAGGCAGGCATTCCCGGCATCCGTCATGAACGGAGTTGTACATACTGGGAGCACCTGCCGCCTGTACGCCGTAAACCTTCACGGAAGGACGGATCTGCTTGACGGTGTAGGCAATACCGGAGATCAGTCCGCCTCCGCCGATGGGAACGACAATGGCGTCAATGTTGTCAAGATCGTTCAGAATTTCAAGAGCAATGGTGCCCTGGCCGGCAATCACGTTTTCGTCGTCAAAGGGATGGACAAAGGTATAGCCCTCACTGTCTCTCAGCTCAAGAGCTTTCTGATAGGCATCATCGTAGCATCCTTCCACCAGGCACACATTCGCACCGTAGCCCTTGGTCGCTTCCACCTTGGAGATGGGAGCCGTATCCGGCAGACAGATCAGGGATTTGATCCCGTTCTTGGCTGCTGCAAGAGCCACACCCTGTGCAAGATTTCCGGCTGAGCAGGCGATGACGCCCCGTGCCTTTTCTTCTTCGGAAAGCTGGGCGATTTTGTATGCCGAGCCGCGGACCTTGAAGGAACCGGTAATCTGCAGGTTTTCCGGTTTCAGGTACAGTTCGCATTCGGGAGCAATGCCGTAGGCACGGACGACTCCGGTTTCCCGGATGATGTTTTTCAGAACCTGCTGTGCATCAAAGACTTTGTCGAGAGAGTGCATTTTTTCATTCCGCCTTTCAAATGTTCAGATTTTTTGTTCGTCTT
>JAFQWY010000010.1 GCA_017407225.1 Clostridia bacterium | reverse complement strand
GATCGGATTACGCTCTGCGACATCTACGGAAATCCGGTCAGTGAGCTGACAATCTCGGGAATATACGGCGTATATGCAACCGAACGTTATGAATATGTGAATCCTCAGGTTCCCGGAAGCGGACACAGGATCACAGGTATGGATCTCACCGCAGATTTTACGGGTTCTCCCGATCTCGGCACACCGTTTGACCGGCTGGGAGAGAATACAGAGGCTCAGAACTATTCACAGGAGCATTATTTCGGAGAGTATTTCCGGATTGACCGTGCGATGATCGGTCTGATTCATACCGATCTGGAAACGGCATATCATCTGTACGGGACGTCGGAAACCGATCCGGAATTCGAAGAACGCCATCATTTCAACAATTATTTTGCGTATTACAATCTGAAAGATGCAGGCGACAGAGCCGCATTCGAACAGGAGATGAAAGCGATCTTTCCGGATGATTACCGGGAGGAGTTTACGGTATACACCTTTGACAATTCCTTTCAGGCGTTTTCGGAAATACCGAAGAATCTTCTGGATACTGCCGATTGGCTGCTTGCTGTATCCATCCTGCTGACAGGGATTCTTCTGCTGGCGGCGGCTGTGGTGCTGGTACGGGAAAACGGAAGAGAAATCGGTATTTATCTGAGTCTGGGGATTTCCGAAGGCGATATTCTCCGTAAATCCGCGCTTGAAAACACCATCGTTTCCGGGACAGCAGTTCTGCTCGCTGCTTTTGCAGGAAGGTTTGTTCATACCCTGCTGTCAAACGGTTATACTTATCTGGAAATGAGCGGTGTACAATATTCGTTGAAAGCGGAGAGCATTTTCCTTGCCGGTATTGTACTTATTATCAACTATATTCTGACATCAGTGATTACCGGAATTTACATCCGTGTTCATTCTCCGGTAAAACTGATGCGTCAGGAAGATTAGGAGGATGCGATGTATCCTGTCATAAATTCATTGAAGAATATCCTGCGGCAGTACCGGCGATACCGTGTACTGATTCCGCTGCTTCTGGCATGTGCCTTGCTGAGCGGAACTTTTCTTACGCTTGCAGTACCGTGCCGGGTATATTCCGATCAGAAAAGTGCCTATAAGGATGCTGCAGCGGAGGAAGAAGCAGTGCGTCTGGCGGAACAGGATGACCGTGCGCGTGATCTTGGAGAAACTGCATCCCTGCTGCAGTTCGGAGTCATGTTGGTCGGAGCGGCAGCCATTTTATATGTATCCTCATTAATGATCGGTGAGCGGATGTTTGATGTGGGAATCCTGTATTCGCTTGGTCTGTCGCGCGGCCAGATCTTTGTGTCCATGCTGATTGAACTGGTGACGGTATGTGCGGGAACAATAACCGTTGGATTGGCTGTCGGACGGGTTGCGGCGGAAGCGTATCTGAAACACCGGATTGCGGAACAGCTTTTACCGGAAGAAATTCTGTACTATATGGAAACCGGCACAGCTGAGATGCTCTGTATTGCAGTTTCCGCAGGGATTCTGATTTTGCCGGTTCTCAGGCTGACTGTGCGGCTTCTGCGGACAGATCCCTGCGGATTTCTCCGGGATCGAAAATAAGGAGGAGTTATGATCGAACTGAAAAACATACGAAAAAGCTATAAGACCCGCCATGAGACACTGGAAGTCCTGAAGGGAATCTCACTGACGGTTCCGGAACATTCTCTTGTGATGCTTCTCGGTGAATCGGGCAGCGGGAAGAGTACTCTGTGCAATCTGCTTGGACTTCTGGATACGGCAACTTCCGGTGAATATTATCTGAACGGAATTCCGGTACATACGTTATCCTCTGCCGAACGCACAAAGCTCCGGCGGGAACAGGTCAGCTTTGTATTTCAGAATTATAACCTGATTCCGACAATGACTGCGTTCGAGAACATTGAACTCCCACTCGGATACCGGAACGTTGCAAAGAAGGAACGGCTGGCAATTGTTGAAAATGCACTGCATTCCGTGGGGCTTTCCGAACGTGCCGGACATCGTCCTGCCGAACTGTCCGGCGGAGAACAGCAGCGCGTCGCAATTGCCCGTGCGCTTGTGATGAATCCGTCCCTTCTGATCGCTGACGAGCCTACGGGGAATCTCGACAGAACCACGACAAAAGAAATCATGAAGACACTGACGGAAGCAGGACGGAAAAAAACGATCTTTATGGTTACGCACAATGAAGAGCTGACATCCTATGCGGATATTGTGATCCGCCTGAAGCGCGGAGAAATTGAACTCTGACTGCTGGAGGTATCTATGAGAAAATTCGTTTTATTGATATTACTGTGCGTTTTATGTATCATAGCATTATGTTCATGTTCGTCAAAACATGCGGAGACGGAGGAATATCATAACTCTTCGAATTCTCAGCTGATGTATGGGAATCTGACAGCAAGCCATAAATACGCTGCCGGTTCCGAAGGAGTATATTATTGTGAGAAGGATGCGGTTTACTTTATT
>JAFQWY010000095.1 GCA_017407225.1 Clostridia bacterium | reverse complement strand
TCGGTACGAAGGTCTGGAATCAGATTTTTGTTCCCCTGAAGAAAACCAAGAACAAGGAAGAAAAACTGAAGTCTCTGGGGCGCGGGGAATACATTTACGTTTCTCCGTCCACCGGTCTGATCGCCTACACGGATGATCGTTACAAGATCTTCCTGTTCGGCAAGACTACTTACGCCTGTGTATACCGCATTGCCGACCTGTACGGCTACGAATACGAAGAAGAAAAGGTAAAGAATTCCGAAGGCAAGGAAGAAACCAAGTGCTACTGCCGCCTGCTGTTCCACAACACCGCAGGGCTGTACAGCTTCCGCATCGGCGTATCCGGATCGAAGGATTACGACGATGTCTGCAAATATTTTGACACCCTGTTCGGCATCCAGAAGACACTGGGCAACATGGCAAACAACTTCAAGAGCCAGCTGAACGCCGCAAAGTCCATCGCAGACACGATCAAGGCGGCGAAGGACGGCACGCTGGATGAAGCGCAGGCTGCGGAAACGGCAGGCACGCTCGACGCGGCGGTTTACGGCGACCGTACCGAATGGATCGCAAAGGCGGACGCGGCGCTGGCATCCGTAAAATAACGAAGCAGAGGGTGGGGAGCACAGTCTCCCCTTCTTCTTAAAGTCCTTCATCCCGTTATGGAGGATTTTGAGAAGAAAAGTATCCATAACCGGGAGGTACAGTATGAAAAAATGAGAAAGATGTTCGCAGTTCTGTTTGCTTCCATCGTATGTCTGTCCGGCTGTTTCATGCCGAAGGCCATGTATGAACAGGCGGACGCAGATCAGGTTACGGCAAAAACAAACGAAATGATGCAGACATAGCTTGCGGAACATATGCGGAACGAGGATTCAGCTGATCCGACCGCTCAATTTTTAGGCAAATATACTGCACTAATTCACAAAAAAAGAGAGGAACACTTATCCATGAAACGAAGACTGAAAAGACTGCTCTGTTTGCTTTTGACCACAGTGATGTGCGTCACCATGCTCCCGCTGAATGCTTTGGCGTGGAGCTATATGTCGCACACAAACAGCGCAAACATTATCCGCATGGAAATGCTGTCATACGGAGATGAAAGTCTGAACATTTCCATCCCGTACCACAGCGGTAATGAGTATGGTTATGGTGCGACTAATACGATCATTCCGAACGAATTTTATTCTGCAATATTCAATTACCCCGATGCCTTCCGCGCCGGAGCTCTCGGACCGGACTTTTATCCCGATATGCTCATAGGTCAGATGTATATCCATCCCTATGATACTTCTTCGAGACTCTCCTCCGGCGAATGGCTCGACCTGCTTGTCGAATCCACGAACCGGATGCTGAAAACCAGCGCGGCACGTCAGGAAGCACTTGCCTTCACACTGGGCTTTATGCTGCATTACTGCGGAGATATGTTCGGTCACGACTTTATCAATACCTTCTCCGGCGGCACATTCCCGTCCTTCCTGGAGGTGGATCCCTTCGACTCGTCAGACCCGGAACTGAACAATATCCTGAGCCATATGTCCATGGAATCCTATATGGACGATCAGGTAAATGACCATTTCTACAAAGATACAGAACAGCTTGCCATTGCAGCTCCCACCCGGTTTGTTGCCGATACTCTGCTTCTTGACGGCAACATTCCTTCCGGTGCTGCGGAAATTTTTGAAAATTTCGGCGGTTCTACGTTCTATATCGAAAAACTGCTGGAATTCCGTGGGGATGTCATGGATTTCGCTGATGATCTGCGCGAATTGACCGAGCCGATCTGTATGTTCCTTTCCTCGTATGCCGACCGGTGGGCGCTGGACATTGACGCAGCCATCTACGGTCTGGTAGAGGCCTTTGACAGAATCGCTCACAGACTTGTCACCGGCGAACCGAATCCCGAAATCGAAGAAGAAACATTGAAGGATTGGGCCCAAAACGGATACCCCCTCAAGGAGATGCTGAAGGACAGATGGGATCTTCAGGATACCAGCGGTCCTGTAGGAGTCGTTCTGGAGGAACTGAGTTTCTGGCTGGAGAAATACGGCTGGAAAGCACTTGGTATTCCGGACTGGATGGTTGACCCGCCGATTCCCGATTGGCTGGAAGATGCCTGGGATGCTATTATGTTCCCCGTTGATTTTGTCCTTGCCCGTGTAAAGGAACTGCTCTGCGGTTTGTTTGCACTGATAATTGACTGGGTAGTAGGCGGCGTGGTAGAAGATGCAAAAGAAATCATCGAAAAATACGATGACCGATTGGACTACCCCAGTAAACAGCTGGATCACCCGGATAACCCTTACAAACCCGACGGAATATATAATAACGCCTATGAATTCTATGAATATATAGATCGTTATGAAGCGGAACAGGCTCTGCTGGATGACTATGATCTTGTGTCACTGATTACGAATTCCGATGGGGAAGATGTTCTGAAACAGCTGACCGATTCCGAATTTGAAGCTTTCTACAACACCATGCTGATGTTCAAGCTGATCCTGATGGGACCGGAGAACTTCACCAGAATGCTCAGCAATTGGGGGATTGATAACGATTACGCATACCAGACCAATACCGCTGAAATTGCGGCTACCGTTCTGAAAGTGGCCGTCAAGACAATAGACCTGCAGTGGGCGGGAACGGATGACAACGTCTGGCTGATCGTTATGAAAAACGGCGGAGAAATTACGCGCAAGCTTCTGGATAATTCCTTCGATAATGACCTCGAATGCGGAGATACCAACACCTACTATGTCGAACTGCCGTATGCTGTGAAACTGGATGAGCTCTCCTTATATATCGAACAGCATGATACTCCGACAGCGGATGGCGGCTGGAAATGCGAGAGAATTACAGTTACGCCGATGCATGCTGGTGCACCGGTTTACGTGCCGATCGGCCTTGGCGGAAATCTGGAAATGGATGCCGGTGTTACCTGGGATCTGCAGTTCCAGTCGTTCCTTTTGCACTACACCCAGGGCATCACGGCTCATGCGAATAGCCCTGTCTCCCATGTTGCAGTCAGAATCAAAACCGGTAACGGCGACTATGACAGCGGTACGGACCAGGATGTAAAATTTATTTCATGGGACACCAACACGAATGTCTATGCTGAGGTCGATCTGGACAAGTATCTCTATAATGACTTTGAAGACGGCGACGATGACGTCTATATGGTCCCTGTGAGCGAGTTTGACAAGGAAGCTGAGAAAAACAAATATCCCAAACTCGGAAAAGTAGAGTTCTGGATCACACAAGACTCGGACTATGACTGGTATCTCAAGAATGTTACCATCACTCCGTACTTCGGCAATATACCGCTGACAGAACCGATGGACTTCGGCAGTGCATGGATTAAAGAGTCCAGCGATATTGTTAATGTTTCTCCTTATAAAAAAATCAACGACGGTACGGTTGTCTATCGGACACCCCCTTGCATGCCGCTGACCTACGAGACGGCTCTTGACGACGGACTGCTCGTTTCCATGGACAGCCTTGACGCAGGCGTACAGTGGACGGAGATTCCCGTATTCTGGGGCACCAAGGAAGGACGCAGACTGTTCTTAAATCTGTTCAAAGGCTTCGAACCGGATATCGAACTCCAATATGACGATATGATTACCGACGAGGACACCTTTAATCTGAAACTCCTCTTCAGCGGTAAGTGGAACGGTGTAGGCGAGACGCGCAGAAATGCCCTTGCCGAATACGCGAGGGAAACCCTTGGTCAGCGTACCTATGAGAAAATGCCTGCTGTGACCGGTCGGGCAACTGTCACGATCCGCGATTCTGCAACCGGACAGTCCTACTCCCCGCAGACTGTAAATGTCAACGGTGAGGCAGAAATCCAGATGAGTAATCTGGATCCGGGTATATATAATATTGAGGTCTCCTATACATCGCGCTATGAAGATATGCCGAATTATGCCGACACGGAAGTTATCTATGAAAATGCACTTGTTGTAAAAGAGGTTGAAAAATATGCAGTGACAGTCAGTGCTATATGCGATGGCGTTACGGAAACATCAAAGAGTCCGGCTGCTCTCAATGTGTATGGTACGGTAACCGGCGCCGGTGTCTATACCTCCGGTACACGCTTCAAAGTAACTGCAACTCCCAATACCGGTTACAAGATCAAGGAATGGATAATTAACCAGATCGAGGATGGGATAATTACAAATACTGAGACAATCTCCGGCAAAAACCTGACTAATAATACCTTTAGTGGGACATCTCAAGCTGGTATTGATGCTGATTTTGTCATTGTATTCGAGCCTGAGACATACAATATTGGGATAAAAACGAACGATGATCTTGGTCTGGCCGGTACTGTTGAAGGCGCCGGTACGTATAAATACGGTACACGCGGCAGGATTACTGCGACTCCCAACGAGGGCTTTGTGTTTACCGGATGGTATCTGGACGGGCGCCTGCTCAGCACGAAAGAATCCCTGTCGTTCACGGCAGTCAAAGATGCGGTCTTCACGGCTGAGTTCGCACTGGCCTCCACAATAAGCATGCCGGGCAGCACCGATGGCGGATACCGTATCTACGTTGAACCGGTCAATTCAGGTGCTCTTGATGAGCTGCTGAACAACGGCAATCTCAGTCCTGCCGATATCCGCAGTATTAAGTATAATAGTATTCAGGCAAATAAGGCCGGACGGTCGTTTGATGTTGAAAATGAAAGCGAAGTCACCT
>JAFQWY010000094.1 GCA_017407225.1 Clostridia bacterium | reverse complement strand
CATTTGGTAGAGCGCAACCTTGCCAAGGTTGAGGTGGCGGGTTCGAGCCCCGTAATCCGCTTGAAGCAGTATCGAAAGATGCTGCTTTTTGTTTTTCGTCCGGAATCTCCGGAAAAATCACAACGGCACAAAAATAACCGGATATGGAGTGTGAAAATCCGTACCCGGTATTTTTTATTCAAATCGGTATTCCCGGCTCACGATCGCGGGCTTCACGCCGTCATGGGACTGGTCCGGCTCCACGCCGTGCATCCAGTGGGTGGTGCTGCCGTCAATGCGGATTCCGCTGTCATCCACGGTTACAACGGCCGACAGAGGCTCGGTGAAGAACCAGGTGTTCCTTGCCTGGCTGAGGCTGTTCAGAGGCCGCAGCGACGTCTCCTGAGCCTTTCCGTCCCGGTAGTCGGTAAAGAGGTATTCCTGACTGTCGGAATAGTGGAAATCCTTTCTGGGACTCCAGAAGCCGTTGTGGACGGTGTTTGCGTCAAAGTAGCATATGTTGTCCTCTGCGGCAAAATGATCGGTGTGGAGGTGCCCGTTGACGGCGAGAACGACGGTGCCCGGATGTTTTCTGTTCACCTGACGGAACAGGGAGCGCGCAATGGGTCCGTCGGGGGATTCGCTCCATTTGGAGGACAGCCCCGCATGGGAGAACACGATGCAGTGCAGGTTCTTTTCCGCGGCGTCATCGAGGATGCTCCCCAGCCAGTTCAGCTGATCCTCGCCCAGACTGTTGCCGAAGTAGTTTTCGGCCGGCGGACCCCAGCTGGCCGGACGGTTGTGCTCCCACATCTCGGCGGCGGTGGCGGAGTAGTTGGTATCCAGTCCGATGATGCGGTATTCGCCCATGTCAGTGTACCAGTGACCTGCCTTCGCACCGGGGAAGTTTACATTCCGATTGCACAGCAGCGGCGTGACCACTGCCATGGTGTTACCCGCTGTCTCCAGCTCATGATTGCCGTAGATGCCGTAGACGGGGAGATTGTGACGGTTGTTCAGATAAGCATCCGTGACCTCCGGGGAGCCTGCGTAGTCGTTGCAGAAGTCGCCGCAGTGGATGACGAAATCCACCTGTTCCGCCGCTGCCCGGTCGAGGATGGCGTCCACGGAGGACACGGGAGCGGTGTACATGCCCTTTTTATAATGAAGATCCGCAAATACAAGAAATTTCAGCATGGTATCCTCCTTATTCTGCCGGGACTCCGTCAAAGAATCCGGTTTCCAGCATTTGTTCGCACAGCCAGCGGTGACCGTCGGCATTGGGGTGGCATCCGTCCAGGGTCAGTGCGCGCCAGTCAAAGGGAAGCGTGTGAAGGTTGAGACACAGCACATCCGCCTGTGCACATTCGGTCACGATGACATCTGCGTAGTCGGCGAGGGTGTGTCCTACCCAGTTCACGGCCGTGGTGTCGTGCCCGGATGAGGTGTTCCATGTCTCCCCGCCCGCAAAATTCCCGATCCCGTGATGGGAGTAGGGGGTGACGAACAGAATACGGTCTGTGGGATACCGTTCCTTTGCGGCACGGATCAGTTCGCGGACAGCATATCGGAAATGGGCGGGTGTGTCCCCTTCGATAGGCGTATCGCTCCAGAAATAATCATTGGTGCCGCCGAAGATGACGATCCGATCCGCACCGGTGATGCTTCCGATCCGGTCAACATAGGCGGTTCCGTTTTCGCGGCTCAGACCTGCGCAGGCGACGAGAGTGCCGCAGATGCCGTGGTTGATTTCATTTGCTCCCAGCTGCCCGCACAGTACGGCAGAGAAGCGGCAGGCGGGATTTTCCAGCCCGTATCCGAGGGTGATGCTGTCACCGAGAAAGGCAATATTCATGGGAATTCCTCCGTTTGTTTACTGCTTTCATTATAGCAATCCCGGCGTCCCGGGTCAAGAAAAATAATCCGAAAAAACTTCAAAAAACTTTGAAAAAGGTATTGACAAAGGATGAGGGGTGTGGTATAATATCATCCGTCGGCAGGAGAGATCCAAACGACAAAGCAAGGAAGCATAGCTCAGTTGGGAGAGCATCTGCCTTACAAGCAGAGGGTCATAGGTTCGAGCCCTATTGTTTCCATTAGCTCCAGGCAATAGCTTGGTGCGATGGCCTGGTAGTTCAGTTGGTTAGAACGCTAGCCTGTCACGCTAGAGGTCACGGGTTCGAGTCCCGTTCAGGTCGGTCTGTTGAGGCGAAAGCCCGACGGATATATGCCTCTGTAGCTCAGTTGGTAGAGCAGGGGAT
>JAFQWY010000093.1 GCA_017407225.1 Clostridia bacterium | reverse complement strand
TGACCGTTTCCTCGGCAAAGAAAACTACCGCAACATCCCCGATGCGGAGAAAGAAAAAGAGACGGAACAGCGTTGAGCTGAACCGTCCAAAAGCGATTTGCAAAATCGCGCAGCCGCAGGATTTATCCTGCGTTCCAAATCACAGCATCGTGTGATTTGCGGGGATTGGGGCAGAGCACCAACAAGCACTGAAACGCTGGTTTCCGTGAGAGCGGAAATCGGCGGTTTCGCCTGTTTGTATATACACAGGCATTGCTTGCCGGTTTCTCCGTACCGTCTTTTTTCTATCTCCTGAAATGTAAACACTTTATAACTATATTTGGCTACACCTTGAAAATATTCGGATATTCGTATATAATAGTGTCAGAAAAACACGAAACAGAGGTTTTTATGAAAGGTTATATTTCAATCAGAGAAGCAGCACAAAAATGGAATATTTCAGAAAGACGTGTGAATCAATACTGTTCTGATGGGCGTATTCCCGGTGCGGAACGCTTTGGACGTTCGTGGGCTATACCGGAAAATGCAGAAAAACCGACTGATCCCCGTGCTGAAAAAAGCAAAAAAGAAAAGGAGAAACAGGCATGACTCCTTTTCATATTCTGCTCGTAGAAGACGAAAAAGCAATGCGTGAGTTTATATCTGAGCAGCTGCGGAACGAAGGATATCGTGTCTCAGAAGCTGAGAACATCGCAAAGGCGGAGCTTTGGCTGAAGCATGAGCAGGCAGATTTAATTGTGCTTGATATCCTGCTGCCGGACGGCTCGGGTTTGGAGCTTTGCCGTAATCTGCGTGGTATTACCTCTTCTCCTATTCTGTTTGTAACCTGTCTCAGTGAAAAAAGCCAAATCGTACAGGGACTTCGTGCGGGTGCAGATGACTATATTATTAAACCATTTGATACTAATGAGCTGATCGCTCGTATTGAAGTACAACTTCGCAGATTGAAGCGATTTCAGCAGAATGTACCGGACTATCTGCCCCCATCTCTTACTTTGGAATCGGATGAACGACGTGCAAAGTGGAACGGTGAAGATTTGGTACTCAGCCCGAAAGAATATCAGCTTCTTGCGGTTTTATGCCGCAACCGTAACAGATACACAAGTGCTGAAGAATTATATTCGGAGATATGGGGTATGTCTGTCCAGGATGATGTACGGACGGTGAAAGTGCATATCAGCGGATTGCGCCGCAAGCTGTGTCATGCCGCGGGAGATAATGCTTTTGAACTCATCTTCCGAAAGGAACGTGGATACCGTCTGGATTTCATTGATAAACAGACAGGGAGGGATAACAGATGATCATGCGGCTGATTTCAATCATATTGGCTGTTTTGCTGTTATGTTCCTTTCCGGTTTATGCTCTGACCCCTCCGAATCTCGACAGTCCGCAAGAGGCAGGTCCGTACATATTATGTGCAGAATATGACCGACCGGATCTTGCCACCTGGCCATACATCAAGAACGTCATTGTCCTTGAATATGATGAGGAGCTGAAAATACAGGAAACGGACACAGCATCAGGCAATATGCTGCCGTTACAAATGGCATATACCTGTGAAAACGGAGAAACAATTAACGTCGATGTAATCTGGGATATTTCCGTTGAATCGTTGAAGCTGCCGGGACTGCATCAGGTCATTGGTTATCCCGTAACGGATGATACATCCGTTTTTCTTGCCGAAGGATACGACGGGAAAGTTACATGGCCTGTCTTTCGCAAAGGCGGCGAACCGTTGGAAATTGCCAGTCTGCAAAAGCCTCTTGTACGTAATTCATTGATTGCCCTAAATGGTGATATGTCAGCTATCAACATCTCAACCGACGGACGAAAATGGGGTACCGGCACGGATGGCATTATCATCAGTGATGATAATTGGAAACACACATTGGATGTTTCAGAAGTTGATCTCTCAGCTGCAGGAGCATATACAGTGATTGTTATGCAGGAACTTCCGGAGTGGCTTTCAGCAAATGACGGGGACAGAATCAGTCAGCACACCGTCTATGTACTGCCTGACGACCGTATTGAGATTTTTGCAGTAGTCGATACACTTGTAACACATAGAAAAGAACAAATATCGGGCTGCGAGCTTGTTATCAAATGGTTATATGACAGCACAAATGTAACGGAAGCGGTTTTGCAGCGTATGGACGAAAACGGTCAGTGGGTCGATTGCGAAAAGAGCTGGTATCGGTACAGTGCACCTTCAAAATTTGTTGAAGGTTCTACCGCCAAGCTTGGTTTGCGCCTGTTAGAGATTCCTGCCGGAACAGAACATACCCTGCGTCTGCGTTACATGGATGTGATTGACGGCGAATCCATCGAACGGTTTACAATGCCAATCACACTTACTGTACCGGAAAACATTCTGGAAATACTGGCTGATGCAGACGGCAATATTCCGGCAAAACTGGATATTGGCGGAGACCGTGATGAGGATGATTTCGGAGATCAGGGAGAAGAACCTCCGCACGGTGAGATTATTCCACCACCAGAAACTGAACCAAAGCCCGAGACTGAGCCGAAACCTGAGACTGAGCCGAAACCCGAGACTGAACCGGAGCCCGAGACTGAGCCGAAACCTGAGACTGAACCGGAACCTGAGACTGAACCGGAACCCGAGACTGAACCGGAACCCGAGACTGAACCGGAACCCGAGACTGAACCGGAACCCAAGCCCGAGCCGGAGCCCGAGACTGAACCGGAGCCCGAGACTGAACCGAAACCCGAGACTGAACCGGAGCCCGAGACTGAACCGGAACCCGAGACTGAACCGGAACCCGAGACTGAACCGGAGCCCGAGACTGAACCGGAACCTGAGACTGAACCGGAACCCGAGACTGAACCGGAACCCGAGACTGAACTGGAGCCCGAGACTGAACCAGAACCCGAGACTGAACCGAAACCCGAGACTGAACCGGAACCCGAGACCGAGCCGGAACCCGAGACTGAACCGGAACCCGAGACTGAACCGGAACCCGAGACTGAACCGAAGCCCGAGACTGAACCGAAGCCCGAGACCGAACCCGAACCCCAACCCGAGACCGAACAAAAAAACGAAACGGAGCCTGCATCCGAAATTGAGCAAGAGACTGAAAAGAATATGCCCGATTCAGTACAACCGAACAAAGCGGATTTTCTCGACAGTATTGATACCGTTATTATCGTCCTCAGCCTTTCTGTTCTTGGTGGAACCGCTTGTGTTCTGTTTCTGTATGGAAAAAGAGGAAGAAAATGAAACGAAATGAAAAAACAATCATCCTGATTCTTCTGATTACATCCATTCTGTTCAGTTTCCTGCTTCAGTTGCTTTGTTATCGTTATGACAACAAATATACCAACACAAGACCGGCGGCAGAAAATGGACGTATCCGGCTGAATACGGAGTGGTATGACACATCACCGTTTTTCTATCTGATCGAAGGCTGGTCATTTTATGATGGTAAACTGCTGACACCGCAGGATATTGATGCGCATACCCCCGACGATCATTTTTATATCGGTCGCTACGGCGGTTTGAATCGCAGCGATATGACTCGCAGTGCAGCGGGACAGGCGACTTACCGAATGGTCATCGAAACAGATGGGATTCCCCGAACTTTTTCGTTGGAGCTGTGCGGAGTATATGACAAATGGAAGCTCTGGGTTAACGGCGATCTCGTACAGAGTGTCGGCTATCCGGAAAACGATGCTTTTGTGAGTCATGGCTCTGTTGTCACCTTTACGGCGGCAGATGAAATCGAACTGATTGCAGCTGTGGAATCGGACGGCAGGAATTTTTACAGCGGCATGGTATATCCCCCTGCCATCGGCAGTCAGGATAAAATTGCACATATTTCCGCACTGCGGCTCCTGATTCATGCTTCCGTGTGTGCTGTGACAATACTGATCGGTATTCTCTGCCTGCTGCTTTTCGCGGGGAATAAGCAATCGGCTCATTACGGATATTTAACACTTCTGTGTATATTCTTCTGTGGAATGACAGCATGGCCGATTTATCAGTATTTCGGGCTAACGGGCGGATGGTATGTATGGGAAAGAGTGTGTTCCTACGGAATGTTTCTAAGTCTTGTCTTACTGCAGAACCGTCTTTGCCGTATTCCCCGAAAGGTATCTGTCTTCTCTGCTTCGTTGGGGATGCTTGTCTGTCTTGCTGTCCTGATGCGACCGATGATACCCTTTCCGACAGCGGCAGTCAATCTTGCGTGGTCACGGGTACTTACTGTCTACAAGTGGCTGACTGCTTGCTATCTGATTTTCTGCACAGGTTGGGCAGTGGTGAAGAATGCACGGTATTCCGTACCGCTGCTTGCCGGGAGCTGTGCCTTTGCAGCTGCTCTCATAATGAATCGTCTGCTTCCGATGCACGAGCCGGTTTTGTTCGGCTGGAATACCGAAATTGCAGGTTTTGTGTGGATATGCCTGCTGACCGGCATTGTCGGCTATGATGCGATACGCACTTACCGTGAGCGGGAAAAACTGAAGCACGAACAGGCGATTTCCGAAATAAGACTTGCGGCACAGACAGAACACGCAAGGCTTCAGCAGGAATATATTCGTGCAACACGGGAAAATCTGCACGAAAGCCGAAGCAGACTGACTTTGATCCGACATTATTCTGATACCGGAAGCTATGACAGTCTGAAAAGCTATCTCAATGAGCTTTCTGGAGATAGTGCAGGACTTGATTCCCGTCAGTACACCGGAAACAGTCTTGCAGATGCTATTCTTACGCTCGTGTTTGCGCGTGCTGAAAAGATCGGTGTCTATATTGAGCGGGAATTTGGTTCATTAAAAGAGGATCTTTCCATCCGAGAATCCGATCTGACAACCCTGCTCATGAACATCACCGAAAACGCACTGGAAGCACTTGAACGTATTGATGAACCGGAGGATCGCTGGATGCGTCTGCGGTTAGACAGTACGGATGAGCTTCTTACCGTTGAATGTGAAAATGCCGCGCTCATGGGCGAAAAGCAGTTTGTCAAGGCTGACCGCCAAGCCCACGGCTTCGGACTTCCTTTGATTCGCTCGGTTGCCGCTTCATACGGCGGCAATGTTCAGATTGAACAGCAGGAAGAAAGTTTCCTGATCACAGTATCTCTGCCTATCACGCCAAAACCACTACAGCACGGTTAAATTTTCTTAACCCTCCACATCCGGACGGACGAATATGTTATAATAAATAAACGAACACCGGTTTCCGCATTGTACGCGGGTGCCGGTGCTTCGCTTTTTCTGGATACTTGCGGCATGGTGTGGAGGTGAATGCGTGAACAAACCGGAATTTGAAACTACGGCTCAGGCTGCCGTCCGGCTCGGTGTGACCAAACGGGCAGTACAAAAATGGGCGGCCGAGGGAAGAATCCCCGGGGCAGTAAAGCACGGCAATTCATGGCTGATTCCTCAAAATGCAGTTGTAACGAAATCCGGTGAATCAGGCCAATACGGGATACTCAGCAGTATACCGGATGTCTATCAGCTTGACCCGTTCCGCATTTCTATGCCTCTGCTCAACAGTTCCTACCCCATAGGAAAGATCCGCGAATATATCAACGCCATATCGGATGAAGATGACAGGAATATCGCGCTCGGTGAGTATTTCTTTTTCAGCGGATATGCTGATCAAGCAGTGGAAATACTGGAACCATATCTGAACAGTCCCGATCCGTCACTGCGTTTTTCATCCAACCTTATCTGTTCCTTTGCCAATCTTTCACGCGGCCATATTCAGCTTGCTCGTTTTTCCATGAATCAGCTTCATGATCAGTTGCAGGCAGTTTTACATTCCGAAGCACCGCCGCACCTCCATGCTATCGGAATCTTTACAGCACACGCCGCTTCGGTACTGCTTCACCGTCCCATCCCGGATATACCGCGACTTGACGAATACTTGTATTATCTTCCCGGCGGCTTAAAGTTGTACGCCTGTTACATCCTCGCGCACAGAGCGTATCTGGAGGGAGATTATCAAAAGAGCCTCAATATCGCTGATCTTGGGATCGCATTTTGTCCGAATGTTTACCCGATTGCTTCCGTTTATGTGCACATCATTGCAGCGATTGCGCTGATCAATCTGAAGCGAATCGAGGAAGCAAAGCGGCATATCGACAGCGCATGGAAAATCGCAAAGCCGGATGATATTCTTGAACCGTTCGGAGAACATCACGGACTTTTACAGGGACTGATAGAAATATACTTCCGCGATCATGATCCCGAGGTATTTGAACGCATGAACAAAATAACGTATGCTTTCAGTGCCGGGTGGAGAAAAATACATAATCCGGACACGAATCATCCTGTGGCAGACAATCTTACAACAACAGAATTCACCGTTGCCATGCTGTACAACCGCGGTTGGCTGAAAAAAGAAATTGCTGCACATATGGGTGTATCCTTTCACACGGTAAATGCACAGATCAAGACAATTTTCAATAAACTCGGTATCAGCAACAAAGATGAACTCGGACAATATATGCTTCAGTAGTGTATTCAATATTACCATTTCGCTTCTGCTCCCGTTCGCTTCGGCGAACAGGAGCATTTCTGTTAATTCCTGCTTTTTTCTTGAAATACCTCTTGTTTTGTCAGTATTTCTCGTTTTTCGTGGCTTTTGAAAGGCAAAAAACGGACGGCACATAGCACGATTTAGGTACTCAGACGTGCGATGCGGAAATGAAAAATTCCCGGTATAATATAAACAATAATGTATGGTGGAGGACTGTACAATGAAACAGACAAGAATTCGTACCTATCACAATGACGGAGACACGCTTGAAATATGCGAAACTCTCCATGAAAAGAGCGGCAGATGGTGCGGTGACTTTTCCAAGCATGATGAAAAGACACGCTATACACCGAATGGCAGACCGTGGGTTGATATTACCTGCGGAGATGAATGTCCGCATTGCGATGCCGGGAGAGATGGCGGTAAATGCAGTTTTTTCCGACGTGAAAAAGCAAAAGATGTAATCGCCGTATGCTTTTGTGAAAAACTTCGCGTGGAGCCGGAAAAACTGCTTACGCAAAAGAGACTTGAGTAAATATGGCAGCTCACACCAAACAGTACGATGATATGGAATTTCTTTTTTGCACACAGGAGAATATGATGATGAAAAAACGAATGATCAGTATGTTTCTCGCCATCGTAATGGTGATAGGTATGCTTCCGGCGATGCCCGTTCAGGCTGCATTGAGTACGCAGGAAGCCGAAGAACTGTACATACAGATGCTGCAGCTCGGTCTCGTTGACGAAAACGGTGCGCTCATCGAAGACACGGTTTTCATTGACACTGACAACGGCAATCTTCTGGCAGGCAGTCTCACGCAACTGCGTGCCGTATTTGAATCGCCCGATCTCGACTTGGCGAAAACGGTACAGGTCTGGGGTACCGGCGGTACTGCCACACTGGAACAGCTTTTTATAGCGCTTTCGATTGAAGATCAGATGGCAGAGCTTGCCTCCGGTATGAATACGCTGGCGGGCGGTTCAAATCTGATGACTGCCGCGCTGACCGATACCGGATTTGACAAGTCTGCACAGATTGCACGGCATAATCTGCGTCTGAATATAAGCATCAGTCCGGATTCCGTCATCGCACATGATGATAGCTTGTATCTCTCGCTTAGCCTGCTTAATGCAGAGGGCTATCATGTTACAACAACAGAGGATGTTACGGTCAATATCGGTCTGTTTGCGGATTTTCTGACTGATGGCGCGATGCTCAGCAATACTGCGGAGATTGGCACTGATCCAACGAACACCAGTCCCACAACCGTCACGCTGACCGCAAATGCGATGACAACAATCACGGTCCCGGCGGGACAGAGCTATTTTGAGGCCGTTATTGACACCGCACAGCTCAGGGAGATGCTGACGGCAAACCAGCCGGGACATCTGGACGGAGCTGCCTATATGACGGTTCAGTGGAACGGCATCCGGGGCGCAAACGGACAAAGCGGCAGCAAGGTGATCGAACTTGCTCTCCCCGAGAGCAGCACACTGCCAGTGGTGGAGTATTCTCTGAAGGATACGATGTATCAGACGGATATTCCGTATGCGTATGTGAAACTCGATAAGGATACACACGCTGAGGAATTTTACAATGAAGCCAACAACGGCAGAGGTCATAAAATCACGTTGACGCTCACCGATTATCTGATCTCTACAGAAGAGGGGACAGGCACCCTGCGGGATACGGTCACCAGAATCTTTCCGGCACTGCGGGCACTGGGCATGGGCGACACGCAGCAGACGATCAGCTTTGACAATGTCAGCATCGTGGGATATAAACAGAATGGAGAAAATTACGCCCTCGACTTCTCCTATATCTGGCAGAATGAGGAGGTCCTCTATTCCGATCAGCAAACGGCGCAATTCTCAGACACTAAGAGCCATGCTTTTGAACGAGTCTTTTGGTTGATCTACGAGTATATTAGTGATTTCGCAGATGCCTATTCACAGATCTTCGATACTGATCTTTCCGTATTCTTGGAGCCTGCTGCTATTGAGATTGCCAGTGAAGCGTATGGTGTGGTATATGAAAATGTGACTCTTCCCGTTGATATGGAAGCCGAAATACCCACTGATCCCAATGGCGGAGCGCTGCCAACGACATTTGTGTTTACCACAGGCAATCTGATTCATGATGGTTTCCTTGACAAAAAGAACACCGACTTAGGTACTGACGCACTCGATATTGACATCCCCGCTTTCTTCTTCATCGACAAAGCGCGCTTCGTCGATACCACCGCGCCGAGGGTAACAGGTATTTCCTGGCCGGAAGATGTTGATTTCTATCCCGGTCAGCAGATCCCCATCACCGTCACCTTCTCCGAGCCGGTCTGCGGCAGCTATCAGCTGGTGTATAACACGGCAGAGGATGGCGGCGTCGGAAACGTCAACGCTTACCTCGACGAAACCGGCTCTTCGTCTTCGGTTTCCAACACTCGCACTTTCCTCTACACTGTGCAGGATCGTGACAGTACGCTTATTTCCGTCCTTGGCGTAAAAGCCGTGGATGAGAACTGCACCGACTATCTGGGCAATGCCTTTGAGAACGGAAATATCGGATATCAGGAGTGTACCGCCCGCGTTGCAGAAGGACATATCATCAGTGCTTCTCTTGAAGACAGCATTTCCTCCTTCCAGGCGTACAAGGCAGACGGAACGGCACTCGTCAACACGGTTGCTGCTGGCGTCGATACAGTTGTTCTGGAAGCCGCTCCCCCTGCGGGATTCCTGCAGGATTGGGCAAACTGGAACAACACTACCGAAAGTGAACGTACTCCCGTGTACTTTGTACGTAACGGCGACACGGCAAATCCTATCCCTGTCAGCGTGGAAATGCGAGATGACGGCTATGTTGTGACGGGAACGGATGAACTTGATCTGCTCTTTGACAATTCGCAGGAGCTGTTTTATGAGCTGTATTACGGCAATGCGCCGATCTACGGCCCGCATATGTATCTGCAGCTTACCCAGCAGCCCACCGTCAAGGTAGCAGAAGGGTACTACAGCATCTGGCTGGAGACAGAATCCAATGTAGGCGGTCTTGATCTGGATCAGGAAAATTTCCCGGAAAGTGAGTGGCCAAGCGGCAGGATGAATACCCTGTACCTGCTGGATACCACGCTGCCCCGGCTGACACGTTCCACTTACTATGATTACGATGCGCCTGTGCCGACAAATGAGGGAGAGTATATCTTCCACTCATCGGATGAATCCGTCCTGAGAATTCAGAATGAGCTCTATACAGACAACAGAGGCGGTGTGTCGGGAACATATCCCAGCGGTTTGCTGATCCCTGTTTCCATGGGTACTGTTACCGTAACGCTGTATGCAACCAACGGCAGCACCCGTCAGGAAAACTGGACGGCTGTTGATACGGTGGAAATTACAGTTACGGACGGTTCCAGGCCGGGCATCAATATTCCACATAATCTGAACACCTTTACCACCCGCATCAACGAAGATATCACCATTCCGTTCATTTCCAATCTTGTGTCCATCTCCACCGGAGGGGATCCGATTACGATTAAAATGTTCGATGAGAGATTCCAAGGCAGCGGAGCATATAAAACATGGATGATTGATCGTACTGCATCTTCCGTTGTGATCCCCGGTGAATATTTCCAATACACCTCCACCGGAGATTCTGCGGCATACCGTGTGGAACTGAGCACAACCGTCGATTACGACGGGGAATCTTCCAACGGTGCCGAAGGCAATACCTCCGCCACTGCGTATATTATTGTGCGCGCGCAGCCTGCAACGGTCAAACTCAGCGGTTTTGATTCGACAAGTTACCCGGCGGGCAGTTCTGTTACGGTTCACTGGGAAGTCGGCAATCTGGACACCCTGAACCCAAATGAATTTGATTTTCTTGTTACTTGCGGCGAGGATGCCGAGGTGGTATATCATACTACCGAGGTAAGTGAAAGCGGCAGCTATACGATTAACTTTGCAGCCCCAACCGGTGAACGTGAATTACGCACGGTCTATGTCGTTACCGCCAAAGCAAAGAATTATGCCGCCCCCACGTGGTCTGCCGATTCCGTTGTATTCAACGTCTACCGCGATAACGCACTGCAAATTATGGTGGACGGTCAAGATGCCGGCAACAGCGTGACTCTGAAAAATGAAGTCGCTGATCAGCAGACAACCACAAGTCCTACTATTCAGAATGTAAATGGAGCGCAGTTTTCAAACCTTTCCACCGCACAGGCGATTGCCGCCATGCGCAGTCAGCTCGGACTGGTCAAGAGTATCCAGATCGACACCAGCACTTATGATTGGAATGAGCTCAACGACATGATCGAATGGACATATTCCAATCCGGATGCAGTAACCGTCAACTACAGACGAGGAAGCATTTATGAACCCCTGGAGAATTTCAGCTATACCGCATATTTACCCAGCGCACTTCTGGCACTGTGCGGTGTGGGTGACGGCAGCGGTGTTGTCACTGCCACACACAGTGGTATTGATGGCCTGACCGACTCTGTTACCATTGATGTGGAACGGCTTGCAGGCAAACTCTGGTTGTTCCAGTTTGCTCCGGCTGTAGAGACCACTGTTACCTACTACACAAGCAAGGGAGAGGAAAAGAGTGTTACTTCCAACCCCGATGGCTCTCTCGCGCTCTACGAGCCGGATGGCATTGGCACGGAAGAGCATCCCTATGTTTGGGCAGTGGCTGATGTCAGCGGCGTGACTTACATGGGCGGCTGGAATCTTTACAGCCTTCGCAGCGGCGAAGGTGTTGGGACGCTGGGTGAGTTGTACCCGCTCAACGCACTGGATCTGCGCCGGGCTGCCTATGCTTCCATCACGTTGGTCAAGCCAGACGGTACACCCTACGCAAACGCGCCTGTTACCCTGCGCGGCGGTGTGTACCGCAACAGCGAGTACTGTCCGGAAGCCCGATTCAGTAACAGCCATACCTTGACTCCCAATGACAATGGAACTGCGGACAACATCTACTATACCGACGCGTATGGTATCCTGCACATCTACATGGCAACCGATCAGTTTACCACTGCGACACATCCTGAACTTGTTACATCAAAGGATGTGCTCAAGTTCATCTTTGAACTGCGTTTCGGCAGTGAGAACAATCAGTACACAGACTATTTCCCCGTACTGCATACGGTGGATGCCAGCATCAATCATCAGGATGCCACCCGTACCGGTGAGCATATCGTCACCCTTAAAGAAGTGCCCGACGACACGCCTCGGGTGTTTGTTGCGGCACAGACGGTGGATTATGGTACCGGTCGTGAGATCGACTGCCTGACACACACCGGCGTGATCGGCCCAAGCGCCAACTATCCGACTGTCAAGCTGGGCAGCTACATTATGCTCTGGGGACAGGAAGATACCGCGCAGGAGGGCTATGAAGCTATTCTGCACGATGAGTATTCCGTATCTGCTCCGGATCAGCTTGACCAGACTGTAGCAAACTCCACATATCCTTTCTCGTCCATTCCGCTTATCCGGCATGATGTTACCTTCGTTGACGAAACCATCTGGTTCAATGGAAGCCGTGAGAACCGTCAGCTCATATTTACGTTGAACAGAAATGGCACCTTCCTCTCCTTTATGCCTCTTGAGTTCCGTCTTGTAAATATGTTTGACATCGAAAAGGTACAGGATTCCAAAAATGTCCGCGAACTTCTGTATAACATTGCGGCATTCGGTACGATGACCGGAGCTGACACATCGGTGGGGATCGTCAACTCTATTTCCGATGGGTTCCTGTCTCCTGCAATCGGATTCCTCTCGGATATGAGCAGTACCATCGGTATCTCAAAAGGCATTTTGAACGCTACCGAAGATCCGACTCGCTTCACGGGTTATATCTGGTCGGGACTTGACCTGCAGGGACTGGATGAGATTCCAGTCGATGCCAGCGGTTTTTATGTGGAAGGCAGTTTGTTGGATATCGAAATTGCCGACACCTTTGGTATCAGTGATTTTCAGGCAATGGCAGACGGTTCCTTCTTTGAAGAAACCTCAAACATCACCTCTGCCGCAGCATCTGTGATTGGTATTCCCATTGTAGCGAAGTTAGAGGGATGGATGGGCGTCGAGATACGCTATAACTTCGACAAAATGGAATGGGAAGTCATTACCACGGGCGGAGGATTTACTGCCGGAGCAGGTCTGCGATATGAGAAGACTTTCAACATCAAGCCAATGGGCATCCCTCTGACTGCCACTTTCCTGCTGGAGGGTGATATGGTCATCGACTTCCAGACTGCGGTACGTTATGCCGAGCAGCTTGGTTTTGAATGGAATGATAAGACTGCGAAAGCCGTCAACGATTATCTGACTGCACTGCGTATTCGTGCTTACTTTGAAGCATTCGGCGGATTGGGACACGACAAGGGCGTTACTGCCAAGGTCGGTGTCTACGGCAGCATTGAAATCGACAATGAAAATCGCTTCCTGACTCGCAATTATCTGAAAGAGGCAAGTCAGCGCAGCATCGGCGGACAGTATCTGAAAGTCGCCGGTGAAACCGGTTTGCGTATGGAATTCGGCATGGCTCCCGCCTTAATATCCGTAACAATTGGTTCCGTCGGTCTTGGCGGAGATGTAAACTTCAACAACTGGGATGAGATCAACAACTACTGGAAATTTGCCGTCAGTGACGCAGGCGGAACCGGCACGCTCGATCCGGGTTTGATGTCTCTGCGCAGCATGAATTTTTCCGATTTTGCTGTCATCGACCAGTCCATTGCCCTCGAAAGCCGGAATTATCTGGCTTCCAATGCGCGAAGCTGGGCAGCAGGAGCGGCAATTCCCGCAGGAGTCAGCACACTGCATACCAATGCCTATCCCGGCAGCTATCCGGTGCTTTCCGATGACGGGCAGCTAATGCTTTATCTCTCGGATGCTGACAGCGAGGATATCACCGATGTGGAAGTCCGCTATTCCATGTCATCCGGCTCCGGTTTCGGTGAAGGAACAGCGATTGACAGCACCGTTCTTGCCGGTTATGGCGATTCTGGTCTGACATTGGACGGTAATTCCAGGTTTGCCGGTGCGGCATGGCTGCGTCAGACACAGAATCTGGAACTTACTGCGGGAAGCGAATTGACTGCATCTCAGCTTTCTCTGCTGTTCAACGGCTCCGAAGTCATGGTAGCTTTGTGGAACGGCAGCAGCTGGAATACCACTCGTATTACAACTAACGCAACGCAGGAGCTTTCTCCCGTTGTGGCGGTCAACGAAAATGGGCAGGCAATTCTTGTCTGGCGCAGTGTCGAAACCTCCGGCAATGAAGCAAACCCGCTGGAGGTGACACAGGAACGACTGCTGTACAAAGTTTATACAAACAATGAATGGAGTACGGAAACCTACACGCTCTTTAATGGCAGTTCCGGTTTTGTTAAGGGTGTGGATGCAGAACTGCTGGCAGACGGCACCGCCGCTGTTGCATATGCACTGGATACCGGAAGTGAAGGCAATATAGAGGATTACGAAGTTTGCTATGCACTGCTGGATATCGACGAAGCCTTCCATGAGGACAATGCCCGCACCGTGCGTATTACGACCGACCGGCATCTCGACGAAGCACCTCAGCTCACCACGGCAAAACTTGACGGAGGCGAACATTTCGTACTCGGCTGGCACAGCTATCAGAACACCTCCGGCGTGGACACCCACGATCTGCGACTTGCGGTCTTTGATGCCAACGGGACTCCCCGTACAGATATCCCCGGCAGTCTTTCTGACATGGTTGGCCCCACAGCTTTCAACGGTCAGTTTACGTTTGCCGAAGGTGCGGACACCTTTGAAGGATTGTCCGTAGTCTACACGGAAGCATCACTTACAGAGGATCAGGGGGACAGCCTGCGCAGTATCCGATTCTCAGCTTACGATGGTTCTTACATTCCTTCCGCACCGCTGACGGTCGGTGAGCTTGAAAATGCTGGCACAGCCGAGTGGTATGATGCTTATACCTCCGGCAATACGGTCGCCGCGATCATTCAGTCCGATGTTCCGATCGGCACCGCTTCCGAAACGATTCATCGGTATAAAAACGGTTCGCTTGTGGAGGAAGAAATCGTAATTGAAACCTCGAGAACCGATCTCTGTACCGCAAGCGCATCCTATAGCGAAAATTTCAGCGTGGACAGCGTCATCGTGGACTATTCCTCTCTGCGTACCAACAGCTATACCCCTGTCAGTTTTACCATTACCAATCTGGGTACCCGTCCGATGACTGAAGTGACAATTGATGTGGGCGGACAGACACAATCCGTGCAGTTTGACAATCTCCTGCCCGGAAAATCCAAAACGGTATCCGTTGTCTATCTGACCGGCAGCGAAATCACGAACCCGCCGTATACGATCTCCGGTACCGACAGCAGTACTTCCGGTACTGTATATCTGGATTACCCCGATGTGGGAATCTCCGGCTTGACGATCATCAAAGAATACGACGGTGTGCGCTGCTTCAACGTAAATCTTTACGATCAGGCGGCAGCAGCCTTGTATCAAAGCGACCGGCGTGTAGTGGTTGGTGTATATGAGGATCCCGGCTGCACCACGCTGATGAATGGTACCTATTTCGGTGGGAGCGCAGCGGTTGTTGTAAGCAGTGCAGACATCATGAATGCCATCGACGCAGGATATTATCCCGCTGCCATGACCTTTGACGCCAAAGCCTTTGCGCAGGCACAGGGATATGACGAGCTCCCCGCCGGCGGCATTCCGATGTATGTAAAGGTCAGCGTGGAAGAATTGCGTAACGGTAAGTGGGTAACACTCCCCGAGGCCAATTCCGCCGATAACCTGTATACCTTTACCGCCGAAAGTCTCCTATCCCGCAATGGCGGCAAACAGATTACAGAGCAAACCTCTATGGACAATACTTCAGGCATTACAAATGCAACTGTCACGGTCAGCAACAATTCCATTTCCAAGACCGGCGCTGGTATTGTTACAGCTGTTCTGATGGATGGAAACGGCAATGTGCTTGAAACAAAACAGAGCAATACTTCCCTGAAAATTGAAGATGTGCAGGCATTTGCGTTTGCTTTCTCCCAAGCTGGAGCCAGTGTGATAGCCAGTTATGCAGAAACAACGAATGATGCCTCCAATGCAGAACTTGCTTCGATCTCGCTGGGTAATACTGTACTGAGTATATCCGGGGAAACGATGACCCTTCCGGTAGCCTCGGGAACACACACTTTGATTCTGAGTCCCAAAAATCCAAACGCCTCTGTTTCCGTTGACGGAACAATTGCAGAGGATGGAGTGGTGACTGTTAATGTCACAAATTCTCCGAAAACAATCACTGCTGTGGTTACTTCCGAGAATGGGGCGGTGCAGAAAACTTATACCTTTATCTTAGGAACCGGTAACGCTCCCGTTGATCCCGTGCCGACATACACCGTTACGTTTAATGCAAACGGTGGTTCTGTATCCCCTGCAAGCGCAGAAACCGGTACTGACGGAAAACTGGCATCTCTGCCTACTCCTATCCGCGCCAGATATACCTTTGATGGTTGGTTTACTGCATCTTCCGGCGGTACTGAAGTAACTGCTGATACTGTCTTTAGTGGCGATACTACCATTTATGCACAGTGGACTGAAATTACTGTTCCTGTTACCAAGTACGATGTGACCGTTATCGGCAGCTATGCCGATAACACCGGTGCCGGTGAATACGCAACCGGAGAAACCGTCACCCTCTATGCAGGTTCCCGCAGCGGCTACACTTTCGATGGCTGGACATCCTCTGATATTACTATCACCAACAAGTACAGCAATACCATAACCTTTACCATGCCTGCTGCGGATGTCACCGTGACTGCCAACTGGACAAATGACAGCTCCGGCGGTATTGTGATCCCCACTGTGTTCCCTGTGACCGTTAGAGAAAGCGACAATGGCGAGGTTGAAGCAAGCGCCAAGTATGCCGTTCCCGGCTCCACAGTTAAACTGACCGTAACTCCCGACGAGGGCTATGAGCTGGATACCCTGACTGTCAAGTACGGCAATAAGGAAGTTCAGACCACTCTGAAAAACGGCAAGTATCAATTCACCATGCCTTTTGCCAGTGTTGCTGTTACCGCTGCCTTTAAGAAGATCGAGACTTCTTCGGAGCTCGTTACACCTGCAGTCTGCACTGGTGATCGTTCTTGCCCGATGTACGGTTACATTGATCTTGACAGCACTGCATGGTATCACGATGGCATTCACTTCTGTATCGATAACAAGCTGATGAATGGTGTTGGCGATGATCAGTTTAATCCCGGTGGCACTACTACCCGCGCTATGATCGTTACGATTCTGTGGCGACTGGAGGGGCAGCCTGTAATCAATTACCTGATGCAGTTTGACGATGTAGTAGATGGTCAGTGGTACACAGATGCGATCCGCTGGGCAGCAAGCGAGAAGATCGTGGACGGTTACGGCAACGGCTATTTCGGCACAAACGATGCGATCACCCGTGAGCAGTTTGTGACCATCATGTTCCGCTATGCCAAGTATAAGGGATACGATGTTTCCGTTGGCGAGAACACCAACATTCTCTCCTATGACGATGCCTTTGATATTGCGGATTGGGCAATCCCCGCTATGCAGTGGGCTTGCGGCTCTGGCCTGATCCAAGGTATAGCAGATGACAATCAGATGAACCTTGAACCGCAGGGTAATGCAACGAGAGCACAGGCGGCAACAATTCTGTATCGCTTCTGCGATAAAATGAAAGAAAACTAATATGCGTATACGCAAAGGGCGGTGACGGGAAACGATCCCGCCTCCGCCCTTTCGTGACTTTATGAGGTAAGGAGATAAAAATTACTGCGTCTGATAAAAGAAAGTGTGTTGTATAGCGATGAAATATATTTTGATAATCAATGAGGATGTGCAGGAAGGGGAAAGATTAAAACAGGTTTTGACTGCTGAAAGTACAGTTGTGCTTTCGGCATACACAATACAAGATGCGCTTGACTATTTTATAAGCATCGACTTGTGTTTAGTCATTCTCGACGCAAATCTGTCTGTAGAGGACGATCACAAGCTTCTGCGAGCAATGCGAAAAGCAAAATCTATGCCGATTCTTGTGCTTTCATCCAAATGCGGTCAGGTAGGTCGTTTAGAATCACTGCAAGCAGGCGCACACGCATATATGGGCGATCCATATACGCTTGAGGAATGTTTGGCACAAGCTCATTCATTGATGCAGATGTATTTTGACATGAACCCATCAAGTAAAAATTGCTATACATTAGCATTTGGCAAAGACTTGGTTATTGATCCCATTCGTCGAACGGTATATCTAAAAGGCAAAGAACTGAGATTTACCCGCAAGGAGTTCGATCTGCTGTTCTGCCTTGCAAGCAATCCCGGCAAGGTATTCAGTAAAGAGCAACTGTTCGACCATGTGTGGGATGAATATGCTGCATACAATGTGGACGATGTGATAAAAACACATATCAAAACCTTACGGCAGAAGTTATCCGAGGTTGATACCAAAACATACATAAAGAATGTTTGGGGTGTTGGCTATCAATTCAGCGAGGAAGAGAACGAGGCGTAAAAACCTCGTCCTCTTCTCTAAATCTCCACGATTTCTTCCCCATGATTTCACTTTTATATTATATAATATTGTTACACAAGAAAAAAGCAGCCTTGCGGCTACTTTTTCGGAGTGGTATCAATTAAGGCTTTCGCAGTTGCTTTGACGACTTCCAATGAACGCTCATCGCAATCTGAAAGCACTCGGAGGAGATTTTCTACTTCGGAATCTTTGGACGGCTTCTCGGGGTAGAAAATCAAATCCGGGGCAATAGACAGTTCCCGAATGATGTTATAAAGAAGCTTGAAGCTGGGGATTTTGCCTTCGTTCTCGATTCTATATAAATAACGCTCGGTTATATCTAATTTTTCAGCAAGTGCCTCAATGGTGATACCGTCTTTTTCTCGGGCGAATTTAATTATATCGCCGAGGGTTTCAGGAGTCTTACGCACTGATACACACCTCCACTATATAATTATACTGCTGATAGGTCATCTTTATAATGGCACAGCATTTCAAAAATAGTGGTCTGTCAGTTCCCTGTACAGTGAACTACCGCCATTTATACCCGCCAAAATAAAAAAACAAAGTTTTGGCGGAGCCTCTTCGCGCACCTTCCAATCCTTTGCTTTTCGAGATTGGAGGGATTTTTTATGCGCTGGACATTCTCTTGCAAGCCTGTGCCGGTCAAGAGCAGCGATTATGATTCTAAAGCATAGGTTGTTTTTTATCGGAATTGACACCCCAAAATAACAACCTTCATCCACCTTCGGGAATATATTGGTCAGAAAGTGAACTGACAGTTCAGTGTTATAATGACAAACACGCATCAACCCTATGGCACATTGTGCCTTGTGGGCGGTGCGTGTTTGTTTTTGTAATATCACAGCAAATTTCTATACCGCACTGCCGCTCTCCACCAGCTCATTTCGATTTGGACAAGCCACCCAACGAAATGAACTGGAGGAATATATGTATAACAAGAAAAGCGATTATGCAATCAACAAAAGAAATCCAGATGCCATCGTTTATACCGATGCAGATAAAAATGAGATAAAGCTGACCCGCGATGACTTTGAAAGCGAGGAAGAATTTCTCCGCTGGAAAGCATGGTCGGATGCTGAGTATAAGCAAGCCGAGAGAAGCGGACGCGGCTACTACGATCACACCGTTGCTCTTATCGACGATGCTGATACATACGGCGAGACCCTTGAAGATGAGCTGATCGCCCTTGCGGACAAGCTGGAGCATGACGAGAAGTGTGCTGCCATAGTCGCGCAGATCCGCGAAGTGCTGACCGAGACACAATTCCGGCGCTTGTGGTTACACGCTGTATGCCGCAAGACAGAAAAAGAAATCGCAACAATGGAAAACGCGGCACAGCAAAACATCTCACTCTCAATTCGCAGCGCAAAAAAGAAAATCGAAAAGATTTTTGACTTCGACAAAAAAACACCGTGTAAAAAGTCTTGATTTTCTGTGCTTAGTGAAGGACGCAATTCCACGATCCTCTCATTGATCATTCACAACTGAATATACGGTAATTCAAGCACAAAACCCGTGATACAGCGACCTGAGCGCGCCGCCATGACGGGAGCCTTTGAATGGCTCTCAGAGCGATCTACGTTAGCTCTAAATCCGATTTGGTAAACCGGACGCCATGACACCACGGGGGATAATGAAACTTGCTCACGCTCTCCCACGGACTTGAGGGGAAGCCCTGCGGCATACGCCAGCCCATT
>JAFQWY010000092.1 GCA_017407225.1 Clostridia bacterium | reverse complement strand
GCTTTCCGTTTCAGGTGGTGATCTTCGTCGAGGATTTCCAGAGAGCAGAGCAGATAGTAGGACGAATCTTCCGCAAAGGCGGCACGGTTGGGACGCTCATTGATCAGACCATATTTAGTTGTAAAATCATCATAAAGCTGATTCAGCTGGTCTTGTATCTGTACAATTTCTGTGTCCCCTGCACCATAAAGCTGTTTGTCGATCAGATCATGCACACAGTCCCGCAGTTCCACCATACCTTTCACACGTTCCTGTGCCGTGGCATTCAGGTTTGGCTGTACCATGATGGAGTTTTCACGGTAGTATACTTCGCCATCCACCACAGTGTAGCTGTAGTTCTTAACGTTCGGATCGGCTGGGAGAGTCTTGTCAATGGCTTCGTTATCACCGAGATCGGGAAGTTCAGCTTCCTTGTATTGTCCGCCGATGTGTTTGATCACTTCATGAAGCTGGTCGGCAATGGAAACATCCGGCAGAGGTTCACACGTTACCTCTTTCTTATCGCCGTACATCATATCGTCCAGTTTCAGCGTACCGAGAACCATTTCAGGATGTTCGACGAAATAGCTGTTGACGGTGATGCCATCGAGCGTTTGACCGAGATGAACCCAATCCGGTTCGATCACCTGCGGATGGTCACGTTTCTGCAGGAACAGGATGTCGGTGGTGACTTCTGTACCGGCGTTTTTCTTGAAAGCATTATTCGGCAGACGGATGGCACCGAGAAAATCGGCATGTTCGGCGATGTATTTCCGCACATCAGGTGACTGCTTATCCATCGTATATCTGGAAGTAACAAAGGCAATCACGCCGCCCGGACGAACCTGATCCAGTGTTTTTGCGAAAAAGTAGTCATGAATAGAAAAACCGAGCTTGTTGTAAGCCCGGTCATTGACTTTGTAGTTTCCAAAAGGAACATTACCCACGGCGAGGTCAAAGAAATCACGCCTGTCCGTAGTTTCAAATCCGGCTATGGTGATGTCTGCATTGGGATAAAGCTGCTTCGCAATCCGTCCGGTAATGCTGTCCAGTTCCACACCGTAGAGTTTGGAGCCGGACATTTCCTCTGGCAGAAGTCCGAAGAAATTTCCCACGCCCATCGCCGGTTCCAAAATGTTACCGGTCTGGAATCCCATATTGCCGACAGCTTCATAGATTGCCTTGATTACGGTGGGAGAAGTATAGTGTGCGTTCAGCGTAGACGAACGTGCGGCGGTGTATTCCTCCGGTGTCAGTGCGGCGGACAGTTCGGCATGCTCATTCCGCCAGTTTTCTTTGGAATCATCAAAGGCATCCGCCAGACCGCCCCAGCCAACGTATTTTGAAAGAATCTCCTGTTCCTCCGGTGTGGCGTGACGGTTTTCGGATTCGATCTGTTTGATAGTGTTGATAGCGTCCATGTTCATCCGGAACTTTGCCTTTGCGCCGCCTGTACCGAGATTATCGTCTGTGATACGGAAGTTTTCGGGTGGGATTTCTACGGGTTCTTTTGCCCCGATGGTCTGGATGACTACCTCAAACGGCATATGATTTTCTTCTGCGGGATAGACCGCAACCGTTTTTGTGGTGTATTCCGGCTGTTCCGGGTTCTGCGATTCTGCCAATTCCACTTCACTTTCTTTTGCCGCCTGTTCCGCAAAGGCAAACATGGCATCAATCCGCTGTTCCCGTGCGTTCTGCGTCAGTGCAGGATAGGTTTCCTCCAGAATCTCACGGTGCATACGGTCATGAAAGTCCGGAATATCGTAGTACATCCGCATGAAACCGGTGTCCGGTATTTCTGATGCCGCCCGTCGAATTGCCGATTCACCTTCCAGCAGAGCGTTGTCACGGTCTGCATTTTTGCAGGCATTCTGATACGATACATCCTCCAGAACAAAATCCCGGATTTGCGGAAAGTATTGGTCGTAAATCTCCTGTTCTGAGCGTTCAAGAGGATTTTTGGAGTAACTTTCGGTTTTCCATTCGTTGTATACAAGAGAAATAACAGTTACATCGTATTGTTCCCGTAGTTTCTCTATGGATTCATCCAGCCGGTTGCCATTGACATTGCACATATCCACCCGCCCGATTCCGGGTAAATCACGCTCAAATACATACCTGTTCAGCAGATCACCGGCTTTTTTCGCATCTTCGCCATACATCTCATAAACAGAGCCAAACTGATACATAACAATATTATCGGGGTGTTCCGCTTTGATAGGTGTATATATTTGTTCTGCATCATGGTTTGCTTTAAGAGAATTTTTCTCATCCTGTGTCAGATACCGGTC
>JAFQWY010000091.1 GCA_017407225.1 Clostridia bacterium | reverse complement strand
CGAAGCACCGATCACCTACGGTGCATACGGAGAGGGTGAAAATCCCATCTTCTGCGGTTCCGTGGACGTGAGTGATCCCGCAAAATGGACGGAAATCCGCCCGAACATCTGGAAATATACCGAATCCCTCCCCAGTGAAGCGTGCAACTTCATCTACGACAACGGACGGATCGGCGCGACCCTGCGCTGGGAAGAACATCTTCTTTCCGCTCAGGGAGACTGGTACGACAGCCGCATGGGATGCCGGGAACAGAAGAAAACCGTTGACGAGGAAAACGTCCTGCTGTACTCTGAGGGGAACCCCGGTGAAGTCTATTCACATATCGAATGCGCGGTCTGGGGGCAGCGGAACTTGTCTCCGAACGTGGAATATACCGTCTGCGAAGACCTGTGCTTCTTCGGCAGCGGCGTTCATGCAATGGCAGGCGGATCGCATCATATTACCGTGAGACGCTGCACATTCAGTTTCATCGGCGGGGCAGTATGGAACCGTCAGCTCCGCATCCGTTTCGGAAATGCCATCGAATTCTGGGAACACGGCGACAATATCCTTATTGAAGACTGCTATTTCAACAATATCTACGACTCCTGCATCACCCATCAGGGAACGATCAAATGCAAACCGGCGGAAAACTTTATCATGCGCCGCAATCTGTTCGTGAATTACGGTATGGGAGCCTACGAAGGCCGCGACAAAATGGCGGTCAGCATGGAATTCACCGACAATCTCTGCGTCTGTGCAGGCGACGGATTCTCCGGATTCGGCGACACCAAACCGCGCAATTCCGAAATTTATCCCCAGCCGATGGGACATCACCTGTTCATGTGGCGGATTCCTGAAGCAACGGAAAACGGAAACTTCCTGATAGCGCGCAACCGTTTCTATGATGCCTCCGGTGCGGCCATGTACGCGATTGTCTCCCCCGAAGCGGACGCACAGATGCACATGAAGGACAACCGCTACTGGACAACCAACAAAACTCTCCTGAATCTGGTCGGCGGAAAGAGTTACCGTCCGGATGAATTTGACAGATATCTCTCGGAATACGGCGAAGAAGGGGCAGTATATGTCACTCCCGATCTGTATGCCGAAACAGAAGCATGGTTTGCGGAAACCGGCTGCGGACGGTACGGTGCAAAAATTTTCACGGATCGTCTGCCTGAACCGAAATATTTTGTCGGTTCAACGGAAAAGGACGCACTGTCCTACAAAATCGGAGAAGAAATCGTATTCCGTCTGACAACCTGTCCGGCAGGAGTACCGAAATTCCGGTATGTCCGCCGTGGAGATGACGGTAAAACAGATGAAGGTATGATCGATTCCGCAGACGGTACGTTCGAATACCGTACATCCATCAATTGCGCGGGATATGTCCACCTGATCGTCACCGCTTGTGACGAAAACGGCAATCCTCTGAAAGATTATGATGTCTTCGAAGGCGGTGCCTGCGCGGGATTTGATGCTATCCGTCAGTCCGGAAAGATTCCCGAAGACTTCGACGCATTCTGGAACCGTGTAATCACGGAAGAACTCGATCCGGTGGCACCTGTGGAAATCGAAAAGAAGGAATTCCACTGCGGTGACCCGGGTGACATTGTATACGACGTAAAAATCGCCTGCCCGGGAAGAAATCCGGTATCCGGTTATCTCCGTCTGCCGCGCGACGCAGCGGAAAAATCCCTGCCGATCCGTGTCGGATTCCTCGGCTACGGCGTGAGCAGCGCGGCAATTCCGACCAAGGGGCGTGCAATCCAGCTGAACCTCAACCAGCACGGCATTGAAAACGGTCAGCCGATCGAATACTATCAGAAAATGGAGCGGGAAGTTTTTGCCGGATTCGGATTTGACCGGGATGAAAACCGGAATCCCGATACAGTATACTTCAAATACATGATTCTCCGTGCACTTCAGGCAATCCGTTACTGTCGGACACTGCCTCAGTGGGATGGCGTAAACGTAACCCTTGCAGGCGGAAGCATGGGAGCATTCCAGGCAACGTCGGCGGCTGCACTTGATAAGGACGTAACGCGTCTGGAAATCGCTGTACCGTGGATGTGCGACCTTCGCGGTACGGAAAGCAGCCGTCTCGGTGGATGGAGACCCGCCGCAGATACCGGTCTCGATTATTACGACACCGTTTCCATGGCATCCCGCGTCAAGGCAGAAACCGCTATCACGGCGGGACTTGGCGACTATGTCTGTCCTCCGTCCGGTGTAACGGCTCTTTACCACAATTTCTCCTGCAAAAAGACGCTGACCATGATGCAGAACAAAACCCATCCATACACTGCACCGGAATACGACAGTTATACACGATAACGGAGGAAATTTTCATGGAATTCTATGCAAATACCGATCAACACAGCATTTACCGCAATCCGAATTCGTTTTTCCGGTACTGCGGCTGGCCTTCCGTCTGCCATGACGGGGAAGGGGTTCTGTATGCGGTCTGCTCCGGTTTCCGTGCCGCACACGTCTGTCCCTTTGGAAAAACACTCCTGTTCAAGAGCTGGGATGACGGAAAAACGTGGTCGATTCCCATGGTCATCAATGACACATGGCTGGACGACCGCGATGTGGGAATTTTATGGCTTGGCGGCAACACTCTGCTTGTAAGCTGGTTCACCCATCCGACCGGAGTCTATCTGAACAAATACAGCGATACAATCCGGCATGGCTGGGACGGTTCCGGCGGTGTGCTGGATCAGTATCCAACCATTCCGGAAGAACACAGCAACGGCGGTTCCTTTGTCCGGGTATCCCACGACGGCGGGATGACCTGGGGAGAAACCGTACAGGTTCCCGTATCCGCTCCTCATGGACCGATTCTCCGCCGGGATGGTTCTCTCCTGTATCTCGGAAAAGAAATGTACGCACAGGACGGTCTGGAAAAAGACTGCGTCGCCGCTTACGAAAGCCATGATTGCGGAACAACATGGGAAAGACTGTGTATATTGGACAAGCCGGACGATGTGCCGTGGGTCTGGTATGACGAACCCCATGCCATCGAACTGGACGACGGAAGAATTCTCGGCAGTATCCGCTGGGAAGGTGACCTTAATGCTCCCCATCCGGTGATACACCAGACGTATTCCGCAGACGGCGGACGTACATGGTCGACAATCGTTCCTACCACGATTGCCGGAACATGGCACACACCGCCGCATCTGTTTCGCCATTCCTCCGGCGCATTGATTCAGACATTCGGCAGAAGGGAACTGCCCTATGGAGAACGTGCGGTGGTCAGCTATGACAACGGCGAAACTTGGAGCGATGAGATTATCACTCGTGACGACGGCCCTTCCTGGGACCTGGGCTACCCCAGCTCCATTGAACTGGATGACGGCAGCATTTACACCGTCTATTATCAGGCTTTGCCCGGCAATAAGCACACCAGCATGCTTTGGTCCCGTTGGAATCTGCCGGAACGTTGAGACCTTTCGAATTTGTGAAAAGCATATGTTTTTTGGTTGAAATAGGCAGATTGCCTTGACTTTTCAAAATGACAATGGTACGATGTGCAAAATAACGGTTCGTGGTTTGGCGAAGCCGGTACGGATCGATTTTAAAACAGAAAGGTGCAAGAACATATGAGTATCAATGCGAATGCAACCCATGGCATTGTTTGTGCCATTAACGAAGGAAAAGAACGTTATTTTGGCTGGCCCTCTGTTGCCAAGCTGGGTGACGGCACTATCGTTGCTGGTGCATCCGGTCTGCGTCATGCCCATGTTTGCCCCTGGGGTAAGGAAGTGCTCTGCTACAGCAAGGACAACGGTGAAACCTATGGTCCTCTGCAGATTGCACACAGTGATATGATCGACAACCGCGACACTGGTGTTGTTGCTATGGGCGGTCAGAAATTTGGTATTACCTGGTTCTCTACTGATACCCGTATTTATATTGGAAACCACTTCCATCTCAGCGATCCCGAAGAGCAGCAGGAAGGCCTGGACTACATGGCTACCTGGACGGACGATACGGCTCAGACGCTGGCGGGCAGCTGGCTGAAGATCACCGAAGATGGCGGCAAGACCTGGACCCGTGCTATTCGCTGCCCTGTCAGCGCACCTCATGGCTATATGGTCAACAAAGATGGCACTCTGGGCTATCTGGGTAAGGGATTCGATGAGACCATGCAGGGTACCGGCGGCAACATTCGCTATGCAGTTAGCGATGATGGCGGCTTCACCTGGAGCATCCGCGGTGAAGTGCCCATTTCCGCTGAAACGATTGGTCTGTACCATGAGCCCCACTATCTGGAACTGAACGATGGCACTCTGCTGGGTGTGATCCGTTACCACATTCCCAAGGAAGAGGGCGGCAACATG
>JAFQWY010000090.1 GCA_017407225.1 Clostridia bacterium | reverse complement strand
GGCGGAATAGCTCAGTTGGCTAGAGCAATCGGTTCATACCCGATAGGTCGTGGGTTCAAGTCCAACTTCCGCTACCATAGTGATTCACCAGTGTTACGGCCCGATGGTCAAGCGGTTAAGACACCGCCCTTTCACGGCAGTAACGGGGGTTCGATTCCCCCTCGGGTCAGCAAAACAGGAAGCAAGTCAAATTGGCTTGCTTTTTGTGTTTTCCGGAGAATTCAATTATCAAACAGAAAGAAGGGATACCATGATCGATTGCAAAAAATATCTCGCATACCTGACAGAGCAGCTCGGACAGAAATTTTCCGACCGGCTTTTGTACATCGGACTGCAGGGAAGCTATCTCCGCGGTGAAGCGGACGAGGACAGCGACTTTGATGTGATGCTGGTGCTGGATGAGCTGACACCGGCGGATCTGGATGCATACCGGGAGATTCTGCAGAACAGCGGGCATTACGAGAAATCCTGCGGATTTGTCTGCGGACGGGAGGATCTGGCGAACTGGAATCCTCTTGAACTGTGCCATCTGCTTCATACAACGAAGGATGTGTACGGCTGTCTCGCCGATCTGCTTCCGGCATACACGGAGGAGGATCAGCGGAATTTTGTGCGGCTCAGTCTGTGCAATCTGTATCATGAACTGTGCCACCGGTATATCCACGGTTCCCGCGAGAAAAATATTGCCGCACTGCCCGGCACATACCGCGGTGTGTTCTTCATCCTGCAGAATCTGTATGCTCTCCGCACCGGGAAATTTGTGCAGACCAAGGCTGAGATGCTGGACGTCCTTGACGGGGACGACAGGGAGGTGATGCGCCTGTGCATGGAGCTGAAAAACGCCGAAACCTACGACTTCGATGGGGCATACAGCCTTCTGTTCCGCTGGTGCCAGGAAAAAATCCGTTTTCTTCATTAAATAAAGAAACACGCCGTATGCTTTCGTCAGAGTTTGCAAAACGGCGTGTTTTCTGTGTGGGGAAACTGCATGGGATCCACGAAAAATCACGGGATGGGTGAAAAATCTTGCATCGGCAGGGCGGTTGTGCTATAATAAATGCGGAGTTATTTTTTCGCACCTCCGAAGCCGTAGATGAAGCCGGTCACGTCCGTGGAGCAGATGTCGCCGCCGATGACCTTGTTCTTGTACACGATCACGTTGGCCATGACGCTGCCCTTGTAGTCCGGGTAGTTGGTGATCCGGAATGTGTACCGGATGACCTCCTTGCCGCGGTATCTGGACAGATCCAGCCCCTGATTCCGCTGGAGATCGTTGTAGGCATTCATCACCTTGTCGAATTCCGCCGGGATTTTCAGCTTTACTTCCTCGACGGGGGTGCTTTCGACTTCCCAGCCGAACTGTGCGAGAAATTCCACCGCATCCTCAGGCGTTTTGACTTTGTCATAGTTGTACTTTTCCGCTTCCGCCGCCACTGCTTTCGTGGAAACCGGGGCATATTCCGGGATCATGAGAACCACGGCGCAGAGAACGGCAACGGATACGGCAATGATGCTGAACAGCTTGAGCGTATTGGCGCGCACGGTGCAGATAAACATGGGTACCTCCGAAATGAACTTCGATCTGTCCCATACTATGCCCGCAACACCCGTTTCAGAACCGAAAATCTGCCGAAAGGATTTTTATATCATGTTTGATAATGTAACAAAGCTTCTCACCTCCTGCACCTGCGGGAAAAAGCACAGCCTGCTCACCGATGAGTGCGTGGTTGACAACAACTGCGAAACTGCCATGAAGCAGTACATCGCCGGACGGGGATTTGCCTCTCCTGTGATTGTGTGCGACGAGAATACCGAAAAATTCACCGCCAACGTCACCGCGCAGTTTGAGGCAAAGGTGGTCACCGTATCCGGTCACGCCCATGCCACAGAAGTTTATACCGCTCAGGTGAACGAGTTCATCGACAGCGTGAAGCCCGATGTGCTGATTGCCTGCGGATCCGGTTCCGTGCACGATATCACCCGCTACTGCGCGTTTGAGAAGAAGATTCCCTTCATTTCCTACCCCACTGCGGCATCCGTTGACGGATTTGTGTCCGGTGTGGCTGCCATGACCTGGTACGGACAGAAGCTGACCTTTGAATCCGCACCGCCCATCGCGGTATTTGCATCTCCCGCCGTATTCTGCACCGCTCCCGAGCGTCTGACTGCATCCGGCGTGGGCGACGTGTTCGGCAAGTACACCTCTCTGTTCGACTGGAAAATCGGTAAGATTCTCACCGGAGAATACTACTGTGAAGAAATCGCAGGTCTGGAAGTGGATGCCATGAACGACCTGACCGAGGTGATGCTCCACCGTGATGCTTATACCGCGGAAGACTACACCACCAAGGTCATGAACGCATTGCTTCTCTCCGGTCTTGCCATGCAGCTGGCAGGGAACTCCCGTCCCGCATCCGGTGCCGAGCATCATATGTCCCATCTGTGGGAAATGGCGCGGATCAACGAGGATACCGATGCCCTCCACGGGGAAAAGGTTGCCGTGGGTCTGATGGCTGTTCTCCGCACCTACAAGAAGTATCTGGCGAATGTGGATCTTGATGCGATCCGTGCAATTAACGTGGAAAAGGTCATGGATCGGGCATATCTGGCGCCCGTGTACGGTGAGCTGACCGACGGTATTCTCAGGGAAAACATGCCCGACGGAACTCCCGCATCCTCCAGCCTGTCAAAGATCAGGATTGACGATGCCGACGCGACTCTCGCTGCCATCCGTGAAGCTGCACAGGATCTGCCGGATGCCGATGAGCTGGAAAAGCTTCTGAAAATCGCCGGCGCGACTCTGACTTCGGCTGAGGTGGGACTGCCCGCGGACGAAGCGTTTGTGGAAAAGACCCTCACCTACGCTCCCTATGTCCGCAACAGACTGAGCCTGCTGAAGGTCATCAAGGCTGCACAGCTCTGCGCGGAATAATCCGAATCAAAAGCAAAACTGTCCCGGATCCATGGATCTGAGACAGTTTTTTGTGTTATTCACTCAGCCGCTTCACCCACGCATCCCAGCGGGGATCCGACTGAATTTCATCCTTTACAAGGGAGTATTCCTGTACACTCCACCAGGGCCAGTCTTCCGCAAGGCTTGAGGCATCGGTGTGGGGCACATGACCGTCATCGGAATCGGACGGCGGCAGTTCCATTTTTACCAGCTTCACAAGGGGTGAGGTATAGGTCGAGGAAGCGGCACAGCGCATCCGGCATTTCCGGAAGTGGACGAAGGATTGATCCAGCGCATCGAATGCTTCGTCATGTCTGCCGTCAAGCCACAGATACAGGGACAGCAGGGTGTACATCCGGGCAATATATCCGTGATGGATGCCGTAGTTTCCATCGGGGCATACGTGTTCAAATAATCCGATGGCACTCTCAATCCCGTCGGCTTTCTCACGGGGAGTAAGATTGCTCTCGTAGGTAAGGATACAGCCGATCATCAGCTCCGAGGAAGCACGGATGGTTTTCAGTAAGGTGGTGCTGTAGGCTTGTGCATGATCTTTTCCGTCGCAGGCATTGATCCGGATAAAATCCCGGGATCCGTACAGATCGGGAAGGGAATCCACCAGAGCGGCGGCGCGTTCATGCTCTCCGGTGTTCAGATACAGCTGAGTCAGCTGACGGACAGCCCGGTGGCGCAGTTCTCCTTCGGGGAAGATTTTCAGAAGTTTTTCGAACAGAGCGATGGCTTCCTTCCATTCCGTATAGGTGCGGTGCCGCTCCGTATCGTATACATTGTAGCCTTCTTCATCAATGAGGTGGTATTCGCCGTACCGGACATAGCCTGCATTATACAGCACCGATGCCAGAGCCAGCATGATTTTCTCGTTTTCCGGGAACTCGATCATGGCTTCCCGTGCCAGTGAAAGGCATTCGTCGATGTTGATATCCACGCCGTTGTTGAGAAAATTCATCTCGTTGATGCGGGACACCACCTCATTCACCCGGGCTTCCCGTTCGCTGCTGTACCCGAACAGCTCGTCGATGGACACGCCGAAATAGTTTGCCATGGACGGGATCAGCTCCATGTCGGGGTAGCAGATTCCTTTTTCCCAGCGGCTGACCGCTTGTGAGGTGACGCCGAGCGCCTGTGCCAGATCTTCCTGAGTCCGCCCGTCGCGGTGTCTCAGCTCCCGCATAATATCGCCAAGTCTGATCTGCATAAATTGTTCTCCTGTTTCATATCATTGGATTCACCGGTGTGATTTCATTATACAGGAGGGAAGAGTAAAAATCAACAATCAATCCGTTGTTTCAAATTCAACATTTTGTTGGATTGCCCAAGGGGGTGTATTCATATTTCGTTCAGGAAAAGTGATGAAATTCGTGATAAAATGGCGCATAACTGTATAAAATGCATAAAATTATTCCGGTGAAATGGCGACATTTCTACATGAATTTCTTGTGTCAAATCTTGCAAATTGCTAATAAACGGTGTATAATTATACCGTCAATCACATTGCCGCAGGAAAGCGGATGTGAAAATCAAGACCAACAGAGGTATTACCCATGGCATTAAAGAATCCTTATCTGATCAGTGTTTATGAAAATACATGCAAGAGAAATCCCGGTGAACCCGAATTCCTTCAGACCGTTGAAGAAGTATTCGAATCCCTGGAACCCGTTGTGGAAAAGCGCCCCGATTTCGTAAAGGCGGGCATTTTCGAACGTATGGTTGAACCCGAAAGACTCATCTCCTTCAGAGTGAGCTGGGTTGACGACGCAGGCAATGTTCAGGTAAACCGCGGCTACCGCGTACAGTTCAACTCCGCAATCGGTCCCTACAAGGGCGGTCTGCGCTTCCATCCTTCCGTAAACGCTTCCATCATGAAGTTCCTGGGCTTTGAACAGACCTTCAAGAACTCTCTCACCGGTCTCCCCATGGGCGGCGGCAAGGGCGGTTCCGACTTCAATCCCGCAGGCAAGTCCGACAACGAAATCATGCGTTTCTGCCAGAGCT
>JAFQWY010000089.1 GCA_017407225.1 Clostridia bacterium | reverse complement strand
TATTCCTGCCAGTTCGCAAGCGTGTTTGCGTCTGTGACCGGAAATCAGCTCATAGCCGCCGTCCTCACGGGGTCTTGCTATGGCAGGTACAAGCACTCCGTATTCGCGGATGCTCTCTATTGTTTCCTGCATAGTGTCATCGTCCCTCACACCAAATGGATGATCTGGGAATGGATGCAGTTCTACGATTGGAATCTCCTGTATAATATCTGGCATATCCATTTCACTGAAATGACGAAAGGCGTTCATCGATTTGCTGAAATCAACGAACGCCTTGCCCTTGCCATCTTCAGTTTTCCTCCTTTGCTTTAGAAGTAGCATTTCCTCGATTTGTATCGCAAAATGCTCGATAAAAGAAAAAATAGGACTAAAGCGACACCCATTTGTCGGGTTTTGCTTTAGTCCTATTATATCAGTGGCATCGATGTACGTATCGTACACATCAATGCGGTGCTCCTTCACAAACTCATTCAGCAGGGATTGCTGATTGGTCACGCTCTGGGACGGGCCTTCGCATTCATCCTCCTTCGACAGTCTGATATACAGCGCCGCATGATATTCCGTCGGATTGCTGATTGTCAGATGCACTTCTCCTCCTTACTATTAACCGGCTTCACCGCGGATATGCCGATGTCATTTTCCGAGAATACGCCCGAGATACAGCCGGAAAGATTCCGCCAGAAGATCATCGATTGTTTTCTCTGCATTCCGGTACACACAGCGGATTCTGATCTGCCGTTTTTTCATGTTCCCACCTCCTTTGAGAAAGGATATGATTTCCGGGAGAGGATTATTGCCCTTCCATGAAAAAAATACGGAAACAGAAAAAACGTCACAGAATCTTCCATGACGCTTTATTCAGTCTCCGTTATTTCATCAGTTCATCCGTCAGCCTCAGAATTTCCGGCGCGATTCTCTCCCGTTCCTTCCTGGTGACATGATTGTACACCGGATATGCCGCGGCGAGAATCCCGATTCCAATCAGGCCGATGACGATGCCGGGAATGAACCACAGCCCCTGCCATACCATCGCGCAGGCCATGCCCGTTCCCATAATCAGCGTCCCCAGCACGCCGAGAATAAGAGAGATTACCGTTCCCTTTTCGGTGACGCTCCGGTCAAGACGGCGGAGCAGTTCCATTTTATTTTCTTCCGGCGGTGCGTATTTCTGACGGATCCGTTTCAGCTCCTCCTGTTCTCTGGCGGAGTAAGTATAATTGAAGGCAGATCCGTTTTCTCTGTTATTGTTATCCATATTGATCCTCAATCGGTTGGTTTCATTTTTCTGATTTCTTTTGTATTCCGTACAATCACCCAGACTGCCATGACGACCACAGTCACAGCGATTCCTCCGCCGGTCAGCATAATCATCAGCCGCTGATTCTCCGGTGCCATTGCCTCACCGAACTGCGCAAACATGGCGGTTTCCAGAAACAGCATGGAGACGAGTGCCTGGGCGAATGTGATGATCTTCGAGACGGACATCACGGGACTGCCCAGCTTTCTGTATCGCAGCAGATCAATGACCGCGGAAATGGTGATGTAGAAGGTGTAGAGAGCCATGACGTAAATCAGTATACCCCGATAGGAGAAGCCCCTGCCGAAAGTCACCATCATCAGCACCGCGCCTGTCAGAATCAGGTTGACCAGCATCAGAATGTACGCGCACAGCCGTGACCGCCTCAGCTCACCGACACGGCTTTGTCCGATGCTGTTGCGGTTCACATAACGCAGAAGCAGGAAGCGCATGACAGACATGATGGCATAATATACAGCGAAAATTACGAACCACGCCGTGCTGTAAACCGCCGCCGAGACAGCGTTTACGGCTGCAAACAGCAGGTTGATCCCCAGAGAGATGTACAGGGATACATGGTTTTTGAACGCCGGATCTGTCAGGTACCGGTTGGCATAACGGTTGCTGTACACCTTTCCGCGGATATTCCCGAAATATCCCGGTAAAGTTTTCCAGCAGGCAAGACAGAGTACGGACAGTGTGTAAAAAGCAATCACATACACCGCATATGCAATCGGGGAAGTCTCCCGGCCGTTCACAAATACGGCAGTCAGGGCGGCCGCACTGAATACCGTCAGCAGGAAAATCAGCCATACCGGCGGAAACAAGAGCTTCAGCAGGATAGTATTCCGCTTGTTCATATCAGGTCCTCCTGAACTTTACCGTAAAGGTGCTTCCTATGCCGATTGCACTTTCCACGCTGATCTCACCCTGCATGATGTCCACAACCCGCTTTACCAGAGCCAGTCCCAGACCGTTTCCCTGAGTGGAATGGGACGTGTCGCCCTGATAGAATTTATCGAAAATATGGGCACCGACCTCCGGAGTCATGCCGCATCCGGTATCCGCTACCTTTACAATCAGATGGTGATCCGTAGTTTTCAGACTGACGGAAACCGTACCCCCGGTCCCGGTGAACTTGATGGCATTGGAGAACAGATTGTTCCACACATGGGACAAAAGCTCCGCATCGGAGGTTATCATCACGCCGTCTTCCATATCGGTCTCGATATCGATATTTTTCTTTTCCCATGCTTCTTCAAACTGCAGGAGACATTCGCAGATCTGTTCGCTGAGATCATATTCCGTCAGAGCCGGGTAAATCTGCTGGTTCTCCAGTTTGTTCAGCTTCAGAATGTTTGTGATCAGATTGGCAAGCCGCCGGCAGGCGTCGGTGATTGCTCCGGCATATTCCACCCGCTGTTCTTCCGGCAGATCCGGCGCCTGCAGCATGGTGCCGTAGTTCTGGATCACGGCAAGGGGGGTTTTCAGCTCGTGGGACACATTGGCTACAAAGTCCGTCCGCAGCGTTTCCACACCGGACAGTTCTTTGGCCAGTTGATTGAAGCAGTCCCCGATCTGGTTGAACATATCCTCCCCGATGATTCCGTGCACAGGAGGAACCCGGACGGAAAAATCCCCTTCGCTCATCTTCTCTGCCGCACGGATGATCTGTTTTATCGGACGGATGATGATAAACCGCCGCCGGATTCCGTCAAGCAGAGTGAAAATCCCGCTGAACCCCAGAACATTCAGAAAGGTCAGCTTTGCCGCCGCGCTGATCTGCTCTTCCGTGAATCTGATGCCCATGGTATTCTGCAGAATGCTGACAAAAAGCATGATGCAGCAGGTGATAACGAAGGCAATGATCAGAAAAAAGATCAGATAGTGATGGACGGACTGCAGAATACTTCTGATTTTTGAGTCACTTTTCATCTGATTACCGCCTTGTAGCCCAGTCCGTGTACCGTCACGATCTCAAAGGCATCGCAGTCCGCAAGCTTGCCCCGCAGTTTGGTCATGTAAACATCCACGGTACGGGGACCGGAGGAAGATTCGGCATCCCAGAATTCGTCCATGAGCTGGGAACGGGTAAAGGTCTTTTTCGGATAGGACAGAAGCTTGTACAGAAGAGCGAATTCCCTTGCGGTAAGCGCTATTTCCTCACCGTCCAGATAAGCCGTATGTTCATCCGCATCCATAACGAAATTCCCCACTTCCAGCCGGCGGGAGGATGCGATTTTCGCCCGTCTCAGCAGTGCCCCGATCCGCAGAAACAACTCGTCCAGATCGATGGGCTTGACCATATAGTCATCCACACCTGCGCGGTATCCCTTCTGCTTGGCGGCAAAATCGTCTCTGGCTGTCATAAACAGAATCGGTATATTTTCGTTGACGGCACGGACATTCTTTACAAACTCAAAGCCGTCCACATCGGGCATCATGATATCCGACACGATCAGATCAAATACGGTTTCGTACATGGCGTCGTACGCATCGTTCGCGTTCAGACAGCCGACGGCTTCGTAGCCGCTCCGGTTCAGATAGGTGCAAACCGTGCGGTTCAGGTCACGGTCGTCTTCCACAACAAGAATTTTGAACATGGTTGGTCTCCCGGAAATATGGTTTCTTTCCTTATTGTATCATACAAATGTTAAAGTTTTGTTTCTGTTTGTATGTTTCTCAAAAAATCCCGGCAGGACTACGGCTGAATGCAAAAACAGAGCAGCGCCATCCCGACGTGCCCCGCTCTGCTGTTTACTTGTTTTTTGCGTCGTCAATGCGCTTCCGGGCAGCTTCGATGCGTTCGTTGGCTTCCCTGATCTGTGCATCACGCTTTTCCTGCTGGATTTTCTTCATGGTTTCGGGTCTGCCCATTGCCTTGGCTTCTTCCCACTGGGCTTTGGATTCCGCCTTTGCTGCGGCGAAGTTTGCCTTGTCAGCTTCATGCTGTGCCTTTGCGGATTCCTTCATGTCACTGAATGCTTTTTTTAAAAATTCCATCATTTCAATCTTCTCCTTATTTGTTGATGATTTTTTCGCTGAGTGCGAGAATTGCATCTGCATACTGTTCCCGGCGGCTGTTCAGGATTGCCCTGTAAATGGGGTAATCTGCGATCGCCATTGCCATACCCACAACTCCCACCGCAATACCGATCACCATGGGACTTCCGATTCCGAGAGCCGCTCCGATGTCGGTCATGGTCAGGCTCATGCCGGCCCCCATGATGACGGCACTGATTGTTCCGAAGACATACCCGAAAATATTGGCGGGTCTCTTTACTTCCGCATCAAGCGCACGGAGCTCGTCCAGACCGGACACCTGCTTTTCCATATACTGTGCGCGGATCTTCTGCGCGATAAACTGCTGATCGTTTCTGTTCATGCTTATTCCCTCGTTTAGTTTGATTTTGTTTTGATGGCATGATTATACTCCGGTGATGTTTATGATTGTTTTGAGAAATGTTTGAGAAATGTTAAAGTGAAAATTTTCAGGAATTTTTCTGCCGGAAAGAAAAACCCCCGCTTGCCGGAGCTGAGAATTCACTCGTTTTCCGGCTGACGGAGGCTGATTATTCTGTTCTGTGCGTTTTCTTATTTTGCGAAATACCCGGCAATCTCATCCATACGGCTTTCCTGCTTCACAGAGAAGGGACAGCGGCTCTCGCAGTGTCCGCAATGGAGGCAGTCATCCGCATTGACGGACAGCTTGGTATAGTGGTTTGCGGCAATGGTATCTCCGGCGAGGGCAAGATCGTAATACTTGTTCACCAGACCGATGTCGATTCCCGCCGGACAGGGCTGACAGTGATTGCAGTACACGCAGGTTCCGGTTATGGTATCAGCTGTGAAGCCTGCAATGACGGAATAATCCTTTTCTTCATCGGAAGCGGTGAGGAAGCCGAGAAGGGTATCCAGATGATCCATGGTCTGCACACCGGGCACAACAGTCAGCACACCGGGACGGTCGATGGCATACTGCAGACACTGATTGTGGGTCAGTGCCGTGCCGAAGGGAGACTGATCGGCAGAGAGAAGCTGCCCTGCAAAGAACGGCTTCATCACGGAGATGCCCACGCCTTCCCTCTCGCACCGTCTGAACAGTTCAAACCGTTCGCCGACGGAGCCGATGCCGTAATCGTCCCCTTTTTCAAAGTCATAAGCCGGGTTGATGGAGAACATCATCATATCCGCCAGTCCGGTATCAAGGATCCGGTTGGCCACACTGGGAGTATGGGAAGAAAATCCGATGTGGCGGACGGTTCCCTGTGCTTTCAGCTCCTTCAGATAGTCAAGAACGCCGGTTTCACAGAGTTTGTCGTAATCTTCGTCGTCATCCACACAGTGCAGGAAACCGAAATCCGCGTAATCCGTACCCAGGGTTTCCAGCTCCCAGAGGAAGGTTTTACGGATGGTATCGAAATCGCGGCACCAGCCGTATTCGCCGTTTTCATCGTATACCGCACCGAAATGCATCTGAAGAAAAACTCTGTCCCGGCAATCCCGGATGGCTCTGCCGATGGGTGCGTAGGATGCTCCCGCCGTACACAGGTCAAAAAAGTTGATGCCGTGTTCGATTGCCTTGCGGATGATTGCTTCGATCTCATCGGCAGGTGTCTTTCCGATCCCGCCCATGCCCAGCCCCAGCACGCTGAATCTTTCGTTTTCGCCTCCGTGAGGCAGTTTTCTGTATTCCATGATGATACCTCGCTTGAATGCTTTTACAGCCTGATTATAGCACGAAGACAATGAAATTTCAACCGAAACAAAATATATCCTCTGCATCATTTGTTTACAGCATAAATACGGCATTTTTCATTTATGTTCACAAAAACATGGTATACTTTTTTAATAATCAAGTACAACAAAACACAGAAGGCTGAATTATGATTCACGAATATTTTGTAGTAATCTTTGCGGCCATGCTGGCAGGGATCGGAACCGGACTTGTGGGACTCAGCGCGGCGACGGCAATGGTCCCGCTTCTGATCGTACTGTGTCCCACATTTGGCGGAGAACACGGTGCGTACATGGCGACGGCGATTGCCCTTGCCAGCGACATCCTCGGCTCCGCGGTGACGACTGCGGTTTACGCCAAAAACAAAAAAATCGATCTGAAGCACGGCTGGCTGATCGCTTCCTGCATCATCGGTATGTGCACGGTCGGTTCCGTTGCCGCATACTTTACCCATCAGACCGTGCTGGGCGGCTTCTCGCTGTTCCTCTGCGTGGCAATCGGCATCCGTTTTCTGGTCAGTCCCGATTCCAAAGAACGCCCGGAAAAGGACGGAAAGGTGAAGCTGACGGTCAAAGAGATTGCCGTTTCCCTTTTCTTCGGTCTGACCATCGGCTTCGGCACGGGATTTTTCGGCTCCGGCGGCGGCATGATGATGCTGATTGTATTCACGGCAATGCTGGGATATGAGCGCAAAACCGCTGTAGGCACCTCCACCTTCATCATGACCTTCACCGCACTGATCGCATCGGTCAGCCATATTCTCATTGAACCGGCCATTATTCTGGAATGCTGGGAGTATCTGCTCATTTCCGTTCTTGTTGCCACTTTCTTCTCCCTTGTCAGTGCAAAATTCGCCAACCGGGTCAGGGGCAAAGTGGTCGGATATGTCACCGGCGCAATACTGCTTCTGCTGGGGCTGTCCATGATTACCATAAACAATCTGGACAAACTGAACATTCCCTATCTGATGGAATACCTGAAGGTGCTGGGCATCTATATCGCGTTCATCGTACTGCTGGCATCTGCTCTGATCATCGTCCGCTTTACCACGAAGGTACCGGATTACATTTTCAGAAAGCTGCTGCACGTCGTGGCGTTCACTTCCATCCTGCCGCTGGTTCTGTCGACGGACATCTGGTGGATTGCCGCCGCTGTGGAGGTGCTGTTCCTGATTCTTGTGATTATCGCTCTGCATTTCTTTGAGGATTTTTCGTTCTATAAAGGTCTGTTCGTGGAGAAGGCAAAACATGAGGTAATCCGCAGTTTCGTGGCACTCTTCGGGCTGATGACGGTGATGATCTCGGTTTTCTGGGGCATTTTCGGCAGAGAGCATCTGTATATCGCCATCGGTGCCATCATGGCATGGGGACCGGGGGACGCTGCCGCCGCAATTGTGGGCAAAAACTTCGGAAAACATAAGCTGCAGGGCAGATACATAGAAGGAATCAAATCCGTGGAAGGCAGCATCGCTATGGCTGTCACATCTTTCGTATGCCTCCTGCCGGTGCTTCTCACCATGTCTTCCCTGCCGTGGGCTGTGTCCCTTCTGTTCGCTCTGATCACAGCGCCCCTTGCATCTCTCACAGAGCTGTTCACCAAGGGCGGATGGGATACCATAACCTGTCCAATTGTATCTTCGACGATTCTGTGCCTGACCATGTTCTGGTGCTGATACCATGAGGTGATCCTATGTCCAAATATCCGATCAAAAGAGAATTTTTCCCGTTTTCCTATTTTACACCGCCCATCAGCGAGGAATTTCTGGCAATGTCCGTTCCCCACATGAAAACGCCGGGGTATATCTACCGGGATAAGAAGCTTGCACTCACCCGTCAGGAAATCGAAAGTTATGACGGTGCGATGATTGAAGTGTTTCTCATGTCTCCGAAAGAGCTCACCGGAAATGCGCCCTGCCTGATTTACCTCCACGGCGGCGGATTTGTGCTCCCCGCGGCAGGATATCATTACAAAAATGCCATGCGGTACGCCAGGGAAGCCGGATGCCGAGTCGTCTTTGTAAACTACAGACTTGCGCCGCAGTTCAAACATCCCGTGTTCTTTGAAGACTGCTACGCCGCCATGTGCTGGGTGTACGACAATGCGGAACAGCTTAAAATTGACAGAACCCGGATCGGAATCGGCGGCGACAGTGCGGGCTCCACTCTTGCAGTGGGTGTCTGCATGATGGCAAGGGACAGAAAACACCCGATCCGCTTCCGGTTCCAGATGCTTCCCTATCCCTATCTGGATGCCCGTGGAAACAGCGAATCCTGCAGGCGATTCACGGACACGCCTATGTGGAACTCTTCCCTGTCCGACAGAATCGGCCCCATGACGAAGGCTGACCGGAACCATCCGAACTATGTGTACTACTCCCCCGTGGAGGCTGATTCATTTGATGATTTGCCGCCCGCGTATATCGAAACGGCGGAATTTGACTGTCTCCACGACGACGGAATTCTGTATGCGGAAAAACTGCGGGAGGTCGGCATTGATGCAGTGCTGAACGAGACTAAGGGTACCATGCACGGGTTTGATATCATGCAGAAAGCTCCCACCACAAAAGCGGCAGTGGCGGCACGGATTGACTTTATGAGAAAAATGTTCTGAAAAATACGATACAGCCGATGAGGAATCACGCAAAACCTCACCGGCTGTATTTTTATCTCTTTTTGTAGACCACAAGTTCGGGATTCTCGCCGTTCGCCTCATAGGTGCAGACCAGCAGAAAATCCATATTTGCGGCAATGCCGAAGCATCTCTCACCGCCGAATTCACATTCCAGCTGGTTTCCCAGATATGTGGCGCTGTCGTCAAGGAATTTCACTTTCGTGCCGCCCGGAAGTGTATATTCCAGATTGATGTACTCACCGGGCAGAAAATTCAGCGTTCCGACCTCGGGCATTCCTTCAATATGCAGATTGTTGAATTCACGGATCAGCTGCTGTTTGAATTCCTCGAATTCTGCATCCCCGCCGACCTCCCGGTACCGTTTCCAGTAATTGAGCTGGGGCAGCTGCTGCTCGAAAAATGCTCTCGCCTGATCCGCCGGCCAGTTTTCGTTGGACATATGATTCACCAGAAAATCTGTCAGCTCCTCAAGGCTGGAATAACAGAAATTACCGTCGGCGTAGCACCACTTGCAGTATTCCTCATTGAAAAATCCGTCCGGCTCTTTGCTGATATTCCCGTCTTCCAGCGGCATTCCGCAGCACTGGCAGATCAGTTTCCTGGGAGATCCGAGAAGAGTGTTGATGGACACATCGTACAGCTTCGAGAGCAGTTTGAGGGTCTCAGTATTTGGTGTGGTTTCCCCGTTTTCCCATCTGCTCACCGCCTGACGGGTTACAAAAATTTTTTCCGCCAGTTCTTCCTGTGAATACCCTTTTTTTGTCCGGAGTTCCAGTAAAATATCCTTTGTTTCCATAAATTCACCGCCTTTTGTTTTCTATGTTTTGATTATAGCACAGCGGCGCGGATGTGACAAGCAACCCGCTGTTGCTGTTTCATCCAATCCGGAAGGAAGCGATGTATTCGGTATCCCCATCTGCGGGAATTTGCGGATCCTCTGTGAAAAAAACAGGATTCAGACCGTTTTCTTCTGCCGCCAGATCAAAATGGCAGAGCGCGATGCCCACATCGATTCTCTGCATATCCAGCGATGCACTGTGCCCGAATCCTTTGCTCCGTCTGAGATAGAAATGTACCGTACCGTCACACACCACTGCACGCCACGGCTGTTTGTTCACAGCGGACGGTGCCCGGCGTACCGCTTCCAGGGGCTGTGACAGGCCTCCGGCTTTTTCTGAAGTCAGCGGATTCTCGAACGATCTGTCAGAAAACAGTTCCTCAAAGGGCAGCCGCTCGTCCGCACGGATCGATTTCCGCATGACACCCTCACGCAGGGACATCTTCTCAGCCGGATACCCCAGAGGGCTGGCACAGGGCATGACTTCCCCCTCTGCAAGCTCCATGGCCTCCTCATACGCACTGCGGTTCATGGTGCCGCCCAGCCAGACCGTACCGATTCCGAGAAACTGTGCATACAGCACCAGCATCTCAAATGCGTAGCCGAATGCTTCAAATGCGTGGGGCTGAAGGGATACTTTACCGCCCACATACAGCTCAGTGCCTGTGACAACGGGGCATTTCAGACCGTGTTCCTTTCCCTCCAGCAGTCTGAATGCTACGGGAATCCCGTAGGGATTTTCAATTTCCGCCATGAAAGCGGACAGTTTTTCCCTGTCTTCGGAAGTGAGTGCTCTGCCGTCAAAGGTCCGTACACTCCGTCTTGCGCGGATCACTTTGCAGATATCATCTGTCAGATTCAGAATATCACAGCGGGATGATTTCATAGATTCTCCTCGATTTATTTAATTTGATTTCACGGCTGCGCATCGCGCTTCGGCACCCGGATTGTCGCCGCATATGCACTGTTCAGCAGCCCAAGGACTGCCGACACAATGAACAGCAGCTCGATGCCCAGCACCTGCCATACCCAGCCGCCGAACAGGGCGATGAATACGGTGATCACATGGTTGATGGATACGCCGGTGGATATGGTTGCCTTGACTTCTTCCGCATTGTCCGCCAGATCTTTCACATAGACATTGGATGCCATGGAGCTGAGCGAAATGACAGCGTCAAGCAGGTAGTTGATACAGCATACGACAAAAGCCACGTCCCGTGGGAAGATATGATGCGCGAAGCCGTAGAAGAAGCACACAATCACCAGAATAAGGGTATCCGCCACCATGACGGTCTTGTAGCCCACCCGGTCGATGATGCGGCCAACCACGGGAGAGGCGAAGAAGCAGGCAATTGCCGACACCGCAAACAGCAGACTGATGACCGCGGTACCTGCACCGTACATCATGATCAGCACATAGGGGCCGAAGGTGATGAAAACCTGCTTGCGTGCTCCGTAGAACATCTCAAGCATATAGTATTTGGTGTATTTTCTGCTGAAATAGAAGCGGCGTTTGGTGGAGTCCGTTTCGCTGCGTCCGCTGATTTTCAGGGAGCACAGCACACTCAGCCCCGCAAGCACGGCCGCACAGACAAAGAAGAAGGTATACGGCTGACCGGCGGATGCCAGAGAGAATGCGGCAATGATGATGATGTAGCCCACCAGTGTGCCGATCTGGGATACCGCGCTCTGTACCCCGAGAGCCGCACCGCCGTTGTCGCCTTTGGTGTACTTCAGAGTCAGCGTACTTTTCATGCCGATCTGGATATGCTCACCCAGTGCGTACATACAGATGGCAAGGGTGGTGAGAACCTTGGTTGCCGGAAGTGCGGCGTGCATGGTCATACCGATCAGCATGATGACGGCACCGGCTTTGTACATGGTTTCCGCCGAAAACATATAGAATGCCGCCAGAATCAGGACAAGAGTTACGCCGGGCAGTTCCCTGAAAAATTCGGTCACACCCCGGTCCGCTTCACTCATCCCGACAATTTCCGCCATGAAATTATCGAGCATTCCTTTGTACAGACCGTAGGATATACCGGTAATCAGTACCGACAGGAGAAATGCCCGAAAGGGAGTATTCTCGCTGAACAGGATTTTGAGTTTGTTCATATCATTGATTCCTTTTTTCGGTTTTACCTGATTTTATTATACACACCGGCAGCAGGGCTGTCAAGACAGTACTACTTAATAATCACCGTTTCAGAATCGGTTCAATGACAGCGAGAAAATATTCGTTCATCTCGTCCGGTGTCTCCTTCATACCCTGTGACAGCCACCATCCAACCGTTTCCACGAAGGACGACGAGATGTGATTCACCAGGTAATCCTCCGGAAGTGCAGACGATGAGAGCAGATCCTTGTCCGCATACTGCCGCAGAATCAGCTCCTTCAGATTGCTTTTGAAATACCGGATAAAAATCTCGTTGTTCTGGGAGGACAGCAGCTCCAGAATATTCCTGTCGTTTTCCTGCAGATGGCGCAGAAGATGCAGAAAGACGGAATCCGTATTGCTGCAGCAGGAATAGTGGTAATGCCCATGAGGAAGTCCCATGGCGGTGTCAATGATATGTCCGAACAGCTCCTCACACAGATCCTTCAGCAGATAATCCTTGGTTTCAAAATGAGCATAGAATGTGGTGCGCCCGATATCGGCACGGTCGATGATGTCCTGAACCGAAATCTGGTTGTAATGCTTCTCCGACAGCAGTTCCGTAAATGCCTGAAAAATCGCTTCTCTGGTCTTCTTCTGCCTTCTGTCCATAGTCCCTCCCGAACAATTTTCTGAAAATGTTCTGTATCGTACAAAGAAAAAGAACTGATTCTTGTTTTTGCACGAATTATCCGTATAATCTATATTGTACCGAACAGATCGTTCCGTATCGGTACCAGTATACACGATTTATCCCCTGAAGTCAATGAAGAGAGGTTTCATTATGCTTAAAAAAATCAACGACATTCTGGCAGGCTTGCCGGCCACCATCATAGCCGGGCTGTTTCTCCTGCTGGATCTGGTGCCCCACATCATCGAAGAGTTCGGCGGCTCTGCCGTGCATCTGAATTTTCTTCCCTTCGATCCGGCGTGGGTGACAGTCATCATCAGCGGCATTCCCATGCTGTACCTTGCTGTATGGCGTGTGATCCACAATCCCGGCATCAGCAAGATTTCCTCCGCTCTGCTGATCAGCATTGCCATGATTGCAGCCATTGCCATCGGGGATCTGTTCGCTGCCGGCGAGGTTGCGTGGATCATGGCCATCGGTGCAATTCTGGAGGACATGACCACCGAGAGGGCGAAAAAAGGTTTGAAGAAGCTTGTTTCCCTTGCTCCCACCCAGGGCAGACGGATTGCAGACGGCAAGGAAGAAATGATTCCCGCCGAGAAAATCCGTGAAGGGGACATTCTCCGCATCCTGCCCGGTGAAACAATCCCGGTGGACGGCGTGATTCTCACCGGTGAAACCTCCGTGGATCAGTCCATCATGACCGGTGAATCCCTGCCCGTGGATAAAACCGCAGGTGACAGCGTATTCTGCGGTACCATCAACCGCTTCGGCTCCATCGATATCCGCGCCACCAAGGTGGGTGAGGACAGTTCCCTGCAGAAGCTGATCCGCATGGTACAGGAAGCCGAGGACAAAAAGGCTCCCATGGCGAGAATTGCCGACAAGGCCGCCAGCTGGCTGGTTCCCGTTGCTCTGATAATCGCAATTATCGCAGGGATTGTCACGAAGGATATCGTCCGCGCCGTAACCGTTCTGGTTGTATTCTGTCCCTGTGCACTGGTTCTGGCAACTCCCACCGCGATCATGGCGGCAATCGGTCAGGCGACCAGGCACGGCGTGATCATCAAGTCCGGCGAAGCACTGGAAAAGATGGGCAAGGTCAATACCGTAGCCTTTGACAAAACCGGCACGCTGACCTACGGACGTCTGGAAGTCAGCGATATCATTTCCTTTGATGAGTCCGTTGACGAAAATACCCTCCTGTCCCTTGCCGCATCCGCGGAAGCAAAGAGCGAACATCCTCTGGGCAAGGCAATCGTTTCCTGTGCAAACAGCCGAGGGATATCCGTTATGGAATCCGGTGCTTTCAGAATGACCGCAGGCAAGGGCATTTGCGCCGAAGTCAGCGGCCGGAAGCTGTTCTGCGGAAATGAAGCTTATCTGGAAGAAAACGGCGCGGCACTGACCGATGAAGTCAGAAAAACCGTTGAAGCTCTGCGTACCCAGGGCAAGGCATCCGTTCTTGCGGCGGAAAACGGCAGATGCATCGGTGTGCTGGCAATGTCCGACGTACTCCGTCCGGAAGCCAAAGGAATGGTGGATCGCCTCCACGCTATGAATACCGACATCGTTCTCCTGACCGGCGACAATCAGAAGACCGCCGACTATTTTGCAGATCAGGTAGGCATCAGGCAGGTCAGAGCACAGCTTCTCCCCGAAGAAAAGGTCAGCAGCATCACGGCTATCCGGAATGAAGGAAAGGCAGTCTGCATGATCGGCGACGGCGTCAACGATGCTCCCGCCCTGAAAACCGCCGATGTGGGGGTTGCCATGGGCGGTCTGGGCAGTGACATTGCCGTTGAAGCCGCCGATGTGGTTCTGATGAGCGACGATATTTCTAAGCTGCCCTACCTGAAGCGGCTGTCCAATGCAACGGTCAAGACTATCCGGTTCAGCATTTCACTGTCCATGTGCATCAATCTGCTGGCAGTTACACTGTCCGTTATGAATGTGCTGAATCCGACCACCGGTGCATTGGTACACAACGCAGGTTCCTGCTTCGTTGTACTGATCGCCGCACTGCTGTATGACAGAAAGTTTGAGTAAATGAAGCGGCTGTTTCTGATCTTATGTCTGTCGCTCCTCCTGTCAGCCTGCTCCCATTCCCCGGCCCGGATTTCCGAAACCGCCGGGGTAAGCCGGGTCATGCCGCCGGAAACTCATGTAACTGAATCCGTTCTTCGGGATATGAGATTCTTCCCATCAGCGACATAGAGTAAACTGCAGAGGTTTGCTAAATCAAAAAAAGGTCAGCAGGCAGCTGTCCGTGTCCTGAGCATTAACCGCTCAGAATGCAGACAGTCATCCTGCTGACCTTTTTCGAATTCTCTGATAATGTCAGCAAAACTCAGAGTTTTCACATAAACGGCAAGCACACCACAATGGTTTACAACAGTTTGAGGTAAATCAGGACTTCGTTCCCTTTGCGGTTCCTGTAAACATATCCGTCCGTTTCAAATCCCAACCCACTGTGCAGTGAAATGCTTGCGGTATTATCGACCCGGATCTGCTGGGATACGATCCGGTATCCTTTTTTCTTTGCCGTTTCCATGGCAAGGATCATGGCTTCCCTGCCGATTCCCTGTCTGCGGTACGGTTCGAATACCTCGGGACCGAAAGAAATAACGCTCTGCGAGTGCTGATACAGGGATATTGTTCCGACGATCTCCCCTTCCCTGATCACGGCAAACATCTCAAAATACTTTCCCGAATACTCTTTTCTGTTCCACTCCGCAAACAGTGCCCTGATTTCATCCGATGACATGCCGGAGTTTTGCTTCATCCGGAATTCTTCCGCATCAGTGCCCGTGAAATTTCTAAGATAAATCATCATTTTTCGGATCACTTTACCCTTTCGCTCACCATATGCCCGTAATGCAGCCGGGTCACACCGCGGGAGAGAATCTCTTTATAACTGTTCCGCACCGTCTCGTCTTCTTCTGCAGCAAGTGCGGAATAGGGAGGCAGATCCCCCACAACGGCATTGCCGTCATCAAGAATCACCGAAATGCTGTCCTCACTGTGGCCGGGTGTATGTATGACTTCGCCGGCGATGCCGAGAGATGCCAGAAACGTCCGGCTTTCCCCGCATCTGAGAATCTTCGCACGGCTTTCGTCAACAGGCTTGTAAAAACGATTCTTTTCCTTTGCATAAATGCTGTCCGAAAAATGAATATACGGCAGCTGCACATCGAAGAGGATCAGCGGAACCCCCAGATCCGTCAGATCCGCTGTGATTCCCATGTGATCGGGATGATAATGGGTTGAGAGAACCCAGGATATGTCGCAGATCTGCAGATTCTGTGCTTTGATCGCCCTGCAGAATGCCGGCAGTGTTCCCGCCCAGTCGGTATCGACGAGCAGATTTCCCCCGGTTCCCCGGATCAGGTAAGTATTGGTATTTCCGTATTTCAGTTTTGTCAGCATCACAGTACTTCCCCGAAGCATCTGGGAAGATCCAGACGGAATTTCGCCGGCTTGTCCTCCCGATAGATCACGGTTACTTTTTCGTTTACGGCCGGGCATCGGAAGCCTGCGCCGAGCCATTTTTTCCGGATATATTCCACTCCGTCAACGGTATATTTCACCTGAACGATATGAGGAAAGACTGCACCGTCAAAAGCATGTCGCCGCACCGGCTTGGTGTTGACCTTCAGCCACCACTGTTTTTTGACGGAAAGAATCGTGCCGGTTGTCTTGTTTTCCATAAAACCCTCTCCCTGCAGAGCTGTTTGTGTTTTCATACGATATATTATTTACATTCATTATATCGGCAAACCGCCCGCCATGTCAATGGGATACAATCAAAAGATACAAAGTATTTATATTCCGCAGGGATTTGTGTGCCCATCGCTTGCATTACCGGCGGCGCGATACATACGACCGCGAGATACCAAGCCTGTCGGCAACCTCCTGCTGTGTTTTCGGAGCACGGGATGCCAGACCGTATCGCAGGATGATGATCTCCCTCTCGCGCGGTTCCAGCTCCTTCATGATATATCCTGCCGCTTTTGTGATCTTGATTTTTGCGTCAATGTCGTCAGCGATCGTGTCGTCCACCTTGATGATATCCTCATAGGTCAGGGCATTTCCGTCCCGGTCGGTGTCGATGGTCTCGTGAATGGACACCTCCTGGGACAGCTTCTTCTGGGAACGGAAGTACATGAGAATTTCATTCTGGATGCACCGCGCGGCGTAAGTGGCAAATTTTGCACCGTTGTCCGCATTGAAGGAATCCACGGATTTGATCAGCCCTATGGTGCCGATGGAAATCAGATCCTCTTCCCCTGCGGACGATGCGTAATATTTCCGTACAATGTGCGCCACCAGTCTCAGATTGTGCTCGATCAGCTTTTCCCTTGCTTTCATGTCCCCGTTTTTCGCCAGTCTGAAATATTCCCTTTCTTCATCCCGGCCAAGCGGCGGCGGAAACCGGTTTTCACCGTTGGATGACAGAACAGCCGCGGAAAATCCCGCAAGAACGGACAGAATCAGTGCAAGCATACCTTCTCCTTTTCGTGAAAAAAAGTATCCCGTGACGGGAAATCAAAACCGGTGAAATCTTATGAAAATTTTACCGGTTTCATTCCGTTTATCCTGCCGAAAAACGGGTATACTGACATTGACCCAACGAAAGGAGGTATCGTTATGCTTGACAGAATTTCACTTCTGCTGGTGATCGTGGGCGCGCTCAACTGGGGATCCATCGGTCTGTTCCGGTTCGATCTGGTTTCCTGGATCTGCGGCGGTCAGGATTCCATTTTCGCACGCATCATCTACACACTGGTTGCACTGGCGGGTATCTGGTGCATTTCCCTGCTGTTCCGTCCCAGAGAAACCGAATATTCCTCGGAAACCTGACGAAAAAATCTGCGTCTTATCACGGACAATCCTGTGACGGACGCAGATTTTTCTGTTACTTAATCATTTATGGAATCAGTCGAGGGATGCGAAATAGGCTGCCAGCTCTTCCTCGGTTGCCGCACCGTCACGGAAGCGGATTTCGATATGGGAGCTTTCCTGTCCCCGGCTGATGTAGATGCCGTAGGGAACGGTGCTTGCTCTGGCATTGCTGCGGCTCTCGTATCTTCTGTCCCGGTTTACGCATACCGCATCGGAGAGAAGCTCACGGAGTTCATCGGCTTCCAGTACCTTCGCTTCGGATGTTTCGTAATTCACCAGAACCGATCTGGTATCGTCGGGAATCAGCATGGCGATGACATCCTCGGGCGTATTGGCGGTAATGGCTTTCTGCGCCTGCACATTGTAGCGTTCACGGGCTTCCGCCATCATCCGTCCGAATTCGTTGATAAGATCACAGTTGTCCGCATAGATGGGATAGTACTGGGAACGGTGTTCGCCGCTTTCCGTACGATGGTACACCCGGACCTGACCCACGATGGGCTGATCGGGATATCCTTCGGGAAGAACGCAGGATGTGAGCACAGCGGATGCGGGAGTGTTCCAGCTGTCTTCCGTATAGTTTAAGGAAACTTCGTTTTCCCCGAGAGTAGCGGTGAAGAATTCCTCCGTAGCATTCCCCATGGTATCGTATTCAATCACGATGGGACCGTCGACACGTTCCGCATGATTCAGATACAGCGTTTCCTCGCCGACGGTAATCTCGATCTCATGCACCCTTTCCGGATTCAGACCGGAGATATCGTAGGTTTCGTAGTACTCTTCGCTGAGGCGGATTGTTTTCCAGAATTCGCTGTTCTTGTCAATCTGGATCATCTTGGCGAAAGGGATACCGAACTTCGGATACTCGATCACGCGGATGCTGTCCGACCAGGAGGTGTACTTCTGAGAAGGAACCAGTCCTCTTTCCTTCAGATATTCTTCTTCCCAGTTGGCGGGATCGGATGCGCTCTTGAACCACTTTTCAAGGTATGCTTCATTGCCTTCACTGACAAGATAGCTGGTCTGGGACGGAAGCTGAACCCTTTCCTCATCCTGCATCAGACTCATGAGGGTTTCGATATCCTCACGGTCGGTGAATTCCAGACCGAAGCCGCCCACTTCCAGCCGCTTGACCATGGAAGGGCTGTAATCCTTCCCCACCAGTCCGGTGATATTCAGAGGAATGAGGAACACGAACGCCAGAGTCACAGCCGCGCAGGCGATGAAGGGACGGATTCCCCGGAACATGGCACGGGAAGACTTGTAAAGAATGGCGTTCATCACCATGAATGCCACGATCAGACCGATGAAGGTACCGAGAATGGCACGGAGTGCTCCGCCGTTTCCGGTGACATAGTTGGATCCGATCACAAACATTCCCAGCAGACCGCAGGTGAAGAGAATCACATACTTGACCGCAATGAACACAGGCTTCCACACGATGGTGGTGCCGGATGCCTCGCTCTTTCTGTACTTATGCAGCAGCAGACCGCCCATGTAGTACAGTGCCGCTTCGGGAAGCAGCCACAGGCACATGAGAGACGGATAAGTTTCTTCCAGTCCCGTGAACAGAACCGCACGGTAAGGCAGACAGATCACCTGCATATAGCTGGTGTCAAAATAGTAGCTTTCGTAAAGATTAGCGTTGTACACCGACATACCGTCGGAGAACAGATACACGGTCAGCGCGTACAGTGCAACGGGCAGGAAGGAAATGATGCACAGCATGATGAACCGCATGGGAGCTGTACCGCACAGTCCGCCTGCCAGAAGAGTGACGCTGTACACAATCAGGAAGCAGCTTGCCGCCTGCAGAAGTCCCGTGAACAGGATCCCTGCCATACCGGGAATTCCGAATCCGAAGAACACGGCGGCCAGAATATGGGCGGCCACAAATCCGATGAGAATGGCAATGCCGTAGTAGATGGCGCGGGTGCCGGTTTCAATCAGGTACATCTTGGTACGGCTGACAGGAAAACTGTGCCAGCATCCCACATGGGACTTGCTGTTGACGTATCCCACCGCACTCATGCCTGCCAGAATGCCGATGCCCGCAGATAGAACGACGGCGATTTTGTTAAGATCCCGCATCATATTGCGGATATAATCCTCTCCGGTATCGTATCCGTGAAAATCCGGGATTCCCTCCGCAAAGTTCAGCAGGCATGGCACAAACATGACAAGCAGGGCAAGGATCGTGTACAGCGCCAGATGCTGCCAGTTCTGCCGCAGGATGAAGCCGAAAAACGGCCTGACGGAATACTTAACCGATGTAGCTTTCGTGGAACTCATATCCTCGCTCCTCCATTTCCGCAATAAAGATTTCTTCGAGAGTTAAGGGAATGTACTCGACAAACAGGGGCTTGAAGCCGAGAATCACATTGTCAATCTGGGGTACCGTTCCCCGCGCAACGATGGTGAACAGACTTCCCCGCTGCTCAACGGACACGGTGTCAAGCTGTTTCAGGGCTTCTCTTATCTCGTCGGCACGGGACTTGTCAACGCCCATCTGGATTTTGTGGATGTCCCGCTTGATGTCGTCAATGCCCGCTTCAAACAGCAGCTCGCCCCGGTGCAGGAGAGCAACATGGTCGCAGATGTCCTCCAGCTCCTTCAGGTTGTGGGAGGCAAACACCACGGTCATGCCCCGCTCAGCCACCTCGGATGCGATGATATGACGCACTGTCTGCCGCATCACCGGGTCAAGACCGTCCAGGGTTTCGTCACAGAACAGGTAATCCGTGCAGCAGGCCAGTCCCAGAATGAAGGAAACCTGCTTCTGCATCCCCTTGGAGAAGGTATTCAGCCGGCGGTTTTCATCCAGTCCGAACTGAGTCATGTAATGCTTGTACTTTTCCACGGAGAACGTGGGGTACACGCTTCTGTACATCCGCATCATATCGGCCGGTGTGGATCCGGTGATGAAATACTGGTCGTCGGACAGGTACACCATCCGCTGTTTTACTTCTGCGTTCTCCCATACCGGTGTGCCGTCAAAGAAAATATCACCGCAGTCCGGTCTGTATACGCCGCACATGATCCGCAGAAGTGTGGATTTTCCGGAACCGTTGGATCCGATCAGCCCGAAGATGGAGCCGTTTTCCACAAGAAGCGATACATTGTCCAGACTCTTTACCGTATCAAATGTTTTTGTTATGGAATCAATCTTAATCATTCCGGTTTTCCTCCCGTTCTGTCCCATGCTTCCTCTGCCGCACGGACAAATTCTTCCTTGCCGATGCCGGATTCGCGCATTTCCCGTGCCAGAGCCGCCATGGCGTTCTCCAGCTTGCCGCTCATTTCATCCCGCAGGCTATCCCGTTCCGCAAGAACCATACTTCCCCGTCCGGGCATACTGACGATGATGCCGCACCTTTCCAGCTCGGTATATGCCTTCTGAATGGTGTTGGGGTTGATGCCCAGCTCCTTCGCCAGACTCCGCACCGACGGCAGTTTGTCATCCTTTTTCAAGTCCCCCGACAGAATCAGAGCTTTGATGTTGTCGATCAGCTGCTCGTATAACTGTTTTCTGTCCCTCAGATCCACCGTAATCAGACTCAATCCCTGCTCCCTCCTTTGTGATGTGGTGTATCAACTGTATTACTTGTATTAGTACAGTTGGATTATACCATATAGCGGTTATGCTGTCAACAGGTGAATGTGTTTTTTAATGAAATCTTAATTTTTCTCATGACCTTGCAATGATGCCGGATCTGCGGTATAATGAAGAAAACTCAGAATGGTTGGAGGACAAGCATGAACGGACGGTATTTCACGGAATTTCTCATGGGACAGGGGGCAGTTCCCGTGCTATTTGAACCGTTTCTTTCCAAAACACACGCGGAGACCCTGATCTGGCGGCGCGGAGAGCATCTCTGGGCATCGGAGGAGGCTGTGATCGACACGCTTCTCTCCCTGACCGAACGGACCCGTGCGGATGTGATCGTGCTTGATCCTGCTATGATGCCGTACACGGATGCTCTGCCGGATCTGATCCGGAAAAAGCGTACCGAGACTGAGATCGGGTTCTGCCTGCTGTGCCGCACGGAGAAGGATCTTGCCATCGCGGAACAATGCGCCGACTGCGTGGGTTTATATGGGGATCTGATGACCGACAAGCTGCCTGTCATCCGCATGGACGGCGGGATTGAAGATGCGATCAACCGCGGCGACTGCGGATATTCCGCACAGTCCGGCTGCGGAGATCTGCTGGAAAAGTACGGTGAGAAAATCCGCATCCTGGGGGGACTCGGTGCTGAATACATCTCTTCCGCACCTCCCGTGGAGATTTACGATAAGGTAGAAGCAATCCACCGCCGCTATCCCGGTCAGTGGGCCTGCGGATCCGGCGGCACAATCGATGAAAACCACTATCTGGAGCTGATTTCCCTGCTTGGTGCCTTCGGGCGGATCCGGTGATTTTTGAACTTTATATGAATTTCTTCCCAATCCCTTGCCATCGGGCGCATTTTACGTTATAATAAATAGGATAACTTCAGAATCCACAAGGAGAATAACCATGTATTACTTCCTCGAAGCTGCCGGTGCTGCTCCGACCGGTGCAAGCGCGGCAACTTCCCTCATCATGATCGTTGCCATGCTGGCGATTTTCTATTTCTTCATGTACCGTCCTCAGAAGAAGCAGGACAAGGAACAGAACGATATGAGAAACAACCTGCAGGTCGGTGACGAAATCACTACCATCGGCGGCATCATCGGCAAGATCGTTTCCATCAAGGACGAAACCGTTCTCATCGAAACCAGCAATGAACGCAACAAGATCCGCATCCTCCGCACCGCTGTCCGCAACGTGGACGTTCACGCGGAAGACGCTGACTGATACGTACAGATTTATAACAGGAGTCTCATGCAGGCTCCTGCTTTTCTTTTACTCATAATTCCGTCTGCCTCCGCATAAAGTGAAGCAAAAACTTCGGAGGTTTCCATGCAGACGAAAAACAAACCCATATGGCTCTCCTGTCTTCTGTCCCAGGCAGTCTGGGCGGCCGGTCTTTTGATTCTGCTCCTGCTTTCCTGCGCCGCCGCCAACGCATCGGAGGATCCCGGTTCCATGATCCGTCCCCTGTCCCTGGCCTGCCTGTATTTCTCTGCGCTGATTTCGGGATTTGCAGCTGTGCGTTTTTCCGGTGACGGAATTCTGTCCGGACTGATTTCGGGAACTGTCACGGCACTGCTCATGCTGCTTCTCGCCTGTCTTCCCCTGCCGGGATCGGGGTTTCTGTTCCCCTATACTCTGCTTCTGACAGCCTGTGTGATTCCCGCAGGCTGTGCCGGTGCCCTGATCGGACGGAAACAGCACAAACACAAGTCCCCGGCAAAGAAAAATAACAAGAGAAAACGATAATTTTCCGCAAATCCCTTGCCCTATCCGCGTGAATGTTGTATAATTTCTGTGACATGAAAAATTCACGTGAGGTGCAATATGATACAGAAAATCACGCCGAATCTCCTTGACCGTCTGGAAAAGGTAGCCGCAACCCGCCGGGAATCCATCCGCAGCTCCAAGAGCGACATCGTCATTCCCGGGGAACGCTGGTATGTTTCCGCAGGCGGTTCCGATGATGCTGACGGCATGACTCCCGCGACCGCATGGCGTACCCTGGATCGGGTCAACCGTGCAGAGCTTTCTCCCGGCGACTGCGTTCTCTTCCACCGCGGCGACCTTTACCGGGGTGTTCTGAACGCGAAAAACGGAGTTATCTATTCCTCCTACGGTCACGGTCCCAAGCCGATTCTCTGCGCATCCCCCTTCGACGGTGCAAAAACCGGCAAGTGGCTCCCCACCGATGTGGAAAACATCTACGTATATTCCGAAAAAATCACCGACGACATCGGATGCATCGTCTTCGACGGCGGACGTTCCCACGCAGTCAAGGCGACTGTTGACTTCAAGAACAATATAAACCTCACCGACGGCAAGCCCTTCGCATCCTGGCGGGATCTGGACGGGGATCTGGTATTCTTCCACGATCTGGGCGGTGCAAATCTGCAGGGGACCGAGGAAAACAGCACCCTCTACCTCCGTTCCAATCGTGGTGCTCCCCCAGATCGTTTCTTCTCCATGGAATTCTCTGTCCGCACCAACGGTATCCGGATTATGGGCGACAATGTACGCATCAACAATCTGAAGGTCATGTACTGCGGCTGTCACGGCATCGGTGCCGGCACTACCAGCGGTCTTCATGTGGACTGGTGCGAATTCGAATGGATCGGCGGTTCCGTACAGTTCTATCGTGACGGCAGACCCACAAGATTCGGTAACGCTGTGGAAATCTACGGCGGATGCACCGACTACACCGTGGAAAACTGCTGGATCAATCAGGCTTATGACGCCGGAATCACCCATCAGTTCTCAGCCGGCGAATCCGGTGCCTGCATCATGAAGGACGTGACCTACAAGGGCAACCTGATCGAAAACTGCATCTACTCCATCGAATACTTCCTGGGCAAAGCTGCCGACGGATCCGAGCGACGGATTGAGCATGTGCGGATCACCGACAACATCATGCGGTTCTGCGGCAGCGGATTCGGCAAACAGCGTCCCGACAAAGGACCCGATGTTCACATCAAGAGCTGGGATCACATCAATCCGGGCTGCGACATGGTGTTCCGCAGCAATATTTTCGACAGAGGCGCACACGATCTGCTGCACATCGCCTGCGAAGATGCCGCTTCCATGCCGGAAATCAGCCGCAACGTATTCATCCAGCAGGAAGGCGCGGGATTTGCCCGTCTCGGCGTAATTCCCACTTCTTCCGTCAGATATACCGAAGAGGATATCACAAAGTCCGGTCTGACGGACAATGTTTTCTATTCGGTTGAGTAAGTAAAAATCGCCTGTACCGACATTTTCTGCCGATACAGGCGATTTTCATCTCAGCGGTTCAATACGCGCCATCAGTTTCTGAAACCCGTCATTTTCCGAGTATTCCGGACATTCTGCAAGATGGTCGAAAAAGTTTGTGCGGAATTTCCCCGGGTACACGGGATATTCGAGCTTATCCCACATAGGATCGGACAGATGCATTTTTGCATCACGCGGCACATCGAGGCTTTCTGCAAACCGGTACTGTTGTTCCCACAGATCCACTGCTCTGTTCAGCGCATCGATTGTCTCTTTTATCCTTCCGCATTCGTTCAGAGCCATGGCATATTCGATCCATGCGCCGCGATACATCTGATACAGCAGACGATCCGAGCCTCTGAACAGAACTTCCATCAGATCGATTCTGCGTTTACGGACCTCCGCTTTCCATGCAGGGTCTGACAGATCATGATAATACCCCATTTTTTCAAACAACAAACCTAAGATGTCCCGCATATTATCCTGCTTCTGCTGAACATACAAGTCCCACTGCTCACGGGAAAAATATCTTTCTTCGCGGCGTTCCGACTCCAGATAATCAGCGTTGTCGGGAGCCTGTGAAAACCAATCTTCTACGTGGTCGTCATCCTCGGCAAAAATCATGGTATAAACGGCACGTTTTCTGATAATGGCATCGCTGCATTTTTCCATAACCAGTCTGCACAACCGACGCAGTTCCTCAAGAGTATCACTGTCAGGCATCTTCGTAAATCCGTGTGTACGGCTTATGATGTAGATTTCCATGATTCGCCAGTCATAGGGATATTCGCTGTATGCCTTCTCCGCCAATGCTGCTTCTTCCTCAGGCTTACGATCCCTGTGGAGTCTGTTGTATTCATCCAGATATTCGGTGATTTTTTCTTCTTTTGAAAGAATGTCATTCCCCAGCAGATCGTCCACGGTAACTTCAAAATAGTTTGCAATCACCGGGAGCATTGTGATATCGGGATACCCTTCCCGTCTTTCCCATTTGGATACCGCCTGCGACGTGACACCAAGAAACTGTGCCAGTTCCTCCTGTGTCAGAGTCCGTGACAGACGGAGTTTTTTCAGATTTTCCGCCAGTGTAATCATCATTGATAAACCTTTCGTAAGTTGGATTTGTATCGGTACCGTTTACGGTTTTATTGTATCACGGGCAGGCCGGAATTGCAATCAACCCATTGTTGCCGCAGAATTCAATGATCCGTTGGAAAATTCCCGGTCTTTTTTCACGCAAAAAAATCCCCCATACGGCATGAACCATATGAGGGATTGTGTATTGACTTACTGAACCTGTACGGAGTAGTTGGGCGCTTCCTTGGTGATGTTGATATCGTGGGGATGGGATTCGCGGAGACCGTTGCCGGACATCTTCACGAATCTGCCGTTCTTCTTCAGTTCTTCCACGGTAGCGGTGCCGCAGTAGCCCATACCTGCGCGGAGACCGCCCATCATCTGGAATACGGTGTCAGCCAGAGGTCCCTTGTAGGGTACACGGCCTTCTACGCCTTCCGGAACCAGTTTGCGTGCGTTTTCCTGGAAGTAACGGTCCTTGGAACCCTTTTCCATAGCAGCAAGGGAGCCCATGCCGCGGTATACCTTGAACTGTCTGCCCTGATAGATTTCGGTCGCGCCGGGAGCTTCTTCACAGCCTGCGAGAAGAGAGCCGACCATGATTACGTTCGCACCTGCAGCGATTGCCTTGGGAAGGTCGCCGGAGTACTTGATACCGCCGTCAGCGATAACGGGAATATCGTATTCCATAGCAACGGAGTACGCGTTCATAACTGCGCTGATCTGGGGAACGCCGATACCTGCTACAACACGGGTGGTGCAGATGGAGCCGGGGCCGATACCAACCTTGATGGCGTCAGCGCCTGCTTCGATCAGGTCGCGTGCAGCTTCTGCGGTAGCGATGTTGCCGGCGATGAGCTGGCATTCGGGATATGCAGCCTTGATCTTCTTGATGCAGTTGAGGATGTTCTGGGAGTGACCGTGAGCGGAGTCGAGAACGAGAACGTCGGCGCCCGCAGCCAGAAGTGCGCCTGCACGTTCGGTCACGTCAGCGGTAACACCGATAGCGGCACCGCAGAGGAGACGGCCCTTTTCGTCCTTGGCAGCGTTGGGATAACGGTCAGCCTTTTCGATATCCTTGATGGTAATCAGACCGCGGAGCTTGAAATCAGCGTCCACGATGGGAAGCTTTTCGATCTTGTTGTGACGGAGGATTTCCTTCGCCTGTTCCAGGGTGGTGCCCACAGGTACGGTTACCAGATTATCCTTGGTCATAACGCCTTCGATCTTTACGTTGTAGTCGGTCATGAACCGCAGGTCGCGGTTGGTGATGATGCCGACAAGAACACCGTCATGGTCACAGATCGGCACACCGGAGATCTTGTACTTGCCCATCAGCTCGTCAGCTTCGTAAACATAGTTTTCGGGATGCAGGAAGAAGGGGTTGGTAATAACGCCGTTTTCGCTTCTCTTTACGCGTTCAACCTGGTCGCACTGCTGTTCAATGGACATATTCTTGTGAATGATGCCGATACCGCCTTCACGTGCCATGGCGATTGCCAGACCGTATTCGGTAACGGTGTCCATCGCTGCGGACATGAGGGGAATATTCAGAGTGATCTTATTGGTGAGGCGGGTCTTGAGGGAAACCGTGTTGGGTAAAACCTCGCTTTTCGCAGGGATCAGAAGAACGTCGTCAAAGGTAAGACCTTCGTATGCGACCTTGCTCTCAATGAAGCTGTTTGCCATCTTTCAACCATACCTTTCATTTTAATAGAATAATCGATAATTTTTGTACTGTAAAAAAGGATTACTAAATTATAAGATATCCTGACGGGAAAGTCAATTGATAAAAATCACAATATTTTTTTACTCTGACGCAATAATTTGCAACGGTTTACTGTTTCATATGGAAGAATCTTCCTGAAAGAAAAAATCATGCCAAGAGAGTCTGAGGAAACATCAGATTTTTTAGGCGAAATAGCAAAAACCTCTTGATTTTGGACGGGGGATACGTTATAATAGAAAAAGTAAAAGGTGTGTCCGGAACCGGAAATTCGGGCATTCCGCCAAATCAGAATATCTTACAGGAGGACTGTAATTATGACCAAGTTACCCGTAGCGGTTCAGGTTTACTCCGTTCGCGACGTTGCGGAAAAGAATCTTGCTGACACTCTGAAGAAGATCAAGGAAATGGGCTACGACGGTGTTGAATTCGCCGGTCTGTACGGCTATTCCCCCGAATATATCAAGGGTCTGCTCGACGGTATCGGACTCGTTCCCGTATCCGCACACATTCCGCTGGTTGAAATGCTGGAGGATCCGGACAAGACCTTCGCTGCATACCAGACCATCGGCTGCAAGTTCGCGGCTGTTCCCTTCGTAACTCCCGAACGCCGTCCCGGCGGTGACAAGTTCTACGAAACTCTGGACGACATCGCACGTCTGGGCGCCATCGCAAAGAAGTACGGCATCACCCTTCTCTATCACAACCACGACTTCGAATTCACCAAGATCGACGGCAAGTACGGTCTCGATGTTCTCTATGATACCGTATCTCCCGAATACCTCCAGACCGAACTGGACACCTGCTGGGTAAACATCGGCGGCGAAATCCCCGCTCAGTACATCGCAAAGTACACCGGCAGAGCTCCCGTTGTTCATCTGAAGGACTTCAACCTGACCGGCAAGCTTCCCGCACATCTCTATGCCCTCATCGGCATTGACGAAGGCGAAGTAAAGGAAGACGAACCCTCCAGCTTCGAATTCCGTCCCGTAGGTCACGGTATGCAGGACATGCCCTCCATTCTGGAAGCATCCGTTGCAGCAGGCGCACAGTGGGTAGTTGTTGAACAGGACGAACCCTCCATGGGCCTCACCCGCATGGAATCCATCAAGACCTCCCGCGAATACCTCAAGTCCCTCGGCTGGTAATTCCGGGAAGCCCCGGCGGGCATGGCTCGGCGTTTTTGAGGCTTGGATTTATGCCTCATCCCACAACCGTTCGCTGCGCTGGTTTTGATTCAGACCGGTGTATGTGAGGCTTGGATTTATGTCTCATCCCACGACCGTTCGCTGCGCTGATTGGGTGCGGAATTAACGCTCCACTGATCAGTGCTGAACAGACGGATAATCATTTTGATTTCTATAAACTTTATTACATAAAGAAAGGCGGACAAAACAAATGTCAGACGCAGTTCTCAGCCAGTTCAAACAGGCAGCAGTAGAAGAAACCAAGGTTGACACCAACAAGAAGCTGAAGGTTGGTATCATCGGTACCGGTTGGATCGCAGAATCCCACATCCAGAGCTACAAGATTCAGCCCGACGTTGAAATCGTAGCGGCAGCCGACCTCATCCCCGGCAAGGCTGAAAAGTTCATGGAAAGATTCGGTGTTTCCGGTGTTCTTTTCTATCCTTCCCACAAGTAAATGATCGACTCCGAAGAACTGGATGCAGTATCCATCTGCACCTACAACACCCAGCACGCTGAACCCACCATTTACGCTCTGAAGAAGGGTATCCCGGTTCTTCTCGAAAAGCCCTTCACCGTAACTCTGGAAGAAGCT
>JAFQWY010000088.1 GCA_017407225.1 Clostridia bacterium | reverse complement strand
GGCAGCACCTCCTTTCTGGATTTGGGCAGAAAAAAACGCCGTAGACTTCTTTCAAAATCTACGGCGTCGGCGTATGCGAAAAGGGATGCTGCCTTGCGGTAACATCCCTTTTGTCGCTTGGTTATTCAGCTTTTGAGCTAACCTGTTTGCCCTCTGCCCTTAAAAGCGTTGATTTTACTGGTTTTTTGCTTGTTTTCTTATGTCAACGCTCTTAAAAGAGCGGAATTTTATCTCCCCTATTGATTTTTCTCCGGTTTTTATATATAATATAGTGGATAAACTGGCGAATTGTGTGACGCGGAGGTATGTATGAAACAAACGGCCGACAAAATTGAAAAATACTGCAAATACTGCGAACACGCCGAAACCCTCACCGATCCCGACAAAATGCTCTGCAGCCGTCACGGTGTAGTGGAAGCGTCCCACATCTGCCGCAGATTCCGCTATGATCCCCTGAAGCGGGTACCCGCACGCAAAAACCGGGAAGTCTCCCTTGAATATGTGGAGATCTGATGGGGAGAATAGCCTCACATACCTGTTTATAAAAAATCCAACCATACATTACTGAATCGGAGGACAAACCCTTGATTATCGCACTCGAAGAAGCAAAATACAGACTGGAAAATTTCCGTGCCAACATCGAAGAACTGGGCAGCGCGCTCCGCATTGACGAACTGCGCGAAAAGCTGACTGCACTGGATGCTACCACCCAGGATCCCGAATTCTGGAACGACCAGGCAAATTCCGGCAAGATCCTGAAGGAAGTCAAGAGACTGAAGGACAAGATCGCAGAATACGACGATCTCTACGCAAAGCTGGAGGATACCGTAACCCTCGCCGAACTTGCAATCGAAGAAAACGACGAATCCATGGTGGAAGAAGTGGAAACCGCGGAGCAGGAAATCCTGGCGGAAGAAGAAAAAATCCGCATCGAAATCCTCCTCTCCGGCGAATATGACCAGAACAACGCCATCATTTCCCTCCATCCCGGTGCGGGCGGTACCGAAGCTCAGGACTGGGCACAGATGCTCTACCGTATGTACACCAGATGGGGTGAACGCCACGGCTACAACGTGAAGCTCATTGACTGGCTGGACGGCGAAGGTGCAGGCATCAAGTCCGCTACCATCATGATTGAAGGCGAAAATGCATACGGCTATCTGAAGGGCGAAAACGGCGTTCACCGTCTGGTTCGTATTTCTCCTTTTGACGCCTCCGGACGCCGTCAAACCTCCTTCGCATCTGTGGAAGTTATGCCCGAATTCGAAGACGACAACACCATCGAACTGAAGGAAGAAGAACTGGAAATCACCGCTCACCGTTCCTCCGGTGCCGGTGGTCAGCATATCAACAAGACCGACTCCGCAATCCGCATCATGCACATCCCCACCGGTATCGTGGTAGGATGCCAGACCGAACGAAGCCAGCTCCAGAACAAGGAAACCGCACTGAAGATGCTCAAGTCCAAGCTCATGGAAATCAAGCAGCGCGAAAAGCTGGAAAAGATCGAAGACATCAAGGGCATCAAGACCAACATCGAATGGGGCGCACAGATCCGTTCCTACGTATTTATGCCCTACACTCTGGCGAAGGACACCAGAACCGGCTATGAAGACGGCAATATCCAGGCTGTCATGGACGGTGAAATCGACGGATTCATCAACGCTTACCTGAAGATGAACGCGGCTCAGGCGTAAACATGAAAAAAGAAGAATCCCGTTTCGTACCGGATACCCTGTTTGAGGGTATGACATCCGTCCGTGCCGTGCTGGGCGCCATGGATCAGAAGATCAGCGATCGGCGGATCACCCGGATTCTGGTGGACGAAACCAAGGTAAAAAGCCGTGCCAAAGAACTGGGCTGGCTCCGGTTCAAGGCAGGCGAATACGGCTTTGAGATTGTCACCGTTTCTACCGATGAGATCGATGCCATGACCACCGGGAACACCCACGGCGGTATTCTTGCGGAATGCACAGCCCGTACCATCCCCGCACTGACAGCGGACGCTATCAGACCGGACGGCTTCTATGTCATGATTGAAGGCATCGAGGATCCCTATAATTTCGGCTATGCACTGCGCTCCCTGTATGCCTGCGGTGCCGACGGAATTGTACTCTCTCCCCGGAACTGGATGAGCGCCGCCGGTGTGGTATGCCGCTCGTCCGCCGGTGCATCGGAGCTGCTTCCCCTGTTTGAATGCGATCCGGTGCAGTCCTCCGCGGTGTTCAGATCTCTCGGATACAAGATTCTCTGCGCCGGCATCCGGGACTCCGTGTCGTCCTTTGAATGCGACATGAGAAAACCTGTCTACCTCATCGTCGGCGGGGAGAAGCGCGGCATTTCCTCCGCTCTGCTGGATACTGCCGATCAGATTGTACGCATCGATTACGGACGGGACTTTGCCGGTTCCCTGTCCGCCGCATCCGCCGCAACCGTGCTGGGCTACGAAGTCATGCGCGCCAACCGGAAGTAACATAATCAGAAATGCACAACGCAGAATGACCCGTTCTGTGCTGTGCATTTCTTTGTTTTGCCCTCTTGACATCGGTTTACAGTCGTGATATAATTATTTCAAGTTCACGTGAACCTTTCTGAAAGGAGTTATATTATCATGAAGAGATATTTGTTACCGCTGCTCATCGCATTTCTGACCGCCATTCTGCTGTGCGGATGTACTTCGGACGAACCGATTCAGCCGGAAGAACAGGTTCCCGAAACCATCGAAGAAGCGAAAGAACCTGTTACCTGTACAACCGTGGAGGATATCGCAAAAATCGACGGTGTACTCTCCGTAGAAAAAATTGAACTGGAAGAATATCTCACAAAACCTATGTCCGAATACACGCCCGATCAGCTGGTATATCAGGAAAACACTCTTGCGCAGTTCCCTGTTTACCGGATCGAATACACCGTGGATGACTGTATTGTTTACGCACACCTCACCCTTCCGCCGTATTGCAATGCACAGAATCCCGCTCCGCTTCTGATCAATCTCCATCCGGGTTACGGCTACAAATCCATCTGGAATCCCGTGGGAGATGCCGTGAATGAAGTCAGTCATCCGACCACTGCTACAGTCTGGAGCAAACTTACCAGCGAAATTCTTTATTCCGATCCGAATGGCGAATACAGCAATATCACCGAAAGCTATGCAGCTCTGGAATGTTATCTCCGTGAAACGTCCCCGGGTACCGGTTTTGATGAATTCGGCGGAGAGGATGTAAATGATGTTGTATTCTGGCTTGACAAAATCCCATATTTTGAATTCATCGATCAGGAGAATATCATCATGATGGGAGAATCCCGGGGCGCCATGCAGACCGCTCTGGTTCTCCGTGAGGACAAAGATAATGTAATCGGTGGAGCGCTTCTCTTTTCCGGTGCCTACGACATTCCGGATCTGTACAATTCCCGTGAAGATATGCGCGATGAACTGGAAAAGCGGATCGGCGGAACTCCGGCGGATTGTCCCGAAGAATATGCGAACCGGAGTGCTGTGAATTTTGCCAACGAAATCAATCCCCCCTTGATTCTGGTCCACAGTACGGAAGACGCCAAAGTTCCTTATACTCAGGCAGAAGCATTTGCGGCAAAACTGACGGAAGCCGGAAAAACTTTTGAACTTGTCACCCGCAGCGGCGAAAAGGATGCCAACAAAAACGGAATCTTCAGCGCACTGGAATTTCTGGGAATGCTCAACAAACTTCTGGAACTCTGCGGCTGATCGCGGAAAAAACAATTCCACCGATTCTTTCCCTTGCAATTTCAGAAAAAGTATGGTATCATGTAATCACGGTAACCGGTACCGAATCCTTAAGAAAAGGAGGTAATGATCAATGATTCAGACTACTATGGAGGTGGCTGTACGCTGACGGCTCAGGCCCACGAGCCAAGTGTACCCCCATCTTTAATCAAACAGGACTTTCGCTCCGTACATACGGGGCTTGTCCTGCGTTAAGCTGAAATGATTGGGCATTCCGAAAGGCGGTACACCATAAGCTACATCAACGCGGAAGATATCCTTCCGGCAGAACTGATTTCACAGATCAGAAAATACATCGAAGGGGAAGCGATTTACATCCCGCGGGCAGTCGGACGTGCGGCATGGGGCGGATCAACCGGAACCCGCGCCGAGCTTGATCAGCGAAACCGTGCTATCCGTGCGGAATACGAATCGGGGAGCCCCATCCCGGAGCTGTGCGAGAAATATTGTCTCTGCCCCGACAGCATCCGGAAAATCCTCAGGAAAACGTAATGTCGGTAATCACGACATACCGACAATTCGGAGGAACGCAATGTCGCACAGCAAATACACAAAACGGGGTTATTCCCTTTATATTGAAAAATGGTTCGGATCAGCAAAAAAGTACATCAACACCTGCAAAATCTGCGGGCATAAAGGCTACAGTCCGGTGATTGAATACGAAGATTTCTGTACCACGCGAAGCAATAAGGTAATTTTTGAGGAGTTAACCAAAACTCTTCGCAAACTTGAGCTGGATCAATCCGGAAGATGCAGGGACTGTGCAAGGGTACAGGACAGAGATCTGAACTGACGGATTCCATTTTATTAAGCAATTGACACGACCGGGTTGTCCCCAGAGGATGCCCGGCCGTTGTTTTTGTGTAATCTCTTATTCCCCAAAATAAACAAATGTTTCCGACAATGCCTTTACAAAATACGCCGCGCGTGATATAATAAGGTAAGTATTTTTATTTTCAGGAGGCTGCCGTGAACATTCCGAAAATTTCCGTCGGCGATAAGCTGGAACTGAAGAAAAAGCATCCCTGCGGCACATCGGTTTTCAGCGTTCTCCGTGTGGGTTCGGACGTGCGGATTGTCTGCGAAGGCTGCGGACGCGACATGGTTCTCCCAAGAGAAAAGCTGGAAAAAGCCATCAAAAAAATCTACCATCCCATCGAAAGTGAATCGGAAGAAAATGGATAACTGTATTCCCGGAAGCGAAAAGCGTTTTCATCTCCCCGCACTGACGAAGAACGGCAGAACCCTTCTCTGCTGCTTCGGCGTGCCCTTCCTTGCCATGATCGTCATTTACTGCTGTATGCAGGTGTGGCCCGTGGGTAAGAATTCCGTGCTGGTGCTTGACCTCAACGCCCAGTACATCTACTATTTCGAGCAGTTCCGCGACATCATCACCGGCAACGGCTCCATCCTCTACTCTTTTGAGAGAGCCCTCGGCGGTGAGTTCATGGGCATCTTTGCCTATTATCTCTCCAGCCCCTTCTCCCTGATCGTTGCCCTGTTCCCGAAGGACATGATTACCGAGGCCATGTACCTGATTCTGGTGCTGAAATGCGGATGCACCGGGCTGTCCTTCGGCTATCTGCTGAACAAGACCCGCGGCGACAGGCTCCGTCCCATCTATCAGGTGATGTTCTCCACTATGTATGCCCTCTCCGGCTTTGCGGTGGTCATGCAGCACAACGTCATGTGGACGGACAACCTGATCGCGTTCCCCCTGATTCTTTTAGCCATGGATGCCCTGATCTGCCAGTGGAAATACCGGCTGTATGTGGTGGTTCTGGCGTATTCCATCCTGTCCAACTTCTACATCGGCTACATGACCTGCATTTTCGTGTTCGTCTGGTTCTTCATCCGCTATTTCACCCTTTCCAAGGAAGAACGGAATCCCGACGGCATGAAGCTGCATTTTCTCCGTACCCTTTCGCAGATTGCATGGTGGTCGGTGCTGGCGGTGCTGATCTCCTGCATCATCATCCTGCCCATCTACTACTCCCTCTCCTTCGGCAAGCTGGGCTTCTCCACACCGGATTTCACTCCCGAGCAGCTCTTTGACTTTGCCGACATTCTCTCCAAAGCATACTTCGGGGCCTATGACACCGTTCGTCCCACCGGTATGCCCTTCATCTACTGCGGTACTCTTGCCCTCATAATTGCGCCCCTGTATTTCTTCACCGATACTGTTCCCACCCGCCGGAAGATCGGTTATGCTGCCATCATGCTGGTGCTGATCGCCAGCTTCAACTTCAGCATCGCCGACATCGTATGGCACGGGATGCAGCGTCCCAACTGGCTCAATGCCCGCTTTGCCTATATGTTCGTGGGAATCGAGCTGCTGATGGCCGCAGACGCCATGATCCATCTGAAAGAAATCGGCAAGAAGGCTGTCATGGCATCGGCGGTCGGCTGGTGTGCCATGCTCCTGATTCTGGATGCTCTGGAAGTCACCGAACTGCACGATTTCATGACCGTGTGGCCCAGTCTGCTGCTGTTCACCGTGCTGTGCGTACTGGTTCCCGCCTGCATCCGGAATATGCACGATCCGAAAATCCACCGGTATGCGGCGCTGGGACTGTGCTGTGTGGTAGTGACCGAAGCCATTCTTTCCAGTGTGATTTCCCTCTACCGCTTTGACGACGACGTTTCCTATTCCAACCGGAACTCCTACCGGGAATTCGTTGACGAGTATGGACGGGCCATGGAAGCCGTGGACAAATACGACGACGACACCTTCTACCGTATGGAAAAGCTGGTTCACCGGAAGAAGAACGACAACTTCGCGCTCGGCATCAACGGTCTGTCCAACTCCACCTCCACTCTCAACGCGAGAGCCGTGGATCTGCTCCAGCAGTTCGGGTACTCCTCCCAGTCCCACTGGTCCATGTACTCCGGTTCCACTCCCGTGACCGATGCCCTGTTCGGAATCCGCTATCTGATCGCGGACGAATCCGACAAGAGGGGCGTTCCCGAATATGTTCCCGCACTGTACACCCTTCTGGAGTCCACCGAAGATCACCTGGATGTATATGAAAACCCCTACGCTCTTTCCCTCGGTTATGCCGTGGACGGTGATGTTCTTGCATACGACGCGCCCGAAGAGGAAGAGGACGGCACCTCCAAGATCAACAGCTACCGGGATCCTTTCACCTACATGAACAAGCTGCTCACCGCTATGCTGGACGAAAAAGTGGAGGTCTGGAAGCGTGTGGACATTGAACAATCCACTGAGCAGGGCGTGCGGATGTTCTATGTGGAAAACCACCGGGGCTACGAGGACGAAGGCGAACTGACTCCCCAGCTGACCTGGGTGCTGAACATTGAATCCGACAAACCTGTGTACTGCTACTTCCCCTCCGATTACCCCAGAGAAGCCACTCTCAAGCTCAACGGAAAGGTTCTGGGCAAATACTTCGACGGTCAGGACTTCGCCATTCACGATCTGGGTTCCTTTGAGGTGGGTGAGGAAGTCAAGGTCGGTCTGTACCTGGAAGAAAGCAAGATCTATATCAAGTCCGGCGCCATCTACTTCTGGTACTTCGATGAAGAAGCATTCAAAACCGTCATGGACAAGCTGGATGACGGCGTGATGACCCTTTATTCCGAATCCGATGACGTTCTCACCGGTACCGTCACCGTTCCGGCCGGCAATGAGGTGCTGTTCACCACCATTCCCTACGATGAAGGCTGGCAGGTCAACGTGGACGGAAAGCCTGCCGAAACCGTTCCCGTGCTGAACGAAACTCTCCTTGCCGTGATTGTGAAAGAAGGAGAGCACGATATCGAATTCAAGTACCGTCCCGAATGCGTCAAGCAGGGACTGATGCTAACAGTGCTCGGTATCTTCCTCTTTGCCTTCTTCTGCTTCACCGACTGGCGTGCCGAAAAGAAGCATCGGGCTGCGCTCGCCGCCGGTGAACCGCTCTGCGATCAAGAAATGCCGGATCCCGAAGCACATCAGGCTGCCGGATCTGAAGAATCCAGCGAGGACAACGAAAATGATTGAAACATTATACGGAAAAATTTTTGAGATGGATGCCGCTTCCTGTGGTATCATCATCGAGTGCTGCGGCGTGGGCTACCGGGTAACCGTGACAGCAAATACCCTTTCCAAGCTGCCCACTCCCAAGTTTACACCGGCAGGGGATCCCGTGGAAGGTGCTCCCGTTCGTCTGTATACCTACATGGCAGTGCGCGAGGACGGCGTTGACCTGTACGGATTCCACACCCGTGAGGAGCTGAGTATGTACCGTCTGCTCATCAGTGTATCCGGGATCGGTCCCAAGGCTGCCATGTCCATCCTGTCCCTGTTCACGCCCCGCTCCCTGGCCTCCGCCGTTGCCGCAAATGATGTGAAATCCATCTCCCGTGCTCCGGGTGTGGGTCCCAAGACTGCGGCGCGTGTGGCACTGGAGCTGAAGGACAAGATTGCCAGGAACTTCCCCCAGTTCAGCTCCTCCGACAATTCCGGCGACTACATTCCTGCGGCAGCCAATGCGCCCGTGAACAATCTGAACGATGCCCGGGAAGCACTGGCAGTCCTCGGCTACTCCCGCTCCGAAATCGCCGCCGCCATGAAGGATGTGGATCCCGCATCCCCCGTGGAGGATATCATCAAAGCTGCTCTCGGTCAGCTGATGAAGAACTGACCTGCCGTATCACGGTAAGAACGTTATTATAAGGAAGAAAAAATGGATCCCAACGAATTTGATTTTGAAAGCCGGATCATGTCGTCCAGCTACGAACCGGAGGATCAGGGCAACGACAACATCCTGCGCCCACATTCTCTGGATGAATACATCGGTCAGTCCAAAGCCAAAGAGAATCTGGATATCCTCATCCGTGCGGCAAAGCTGAGAGGTGAGTGTCTCGACCATGTTCTGCTCTACGGTCCTCCCGGTCTTGGCAAAACCACCCTCTCCGCCATCATCGCCACGGAAATGGGCGTAAATCTCCGGATTACCTCCGGTCCCGCCATCGAAAAGAAGGGGGATCTTGTGGCTCTCCTGACCAATCTGGGCGAGGGCGATGTGCTGTTCATCGACGAAATCCACCGGATGCCCCGCACCATTGAAGAGATTCTCTATCCCGCCATGGAAGACTTCGCGGTAGACTTTGTCATCGGCAACGGTCCTGCCGCACGAAGCATTCATCTGCCGCTGGCAAAATTCACCCTCATCGGTGCCACCACCCGTGCGGGTCAGCTGTCCACTCCCCTCCGCGACCGTTTCGGCGTACAGATGCGTCTGGAGCTGTACACCCCCGAAGAGCTGGCAACTATCGTCAACCGTTCCGCCGGCATTCTGGATGTTCCCATCGACGAGGACGGCGCCCTGGAGATCGCATCCCGTTCCCGAGGTACTCCCCGAATCGCCAACCGTCTGCTGAAGCGTGTCCGCGACTACGCACAGGTCAGAGGGGACGGACGGATTGATCTGAAAATCGCACAGGCGGCGCTGAAGATGCTGGAAATCGACGAACTGGGGCTGGACAACACCGACCGGCGTATGCTGGAAACCATCATCCGGTTCTACAACGGCGGTCCCGTGGGTCTGGAAGCACTGGCAGCCACCATCGGCGAAGAAGCCATCACACTGGAAGATGTATGCGAACCGTATCTGCTGCAGATCGGATTCCTTGCCCGCACCCTCCGCGGACGCATGGTAACCCGGATGGGCTACGAGCATCTGGGTATTCCCTACACCGGCGGTGCGGAAACTTCTGCCGTTCCGGTGGAGCAGATTGCCATGACCGAAGAATAAACACGACACGTCCGGTGATTCTGTTTGCCGGGCGTTTCTGTTTCGGCGGATAGCTCCGCTGTGATGAAAGGAGAATCAGATGAACCATATCAGACCGGCGCAGGAATCGGATCTGCCGAGAATCGCCGAAATTTACATATTCAACTACCGGCTGAATTTCTACCCCATCTTCAAAAACGACGACTACTACTTCCATGAACTGCAGGTTCCGGCGCTAACAGAGGATTTCCGCCGTGACAGCACCTTTCTTCGGAGCACATACGTCTACGACGACGGAGTTGTGAAAGGCTTCATTCAAGCGGAAAACGGTGAGATCAGAAAATTGTTTGTGGAGCCTGTTCTTCAGGGGCATGGTATCGGCTCCGCACTGCTTGAATTTGCCGTTGACTCACTGAGTGCAGAATCGCTTTGGGCCTTGGAGAAGAACTCACGGGCGATCGCGTTCTACGGCCGGCACGGATTCCGTCTGACGGATGAGAGGAAACCCGAAGATGACACGGAGGAGTATCTGGTACGGATGATGCGGTGATGCGGACGAATTTTTCGTCTGAAATTGCCGGAATTCCCCCAAAAAGGTTGCAAAATCCGGCGGGGTAAGTTATAATGTCATTAACCAAAAATACTGACTCCGAAAGGATATTATCATGAACGCAGAAAAAATCATGCAGATTTTCGCTGACACCGCCTATGTACGCACCGGCGGAAGCGATGCCGAACTGAAGGCTGCCGAATATCTGAAGCAGTGCTGTGCCGACATGGGTCTGAACGCTGAAATCGTTCCCTTTGAAGTACCCATGGCGAAGATTTCCAAGGCTGTTTTCGAGGCGGACGGCGTGGAAATCCCCTGCAAGGGTTATCTCTGTGCGGGAAGCCACGAAGTTGAAGCTCCCCTCTACTACCTGACCAACACCGACAGCTATTCCAAGTCCCTGGTCAAGGGCAAGATCGTTCTTCTGGAAACCGGTCTGGGCTACTGGACCTTCCGCGACCTGATCGAAAACGGTGCGGCAGGCTTCATCACCTTCGACGGCAATGCCAACTACGCTGACCGCGACATCGATCAGAAGGAACTGCGATCCTTTGTCTCCAAGGGCGACAAGCTGCCCGGCGTGAACATCAACGCGAAGGACGCCATCCAGCTGATCAACAAGGACGTAAAGACCGTGAAGATCACTCTGGAACAGGAAGAATACACCGGCGAATCCCGCAATGTAATTCTGGATATGCCCGGCGAAATTCCGGAAACCGTGGTATTCACCGCTCATTACGACTCCACTTCCCTCTCTCAGGGCGCGTATGACAATATGTCCGGTGCCATCGGTCTGCTTGGACTGATTGAATACTTCAAGGATCATCCCCACCGCTACGGTCTGCGGTTCATCTTCACCGGTTCCGAAGAGCGGGGTCTTCTCGGCTCCAAGGCATACTGTGCAGCCAACGAAGAAGCACTCAAGGACATCATGTTCTGCATCAATATTGACATGATCGGCTCCATCATGGGCAAGTTCATCGCCTGCTGCACTTCCGAGATTGATCTGGTTCACTACGTTGCCTACATGGGTCTGGAAAAGGGCTTTGGCGTACACGCATATCAGGACGTTTACTCCTCCGACTCCACTCCCTTCGCGGACAAGGGTATCCCCGCCATCTCCTTTGCACGTTCCGCGCCCGGCAACACCGCGACCATTCACAATTCCTACGACACCGTTGCTGTCATGAAGGCAGAACATATGGTGAAGGATATCGACTTCATCACCGCATTCACCGACCGTATGGTCAACGCGGTACGCTGCCCCGTGAAGCGTGAAATGCCCGACAACATGAAGGACAAGCTGGACAAATACCTCCTCAGAAAGAGATAATGCGGGGCAGCCCCCGCAGGCGGTCCGGCGTTCTTGAAGCTGTAATTTAAACTGATCCCACGACCTTCCACTGCGCTGATTCAGCATGAATAAATCCCCGGTTTACTGTGATTTGCGGTAAACCGGGGATTTTGTTATTCGATTGTGCTGTCCAGATATGCTTTGATATTTTTCATATCCCGGAGCATATCTTCCTTTTTGGCGGGGTCTCTCAGCAGTGCGGCGGGATGGTATACTGCGGTCATGGCAAAGGCCCCTTTTTTCACGATGATGCCGTGCTCTCTTGTGATTTTAAAGTCCGGCTTGATCAGGCGCATGGCGGAGATTCTGCCGAGACATACAATGATCTTCGGGCGGATCAGCTTCACCTGCTCCCGTAAAAATCCGATGCAGGCGTCGCCTTCTTCCGGGAGAGGATCCCGGTTTCTGGGAGGGCGGCATTTGAGGATATTGGCGATATACACGTTCTCCCGCTCCAGTCCCACGGCAATCAGGTATTTATCCAGCAGCTGACCTGCCGCGCCTACAAAGGGAATTCCGGTTTCATCCTCTCGTTCCCCGGGAGCTTCTCCCACAAACATCAGATCCGCAGAACGGTTTCCCGTGCCGAAAACCAGATTCTTCCGGGTCTTATACAGTTCGCATCCCCTGCATTCACCGCAGGCGGATTCCAGTTGTGTCCAGTCCATGTAATTCCTTCCCACAGCCGTTCTTGACGAATCCGACCGCCTGTGCTATAATAGTGTTACTGATATTATAGTAAAAAACATCACGGGAGTCAACTATGAACAACAAAATTTTCGTTGCCGGAAACATTCTCCTTGATTTTCTCTATCCCATCACCGGCTACCCTTCCCCCGGACATCTCACCACCATCGAAGATAACATCTCCAAGGCTGTCGGAGGACTGGTCTGCAATGTGGGCATTGACCTGAAACGCCTGATGCCGGATGCTGAAGTATACGCCATCGGTCTGGTGGGCAACGATGACAGCGGTGACTATGCCCTGAACGTGATGAAATCGGAGGGCCTTGACACCTCCATGGTGGGCATTGCCGGGGCAACCTCCTTCACTGCCGTCATGAGCGACACCATCACCCGTGAGCGCACCTTCTTCCAGTACCGGGGAGCCAACGCCCTTTTCTCCCAGGATCACATGGATTTTGACCGCATGGACGGGCTTCTGCACATCGGCTACATCCTGCTTCTGGATGCACTGGATGAGGAAGACGAGGAATACGGCACGAAAATGGCACGGCTCCTTGCTTCTGCTAAGGAACACGGTCTTGAAACCTCCATCGATGTGGTCAGTGAATCCGGGAACCGCTTTGCACGTCTGGTAAAGCCCGCGCTCCGCTACACTGATTACTGCATCATCAACGAAATCGAAACCCAGAATACCGTGGGAATTCCCCTGCGCGATGAAAACGGCACTCTGATTACCGGAAACATCCTCCCCGCGCTCCGGGCACTGTTTGACTGCGGTGTAGGCAAATGGGCGGTTATCCATACCCCTGAAGGCGGCTTTGCCATGGATCGCGACGGGAACACCGTCTCCTGCGGCAGTGTGAATCTCCCCGACGGCTGGGTCAAAGGCACGGTGGGAGCGGGCGACGCATTCTGTGCAGGTATTCTCAGCGCAGTCACAAGGGGAATGAGCCTGAAGGATGCCGTTCGTCTGGGTAACTGTTCCGCCGCCGCATCCCTTGCCGCTGCGGGAGCCACGGAAGCCATGTCAACCATCGAAGATGCTCTGGCAATCGGCGAAACCTGCGGATTCCGGGAGATTCCCGATCTTATGTGAGGTAAAATCATGAAAAAAGCTGTCATCATCGGTGCGGGCAATATCGGCCGCGGCTTCATCGGACAGATTTTCTCCGAAGGCGGCTGGGAAGTCTGCTTCCTCGACGTATCGGAATCTGTGGTGAATGCTCTGAATCTCCGCAGGGAATATCCGCTGGAAATCGTCACATCCGCAGGGTATGACCGCAGAATGATCCGGAATGTCCGTGCTGTCAACGGAAATGACCGTGAAAATGCCGCACGGGAAATCGCATCCGCGGACATCTGCGTGACCTGCGTAGGAGCCAAGGCGATCCGATTCATTATCCCCAATCTCTGCGCCGGCATCCGGCTCCGTCTGGTCGAGTCCGGTAAGCCGCTGGATCTGCTGATCTGCGAAAATCTCATGCACGCGGACGAATATATCCGCTCCCTTCTGGAACCCGAGCTGACGCCCGATGAACTGGCATCGGTGGGACTGGTGGAAACCTCCGTTGGCCGCATGGTACCCGTTCCCGATCCCGAACTGCTCAAAGAAGATCCTCTTCTGGTGCGGGCAGAAGCATACTCCGTTCTTCCCTGTGACCGGGATGCCTTTCGGGGTGAGATTCCGGATATTCCAAATCTGGCACCGTCCGCTCCGTTCCGATACATCATCGAACGGAAGCTGTACATTCACAATATGGGACACGCGCTCTGTGCTTATCTGGGAACACTCCGGGGATATACCTGTATCAGCGAAGCCATCGGGGATCCCTCCATCCGCACCATCGTCCGGGAAGCCATGACGGAATCCGCTCTGGCACTGTCCGCAAAGTTCGGGCGCCCTCTCAGTGATCTGATGGCACACACCTCCGATCTGATCCGCCGGTTCGGCAATACCGGATTGGGCGACACCTGCGCCAGAGTGGGAGCCGACATTCCCCGCAAGCTGGCCTCTTCCGACCGTCTGACCGGTGCCGCCGGAAATGTCATCGGAACCGGATCCCATCCCGCGTGGATTGCAGTCGGAGCAGGCGCGGCCCTTGCCCTGTATCTGAAAGAGAACCCCGGAGATCCCGACGAAACCTTCCGCCGGCTGACGGATACGGACGGAGAATACGCCTCTCTTGCACTGAAATACTGTGAAATGCTTCGGGAAAACCGTTCTCTTACGGATATCATCGCGGAAGCAGACCGCTATCTGACCGCCAATACTCCCGCCATAATCTGAACAAAACAAGACTGCCGTACCGGGTCGTCCCCGATGCAGCAGTCTTTTGTTATGGAATTCGTTATTCGGCAGCAGGATATTCGTTGCAGAGCAGATATTCTGCCGCTTCGTCCTCGTCAATGTCGGCAAAACGTCCGCAGGGCTTGTAGAACCGGTTGTCTGCGGTATCATCGTTTACCATGGAAACCTCACCCACAATCGCAGTACCGCCATCCCCCCAGAAACTGTGGTACAAATATCTCTGCATGGTGATGGACTGACCGGGCAT
>JAFQWY010000009.1 GCA_017407225.1 Clostridia bacterium | reverse complement strand
TCCTCGGTCTGTGCCATTTCTGCCTTGTACGCATCGTGGACTGCATGATACAGCTCACTCCGTGCGTCAGCGGTGATCGGGTGGACGATGTCGGTGTTCTTGAGGTTGCCGTCCTTGTCCTTCCACTGACTGTACGGCATGGAGACAAACATCCCCTTGTCGCCTTCAATCAGCTTCAAGCCGTGGATGGCAAACGCTCCGTCGAGGGTGACATCGGCTATTGCTCTGACCTTGCCGGTGTCGAAGGTTTTCTTGATGACTGCGGTGATTTTCATCGGATTCTCCTTTCTGTCACTTCGCGGAATATATGAAAAAAGAGCCTGATATTTCAGACTCTGATTCCCGGTTTAATAGCAGATGACGGTGAATCCCATATCATCCTGCACTTCTTCGGGTAAGATTTCTTCGGGTTCGCGGAACATTTCGGTGTACTTCTCCACCTGTTCGTCGGTAAGATCGGCAGTTCCGCCGTATCCGTCATCCGCTGCGATAAGGAATACTCCGGCATAGATGGAACCGTAAATACGGCGGTTTCCGTCCAGTCCCATGCACTTTGCCTCGTCGTTTGAAATGACGTAGGTGTTATCGTCGAAGGGATATGTGCAATCAATGATCCCGCCAACTGCCTGCTGCAAAGGCTCAAGACCTTCGGGAATCACCATTTCATACGGCTCTTTGTGGGGTTCGACCACCAGCATTCTGTGACCGGTGATCGGTTCGGCTTGGGAGACATCAAAGGACTCCAGTTTCTTGAATCCGAAGGAATCGCAGAAATGGAACCCTTCCTCCGTTTCCACGATATCGCTCACTGACAGTGAATGACCGTTATAGCCCACAGGAGCTTGGGTGTTCAGCAGAGTGAAGATTTCTTCGAGGTTGTCCGCATCCACATTTCCATCGAACACGATCTTGTACACGGCAGGATTCACACCGCCATGCTTTCTGGTAAAGGCGTAATCCATGAACATTACGTTCCAGGCGTCTTTTTCATGGTCAATCTGATAGACTTTGATTTTCACTGAATTCCTCCCATCTGCTGTCCGTCCTGCTCGAGAATCTCCCACAGCTGAATATCGTCACGGATGCCCACATACCCCATTTCAAGGAACATTCCATCCTGTTCAGTCATGGTATCTTCGCCGAACTGGTCGAACATATAGTAGTCTTCGAGTTCGGGATCATAGTCATATCTGCCGGAATCCCTGATGAGATATTCACCAAGCTCTTCGGTATTGGCAGCATTCGGTGCAAAGTCGAAATCATCGATGTGATCGGCAAGGCAGGTCATGGCACGGATCGGATCGATACACTCATGTTCCTGCGTGTAAGCGAACAGCGCATACAATTTGATGAGCTTTTCTGCATTGAAATCCTGAATTTCGTAGGCAAGGCGGTTCAGGTCGTAGAGTTCGGTGACTTCCAATTCCTCGATCAGACTGTGAAACGGTGTTGTGGAATCCAGACCGAAATCTTCGTAGGATACCCTACACTGGGACAGATCCTGCACACCGAGACGATGCAGAGCTTTGGTGATTTCGTCCTCATGACACGGCAGGAAAATATATTCTTCGCTGTATCCATTGGATAAAGTGTATCCGAACACAAACTGCCTGTTGCGATGCGTACTTCCAGTTTTTCCAGCTGCTTTGCCACTGCTTTCGCCCATACAAAGGTGTACCGGTTGGCATTGGCTTCGATCTTTGTGCCGTCCACAAACATATTTTTGTAGGACAGTTCCCCCATTTCGTACAGTTTCTCCGTCAGCTGATAGAACAGATCTTCCATTACGCCTGTCAG
>JAFQWY010000087.1 GCA_017407225.1 Clostridia bacterium | reverse complement strand
GTGATGAACCGTCCGAGTCGCTTTCCGAGATCAAGGATGCGGAACTCTGCCCATAAATCCATCAAGCCGTTGCTGCTCGGTGTACCTGTGAGTCCTACGATTCGCTTGACTGCCGGTCTGACCTTGAGCAGGCTGCGGAACCGTTTTGCCTGATAGGACTTGAATGAGGACAGTTCATCAATGACCATCATGTCATAGTCGAACGGGAGTCCGCTTTCCTCGATCAGCCACTGGATGTTCTCGCGGTTGATGAGGTAAACGCTGACTTTCTGCATCAGAGCAGCTTTCCGTTCGGTTTCCGTTCCGACTGCTACGGAGTATGTAAGACTTCGAAGATGATCCCATTTTCGGATTTCGTCCGGCCATGTGTCTCTCGCCACTCTCAGAGGAGCAATCACCAGAACCTTGCGGACCTCGAAGCTGTCGAGACAGAGTTCGAAGATGGCGGAGAGGGTGATTGCGGTTTTGCCGAGACCCATATCGAGAAACACAGCCGCTACGGGATGATTCAGGATGAAGTCAGTGACGTATTTCTGGTAGTTATGAGGACTGTATTTCATCGAAGATTCCTCCGATCTGCTCTGCCGCATCCACGCAGTACACTGAAAAGCCGAGTGATTCCAGCTGTCTTTTTCGCCTTACCTGCAGGGGGCGGAGTTTTTCACCTTCCGCTTTCAGTTCCACGAATGCGATCTTCCCATGTGGCAGAAGGACGATCCGGTCAGGCACACCATCGAATCCGGGAGACACGAATTTTGGTGCCATGCCGCCGCGCTGTTTTACCATCAGGGTAAGTTTGCGTTCGATTGCTTTTTCTCTCATAATCATTCCTTGTTTCAGATGGATTGGTGCAGGTCTGTGAAGGTCTTTCCGTAAAGTCTTCTATAAGGTGATTTTTCTCAAAAATTCGCCCTAAAGGGGACTTATAGAAAAGACTTGCAATGACCTGCACCTTTTCCTTTATTCCAGGAATTCCGACTTCAGCCGGATACCTGTAATCATGATGCCTGCTTTCGTCTTCTTCCGCGTAAATCCTACTGTTTCCAGTCCAGTGTAGAAGTCCGTGGTACTACGTGCATATTCACCGTTTCGGGAACAATACGCACGGTATTCCTGATAGAACTCACCGGATTTCTGCGTATAGGTCTTGTCCACCTCACAGCTGTCTTCAATGAAGATGGAGAGCCAGTCGTTGTTTTCACGATATTGACGGATTGCCTCCGAAACTACAGCAGGAACCGGCGGTTTGAAGTTGTTCATGATGACCTTTTTCGCCCCTTCGATGATCCACGCAAGAATCGCACCTCCGGCGTTATCAACCAGATATTCTGCGTAATTTTTGATGTCGGATTTGCTCCTGATCTTGGCGTTGAACGGGATTACAATCAGTCTGCGCCATGTACCGTCGTCATTGGCACCAACCCTCGGCAGGTGATTTGTGTACAGGACAAGCGTATGAGTGGGAACATATTTGAACGGGTCCTTGTACTTCTTTTCAGCCGAGATTTCGTCCGTGGAACAAAGCTGTTTCACGATGGATGTGTTCAGCCGCATCCCTTCTTCCAGTTCAGCGGCAATGACAAGGCGTTTGCCTTTGAGTTCAGCCATTTCCGGCTTTACATTTCTCTTGCATCCGACTGTCAGTGCATCTGCGGACATCGTACCGCTGTAGCTGCCGAGGACCTTGGCAATTGCGTTCCAGAAGGTGGATTTCCCGTTGCTTCCTTCACCATAAGCAATGATGAGGGCTTCCTGATACACCTTACCGATGGCCGCAAGACCGACCGTCTGCTGTACATAATCGATCAGTTCTCGGTCTCCGCAGAAGAAGTTATTCACGGCGGTCAGCCACAGTTCCATGTTATCCGCTGACGGGGAAACTGTGGTCATTTTCGTTATAAGGTCGGATGCGGTATGTTCGTGTGCGCCGTCCATGCCGAGCTGCAGATCGTATGTAGCGTCCGGTGTATTCAGAAGGAACTCCTGTGTATCAAACTCGCGGATATCCCGTAGAAGCATGGGTTTTGCAGCCTGTAATGCCGAGGTCACATATTTCATATCTCTGCGTTTCATGACGAAGGAGATATAGCTTTGTGCCGCACAGTATTCGGCGTATGCTTTTTCGCTGGCAGCATCGACAGCCTTTTCGAGCGTTTTTCCACCGGCGGCGATGTCATCTTTAGCTACACCTGCTTCAATGAGATTCTGCTTGGCTTTGGTGAGTGCCGCTTTCGCTTCAGTCAGCTGACGATCAAGGAAATCCTCACAGGCTCCGACTGCCATCTGTTTGGATTCCGCCCAATGCGTACCATCAAAGCGCATATAGTCCGTGGCATCGGTGTACACCATTTCGCCCTCGTATTCCTGCGCGAGAACCTTTGCCTGTCCGATGTCGGAATAATCGGTAGGACGCAGGCTGTACTCCCGGTTGTACTCCTCCGGTGCGATATAGCCGTTCTGTGTCTGCACCTTCGTATAGAAGTTCAGTGCACTCTTCCAGATGGTCATCAGTTCCGATTCATCCAGCGGCGGACTGCATTTTTCGGATTTCTCCATGAAAGCAAGGAAGGCTTCTTCACTGTCGCCATACTTTTTGAGGATACGTCCGGCAAAACGGGACATTGTTGCATTCCGGCTTCCTTCGCTGATCACCTGTGTATTTCCGGAACTATCCGGAATATCTGCGGCAAAGAAATCCTGTGCCAGAAATTCCGTTAGAGTCATGGAACCGTCGAAGATATCGACCTGCGGGGAAGGTGTGCCGAAATAGAACCGCGCGGCGTCCAGAGCCTTGGTGTCGAAATACGGGAAGATACCATTCAACATCTTCTTCAGATTCGCATACTCCTCTGCATCCGTGACGGGATCGATCACGAAAAACGCATGGAATTTCGGACGGGCAGGTTTGCCGTTCTTCACCTTCATGTGGTTGCGGCTGTAATGCACGGCAAACATGACAGCAGGGAAGGCGGCGGCAATGTCAGCGGGAGTTTTCCAGTCAGCCGGATTCTCGGAATGGTCGTTGTCGCATTCCACGGACAGACAATCGCTCCCGACAAAATTGCCGTTGCTGCGGTAATTGCCGAGATATTCGGCGCAGAC
>JAFQWY010000086.1 GCA_017407225.1 Clostridia bacterium | reverse complement strand
TCATCGCCCTGGTAAACGACCGCTTCGATGGAGTCGATGTTACCGGTCTGCTTACCCTTGTCACCGAAGGTGAAGAGCAGGTTGCCGTTTTCGTCGTAGGTGAATACCTTGGAACGCTTTTCGTCGATAATGGACCATGTGCCTTCGGGACCGATGGCAACGTCGATTACCTTGGAAGCGCCGGTAACGGCACCGCTGGAGGAGAAGGTAATAACGCGGACTTCACCGGACGGAGGATAGAAGCCGTTACGCTTCATAACGTCAGCACCGGAAGCATTGAGCTTTCTTACGGGAGCGTAGTCAGAGGACTTGGACTTGGAGTTGATTGCGCTCTGCTGCTGGCCTTCGTCGATGGAGGAAGTGGTAACGTAGATGAAGTTATCATCGTCGATGGAAATGTTGTTGAACTCAGTGGAGACGTATTCTTCGGACTGGTCTCTCTGTTCATCGGTCTGGATCTTTCTCCAGAGAATATCCATAGCGGAGATGGTAACCTTGGTAGCACCGATAAAGCCGAAGAAGTCACCGTTGGTGTTCAGCACGATGATACCCTGATAAGTGGTGGAAGATACAACGAATACTCGGCCGTAGTCGTCAACAACGCAGGCAACGGGCTTATAGATGGAACCTTCTTCAAACAGGTTGGAAACCGGCTTGGGAATGATCTTGATGTAGTTGCCTTCGAGGTCGAACATTACGATACGGTTGTTGTCGGTATCGCAGACGTAGATTGCTTCTTCGTCAACGAATACACCGGAGGGATTTGCGAAGGAGTCCGGAACACCGTGTTCGTTGGTAAAGGTCTTGATGGTGAAGAGGTACTTCATGTAGCGGTCCAGTACGTAAACGCACGCATTGGAAGCTTCAACGATGTACACCTTCTGGTCGGGACCTACGAACAGGTCGCGGGGGTCGCTCATGGAGCCGCCGGGGATACCCATGTAAGCGGCGTCGATGGTAGCGTCCGGAACGTATGCAGCGGGGGAGGTAAGAACCTGACCGCCTGCGGAGTAAGTATAGGTTGCGTAGGGGGTAGCAGCCGCGGTAACGGTGGGAAGCACCATTACGACAGCCATTACGATAAGGAGTACATTAATTAATTTTTTCATTTTATCCTCCTTAATCCTTCATACCGCTGGAACCCATGGTTTCGATGATGTTGGACTGGGAAATAACGAATACCAGAATCGGAACGATCATCATAACAACGTTAGCAGCAGCAGATGCACCGGAACGTGCGATACCGCCTGCAGTAATCTGACCGATAGCGTAGTTCAGAGTCTTCAGCTGTTCGGAGTAGATGAAAGAGGAAGCACCGGAGTTCCAGAGGCCCTGGAAGGAGTAAACGATCAGGGTGAGCCAGCCGGGCTTAACCATGGGCATTGCAATGGACCAGAAGGTTCTCAGTTCGGATGCACCGTCGATACGGGCGGATTCCAGAACTTCGTTGGAGATGTTGGATTCCATGAACTGCTTCATGAGGTAAAGACCGAGGGTGGAACACCATGCGGGAACGATGATAGCGAGGTAGGTATCGATCCAGCCCAGAACGGACAGGGTGATGAAGTTAACGATACCGGTTACGGTTGCGGTGAACATCAGGGACTTCTGAATGAGCCAGAAGCACTGCTTGCCGCCGGGGAATACGATCTTTGCGAGAGCGTAAGCTGCGATGGATGCGAGAACCAGGTTACCGAAGGTACCGCCGACGGAGATGAGGACGGTATTGAAGATGTAACGGGAGAAGGGAACCCAGGAGTCGCCCATCAGGTTGAAGAGGTCTTTGAAGTTGTCGAGAGTGGGGTTAACCACGTACATTCTCGGCGGGAAGTAGAACAGCTCGTTCAGAGGCTTGAGTGCCTGAATTACAACGTAGTACATGGGCAGGAACATGAACACGCCGAGGATGGTCAGCGCAACTGTGATACCCAGGTCACCGCCTACGGAACGGTTGAGAACGACTTCATGTTTTCTTGTTCTTAATTTTTTAGCCATGTCATTCTCCCAACTTAGAAATCAGTTTTGTAATGAGCACGTTGGAGCCAATCATCATCAGGAAGAGAATGAAGGAAATCGCGGAAGCATAACCAACTTCCCAACGGTTGTTCTGATATTCTTCCAGGTGGTGGGTCAGCGTATAAGCAACGTAGTCAACGGACGGGTTGCCGGCGAGAGCGGTTACGATACCACCGAAACCGAAGGAACCGGTGATAGCGAGGATCGCACCGAACATCAGCTGGGGCTTCATGGAAGGAAGGGTGATATACCACAGTTCCTGCCATCTGTTCTTGATACCGTCGATCGCGCCTGCTTCAAAGAGGGACTTGTTGATACCCTGAAGACCTGCGATGAAGGAGAGGAAGGAGGTACCGAGGGAGGTCCAGAGAGCAACGATGATACACAGAGGCATTACGTAGGAAGCATTCTGGAACCAGAGGATCGGGGAGTCGATAACGCCCATTTCAAGAAGGAAACCGTTTGCAAGACCGTAGGAGTCAGAGGAGAAGATTACGGTCCAGATGAGGTATGCGTTACCTGCAATGGAAGGAGCGTAGAAGATAAGGGTTACGATAGCACGTACTCTGGGAGCAAGCTCGTTGATGAACCATGCTACTACGAAGGAAATGATGTAGGAAGCAGGACCGGTAACAGCTGCGAAGATCAGAGTATTCTTGAGAGCGGTGATGAAGAGGTCATCATCAAGGAACAGGGTGATGTAGTTGTCCATGAAGATGAACTTCGGCCATTCAAGCATATTGAAGGACGTAAAGCTCAGTACGAGGGACAGGGCAACGGGAATGATGGTGAAGATGAAGAACAGGATCATGAACGGAGCGATCATGAAGTAAGCCGTCTTGTTTCTCTTCACAAGGAACCATGTCCATTCTGCCTTTGTCATCTCTTTACGAGTCTTGACCTGAGAATTAGTATTTTTAGACATGTACTCTCTCCTTTTTCAGATTTTATCTACATTAATTATAAGGGCTGGAGAGCGCTTACTTTTCGATGTAGGATTCAAGTGCGTCAGCCGCAACGTTCAGATATTCAGCGATCTGAGCCTGAACTTCGTCGGTGCCGAGACCGGAAGCTGCTGCTCTGAGTTCTGCGATATCTTCGTTTGCGATTGCTGCGGAAGCTGCTGCGATTGCTGCGGAGGACTGTGCAGCCTCATCCATTTCAGCGATCAGTTCAGCTGCCTGACCGAGACGCTTTTCTGCGAGAGTCTGACCAATCTCAAGAGTTTCGAGGTCGAATTCAGTTCTCTTTCTGTTGATTTCCTTATTGATTACGTTGATGTATTCAAGGAGGGAGTCAACGGGGTCTGCATTGTTGTTATATGCATCGAGGAACGCGAAGCTGGTGTAACGGCCGAGGATGTAGGAACCCGGATAGTTGGTGATCGCGGTGGTGGAATCCATCTGCTTCATCAGCTGTTCGTATTCACGGGAGGTCCAGGGAAGTTCTTCGAGCGCTTCCATGTTAGCGGTAGCGTTCTTAGCAGCGGGACCGAGGATTGCAACCAGTTCGTTGGAGTAGTCTACCTGGAACTTGGTGTCGGTGTACCAGCTCATATATTCCCATGCAGCGCCGACGTCTTCAGCACCTGCCATCATAACGATTGCGGAGGTACCGGACATTGCGGTGTTGTTGATGGTGCCGTCTTCTTCAACGAAGCCGGGGATGGGACCGAATTCCCACAGACCTGCGATTTCAGTAGCGAAGATGATGATGTTATTGTATGCAGTGTAACCCTGGATACAGATAGGCATTTCACCGGTTCTGAAACGGTTTGCGAAGTCATAGGAAACGGGGAGAGAATACTGGGTGAACATGTTGCACATGGTCTCGAAGGATTCGAGGGAACGGTTGGCATCGAGGTTGATTCTCATACCGTCGTCCGCCCAGAGGTGACCGTTCAGCTGATACATGTACATGGTGTAGTCCTGGGACATACCGATTTCCATGTTGTTGAACTGGAGGATCGGGATCAGAGCGAGGAGCTCATCCCAGGTCTGGGGAACATCGAGGCCGAGGTCGGCAAGGATGTCGGTACGGTAGAACATCATGGGCCAGGACTGGTTGTCCGGGAGACCGTAAGTCTTGCCGTAGAGGGTGATCGGAATGAAAGCAGCTTCAGTGAAGCGCTTTTCGATTTCGTGGAAGTTGCCGAAGATTTCGCGCATTTCTGCGTTGTAAGCCTTGGTTTCTTCGTCTGCGTCAGCTTCATCTTCGTACGCTTCGGGGTTAACCGCGAGAACTGCGGAACGGATCGCGTACTGGATGGGGTCAACGCCGGTACCGGGAAGTGCTACGTCAGGACCAACGCCCGCAAGCACGGAGGGAAGGAGGGTACCGCCTGCAACCAGCTTCATGGTAGCATTGATGCCGCTCTTGGGACCGAAGTCGTTATCCATCAGGTTACGGATGATCTGAGCCTGGTCACGGCCGGTGGAAACCCATACGTCGATCTGACGGTCCATTTCAGCGTCTTCGGTAGAGCCGCCGAGGGAGTTATAGTCGGTGAAGAAGGAAGCTACGAACTGTCTCAGTTCATACCAGAGAGCCTGGAATACGTTAGCTTCTTCCTTGGGAAGAGCCACATTGGAAGGCTGGATGTTGATCCAGTCGATTTCAAGGGGCTGTTCCTTTGCGGTATTTACCCAGTCGCCCAGGGTACCTACATAGGACTTGAGCTGCTTGAGGTTCTTCGCGATTTCGTCTTCGTCAGTACCCATCTTTCTGAGAAGTCTGGAGATCTGTTCGAGGGTCGCGGAGTTCTGGGACTTGATGTTAGCCATACCTTCGATGTAAGTGATAACTTCGTCGAGGGCCATGGACTGGATAACCATATCTTCTACAACGTGAGGAAGAACACGGCCGAAACCGTAGTCACGGTAGGAGTCGGGGGTAGCACCGGTGAGCTTGAGGATTTCAAGGTAGTCTTCGTTGACGGAGTCCATGATTTCGGAAACCTGACGTACAACGGAGCCCATTTCACCGAGAGTCGCTTCAAGAGCGAGAGTGTGCTTACCGGGTTCGAGATAGAACGCGAAGGTGCTTGCGCCGTCGCTCAGGGCTTCAACCTGCCAGTTGGAGTTGTAGTTGAACTTGGCGTAGTTTGCTTCTTCGAAGGGTACCACGCCGTCGATCATGATCTTACGGGAGGTATACATACCCTGCTGTTCGTTCTGTCTGTAGCGGAGTACGATCTGGTACAGACCTGCGGTCTCTACGTCGAATTCGTACTCAACCCACTGACCAACGGTCTTCCACTTTTCGGAACCGATGGTGTTGAGCATGATCTTTGCGGGGTCCTGCGGCTCTGAAATCGCGGATTTACGGTCATAAATCGGATATACAGTATAGTCGGAGGTTGCGCTGGGAGTTTCCGCGTCGATGTGGATCGCTTCGGAAACGGCTGCCTCGGACTTGCCGGCTGCGTATTCAGCGAAGGTCAGTTTGTCTTCATAGGGATATACGGTAATATCCTTGATGACAACAGGTTCGCGTACCGCTTCGAGGGAGATGGTGTTTTCACCCTTTTCAAAATAGAACTCGAAGGGGTTAGCGTAGTAACCGTTGGAGTCGATGAATACGTATTCCTTCCACTCGGGAACAACAACGGAAGTGGGACGGAGCTCGTTGCCGTTGGAGTCCTTTTCGAATCTCAGGGCACCGTCTTCGTTTTCAGTGTACTGGTTTACCCAGTTCTTCTTCATCAGAAGATAACGTGCTTCACTGAAGGGAACGGCGTCATTGATCATGAGTGTACGTTCGATGGAGTTTGTCTTGTCGGATGCGGAGCAGAATGTAAGCTTTACAGCATACAGACCTGCCTTGGGAATGTCGATGGACCAGGTAACCTTACCGTAGTCACTGATCTTCAGAGCCTTCCCGTTGTCACCTTCATAGTTGGAAACAACTTCAACTTCCGCGTCGGTCTGATCGGCAATATAGTCGGTCGCAGCGACGGTTACGGTTGTGCTTCCTCTTTCCGCGCCTTCATGTTCTTCCATGTATTTGGCGTAGGAAATGGTCTTGAAGGATTCGCTGATTTCCTGAAGTGTCGTCTTCTGGGATGCAGCTTCTTCCTCAGCGGCGAGAACCGTCATGGGAAGCGCGGATGCACACATCAGAAGCGACAGAACGAGGCACGTCAGCTTTTTGCTTGTGGTTTTTCTCATAGAACCTTCCTCCTGCAAATTTTTGAACCGCTCGGACGCTGACCGACGTCTTCCCGGTTCTGCCCCATATCGGGGTGCACGCTTTTCTGCTTCGGCAGCCTCTGCCGCGTCGTCAAAAAAGCATAGGGATCCGAGGCTTTTCCGCTGTGTTTTCTGTCGGAAAAACCTCCTCGGAAGCGCAAAAATACACTACTCCCGATATTTATGTGCCATTATAATAACATAAGTGCACAAAAATGTCAAGCGCGGACATTTCTCAGCGAAAGCCTCCGCCGCCGTCCCCGCACCGCCATTTCCTTCAAAAAAATGGCATTTTCCGGTCCTCCGGCGTTTTCCGCGCCTCTCCGTGAATTTTCACACTTCCGCCGAACCTGTTTGGTAAATAAATTTTACCATTTAGTGTTATATTTTAAACTTTATCAGGTTGGTCGTGTTTATTTTTTGTATCTTTTATCACCTTATTGTGAACGGATTGTGTATATGTAATTATGATTTACCGTCTCTGACCGAACCCCGTGACAGCCCCTGTGATTGGCAGGTGAACCGGGATGTTCAGATTTAGGTTATTATGCACAAATTTCAGACCGTTTTTTCTACACATATGCATAATGCACAAATTTTCAGAAAATTGGTAAATTCAGGCAATTTCGGCCGATTCCGGGGTGTTTCCGGCGTTTTTCCGGCCGGTTCCGCCGCCCTCATGCCATATCGCGGAGCATTTCAACCGATTCGGCAACACACCGCACAATCCCCGCAGCCTCCTCATCGGACGTGAACCTGCCTACGGAAATCCGCAGAGCAGACGTCAGATAACGTGCCGGGACATTCATGGCACCGAGCACATGGGACGGACGTTCATCCCCGGCATGGCACGCGGAACCGGAGGACACCGCCAGCCCCCGCAGATCGCACATCAGGGTCAGAGCCTCGCCTCCCACGCCGCCGAAGGACAGATTCGAAATTCCGGGCAGCCGATCCCCTTCTCCGTTCCGGCGTACATCGGGCAGTTTCAGAAGCTCTTCTTCGATACGGTCACGGAGACGGGCAATCCGCACAGCTTCCTCCGCCATCACTTCCCCGGCTTCCCGGCAGGCTTCCCCGAATGCGGCAATGAGCGGAACGCACTCGGTACCGCTGCGGAGTCCGTGCTCCTGACCGCCGCCCGTGAGAACGGGATCGGGAGTTACGCCGCGTCGCACATACAGCAGTCCCACCCCCTTCGGGCCGTGGAGCTTGTGTGCCGACACCGACAGCAGATCGCATCCCAGGGACTTCACATCCACCGGCACATGCCCCGTTCCCTGTACGGCATCGCAGTGGAACAATGCGCCGTGACGATGGGCCGTTTCCGCAAGCCGGGATACGGGCTGGATCATGCCGGTTTCGTTGTTGGCAAACATGACGCTGACCAGGGCAGGGACATCGGATTCCCCGAGAGCCGCCTCCAGGTCATCGGGAGACACAGCACCTTTTTCGTTCACGGGAAGCACCGTCAGCATCGTGCCGTGAGCAGCCAGATCCTCCGCGGTTCTGAGAACTGCCGGATGCTCAATGGCTGACACGATCAGACGCCGGCGCCCCGATCCCCGGAGAGCCAGATTGTCGGATTCCGTACCGCCGGAGGTGAAAATGATCTCCCCGGGTGACGCACCGATCAGATCCGCGCACTGCTGTCTTGCCTTTTCAACTGCCTCCCGGGCTTCCTGTCCTGCCGTATGCAGGGAAGACGGATTTCCGTACAGGTTCCTGGCAGTCTCCGAAAGAACGGCCAGCGCTCCTTCCGACATGGGAGCCGATGCGGCATAATCTGCGTAAATCAACGGGAATCTCCCCCTTTCCTTCATTTTTATTATATATATAAGCGATGAACGGTATCCCGTTTATTTTACCAGAAAATCCGGGCGGGTGCAAGGGAATCCGGGGAGGAAATTCACGGATTCTGAAGAGATTTTGGGCAGAATCTGCATCCGCATCGGAAAATACACGAAAAAACCGAACCATTTTCACAAACCTGTTGACAAATTGTCGCTTTTTCGATTATAATATTACTATCCGGCGGAACAGCGCAGTTTCCGTCAAATTCATATAAGGCAGGTAACATCATGTACTATATCGGCGTTGACCTCGGCGGCACCAATATCGCCATCGGTATCGTAAACGAACAGTATGAAATCGTAAAGAAGGGCAGCACTCCCACCAAGCCCGAACGCGGCGCAGATCCCATCATCGAAGATATGGCCGCTCTGGCTAAGAAGCTGGTTGCCGAAATGGGCATCAGCATGGACGAAGTTGCTTACGCAGGCGTTGCAACTCCCGGCACCGCAAACAGCGACACCGGCGTGGTTGAATACGCAAACAACATCCCCTTCCTGCAGTATCCTCTGGCGGACAAGCTCTCCGCTCTCCTGGACGGCAAGCCGGTTTACATCGAAAACGACGCAAACGCAGCTGCAAAGGCCGAAGCAATGGCAGGTGTAGCGGCAGGCGCACCCTTCTCCGTGATGATCACCCTGGGCACCGGTCTGGGCGGCGGCATCGTCATCGACGGCAAGGTTTACTCCGGCTTCAACTATGCAGGTGCTGAACTTGGCCACATCGTTATCGAAAAGGACGGCAGACAGTGCTCCTGCGGACGCAAGGGATGCTGGGAAGCTTACTCCTCCGCAACCGGCCTCTGCAACATCACCAAGGACTACATCCTGAAGGCACGCGCAGAAGGCAAGACCACCGTGATGGAAGAAATGATCGGCGGCGACCTCTCCAAGATTTCCGCACGCACCGCGTTCAACGCCCAGAAGGCAGGCGACGAAATCGGCAAGCAGGTTGTGGACGAATACATCAGCTATCTGGCATGCGGTATCGTCAATGTCATCAACATCTTCCAGCCCAACGTACTCTCCATCGGCGGCGGTGTCTGCAACGAAGGCGACAACCTCATGAAGCCCCTTCTGGAAAAGGTATGGGCCGAAACCTACTCCCGTGAAGGCACTCCCCGCACCGAAATCCTCATCGCAAAGCTCGGCAACGATGCCGGCATCATCGGCGCGGCAGTTCTCGGCAAGTAATCCCATAGGAACACAAACACCGGCGTGACTGGATCATGGCCGGTGTTTTTCTGTTGATGCAGTTGTCAGTGAGTCAGATCACATAGGCTTTTCCGTCTGTTTTTGCCTCCTCTTTCAGACGGAAGCGCTTTTCCACGTCCCACGGTGTCTCGTCCCTGTCCGGGATATACACCCTGAGGACGTTTTTCTTTTCCGGGATGGGAGCGCCCTCTCTGACGGCTGTGACACAGGACACACTCTTCCTGCCCAGAGCGGCGGCGGCAATGGCAAGCTCTGCGGTCAGATGCAGGTTTTCTCCGTCCGGACGCGCAGATACATCGGTGACTGCCGTTTTCACCTTCGCGGTGAGGGAATCCCCGTCTTCCGCACCGGGCGCCGCATCGCACTCGTATTTCAGAGGGATCTGCACCTCATCGGTCATTGTCTCCCCTCCGCCTGCGGTGACGCATTCCAGCTTCACCGTTCCTTCCACGATCATTTTGCCGTCCTTCACGCTGCATCTCTCGCCGCTCACTGTCCCCCATCCGCAGACGAAGCCCATGCCCGGACGCAGTCTCGCGGATCCGGATACGGTCAGACGTCCGTTGACGCACCCTGCAGGGGTACAGCAGTCCATGTTCTCCCGGGTCAGCTCGTCGGTGCATCCGATCAGGTAGGCGTCTTCCGCAATCTCCGTCCGGACGGTTTTCATGATGCCGCAGTCGATGTCATACTCCGTCCGCCACCGCATGGTACCGTCCTCCCCGGCATCCACCTCGATCAGCACCACATTTCCGAAGGCGGCTGCGCGGCTGGTTTTGGGATCTGCGGTATCGGGCAGGGGCAGAATCTCCTCAACGGGAGCACGGGAGCGGGAAATCACGGTGCCTCCGTCCGGATTACGGGACAGCACGGTCAGATATACATCCCCCTTGACCGTGATCCGCCCGGCAGGGGATCCGATCCGCACATCCCCTGCAGCCATTTCCGCCGATGCCATGATGATCTCCGTACCCTCCTTCTCCCGGATTTCACCGGACGCCTCGCCGCTGACCCGGATTTCGGTGAGAGATGCGGCAGTGCAGATTCCGTCTTTCCGGCGCACGGGAGCTTTTCCGTCCGTTTTCAGGGAAATATCCTTTTCCTGCTGTGCCATAGCATTCAGCTTCACACGGCAGGACAGGGTAAGTCTTCTCGGCGCAGTCACCCGGCAGCCGATCTGCTCCGCCGAAGCCGAAACAACCATGGCACCGGGCTGCACATCCTCCTGCACGGGAATCCTCCCGGTATAGGGCGTGGTCTGGGAAAACTGGGTCAGCTTTCCGTCTCCGTCCGTGTACAGCACCGTGTAGGTCACGCATCCGTCCGTTTCCAGAGAATCCCCGGTCATGTATCTGCCGTCCACGGTGGGATTGGCCCGGACTCCCACAATCCGCCGCACCTCCGGGACGTAATCGGGCAGGGACACATCCTCGGTTACATCCGCCGCAGCTGTTGTATAAATTCCCGGGGTATACAGAATGGTGTTCATATGATTTCCTCCGCTTGATCCGAATGATGGTACAGGATATGCACCTCGCCTCCCCTTTATGCACCGTGCGGGAGGGAAGTGCATATACTGCCACCGGGACGGAACACGCCGGCCGTCCTTACATCAGCCGAACAATCCGAAACTCTCTGTAAAAGAAAGGAACTGTCATCGTTATGAAACTGTCTCAGCTCAATCCCGGGGAGCGCGCCGTGGTAACGGAAATTCTGCCCGCTTCCCTGACCGGGCGTCTGCGCGATCTGGGACTCACGGACGGCACCGGAATTCTCTGCCTGATGCGCTCGCCGCTGGGGGATCCCTGTGCCTACCGGTTCCGCGGTACCGTCATCGCCATGCGGAAATACGACGCGGATGCCGTGCAGGTGAGATATGACGCTCCCTGACACCCCCATCCGCGCGGCTCTGGCAGGCAATCCCAATGTGGGCAAAAGCACTGTCTTCAATGCCCTGACGGGACTGCACCAGCACACCGGAAACTGGCCGGGGAAGACCGTTGCCGCCGCGGAAGGCTCCTTTGTATTTAACGGAAAAGCCGTCACCCTTACCGATCTGCCCGGGATCTACTCACTCTCCTGCCGGTCTGCCGAAGAAGAAGCCGCAAAAGAGTTTCTTCAGACCCGTCCCGATGTGACCGTCGTGGTCTGCGATGCCTCATCCCTGGAACGGAATCTGATTCTGTGGGGACAGATCCGCGCCATGGGGCTGAACGTGATTCTGTGCGTGAATCTCGCGGACGAAGCGGCAAAACGGGGAATCACTGTGGATATGCAGGCGCTTCGGGAGGCGTCGGGGTGCCCGGTGGTGCTGACTGCCGCCCGATCCGGCAAAGGACTGGACGATCTGCGCCGCGCCATCGTCAGCTGCACACTTCCGGGAGGAAAATCCCCGGAAATGGGTGGGAATGGATGGAATTTCCCTCCCGGATGCCGAAATTGCCCGGAATGCGGAGGGAATTGCCCGGAAAAGGGAGGAGTCTCCCACGATGCGGAATTCTTTGTCCGTCAGGCGGAATCCATCGCCGGAGCCTGCGTAAAAAAATCCGCCGCACCGGACAAAGACGCACGCATCGACCGCTGGATCTGCGGAAAATACACCGCCGTTCCGCTGATGCTCCTCTTCACAGCGCTTCTGCTGTTCATCACTGTCCGTGTCAGCGGCCGTCTCTCGGAAGGGCTGGAGATTCTGTCCGATTTCATCCTCCGCACCGTCACCTCCGCCATCCGTCCCCATCTGCCGCCGTCCCTTGTCTCACTCCTCACCGACGGACTGCTGGGCACCGTTCTGCAGGTGATCTCCGTCATGCTGCCGCCCATGGCGATTTTCTTCCCCCTGTTCACCCTCCTCGAGGATCTGGGATACCTGCCGCGGATCGCATTCAACCTGGACCGCTGTTTCGCCCGGTGCGGATCCTGCGGCAAGCAGTCCCTGACCATGCTGATGGGACTGGGATGCAGTGCCGCCGGGGTAACGGGATGCCGGATCATCGATTCTCCAAGGGAGCGCATGATCGCCCTTCTGACCAACTCCTTCATCCCATGCAGCGGACGGCTTCCCATCCTCTTTGCCATGCTTGCCGCCATGGGACGGGGAACACCGTTCACCCTCATCATGCTCCTGCTGCTGACAGCCCTTGCCGCCGCCGTGACCCTGGCGGTATCGAAGGTGCTGTCCCTGACTCTGCTGCGCGGTGAGCCGTCTTCCTTCACCCTGGAACTGCCGCCCTACCGGATTCCGCAGATCGGCAGAACCCTGGTCCGCTCCCTCCTTGACCGGTGCCTGTTCGTACTGGGGCGAGCCGTAACCGCCGCTGCGCCTGCCGGGGTTCTGATCTGGCTGACCGTCCGCTGGGAGATCGGCGGAATACCCCTGTACAGCCGTTTGACCGCACTGCTGGATCCCGTCGGACAGCTTGCCGCCATGGACGGGGTTCTGATGCTCAGCTTTCTTCTGGCACTTCCGGCTGCCGAGCTGATTCTCCCCCTCGCTTCCGCCGGGTACGCTCTCACCGGGATTGCGCCGGAATTCACCCCCGTGACCTGCCTGGCGGTGATTCTGTTCACGATGTTCCACTTTCCCTGCGCCACCACGCTGCTGACGATCCGCCACGAATGCCGACATGATCCCCGCGGCTTTGTATATGTCCTGCTGTCGGCGGTGATTCCCACCGTGATCGGCTACGGGATGTGTGTGCTTCTGAATCTTGCGGCAGGATGAAAAAAGCTGATCTGCGTCATTTTTTGACTCAGGTCAGCTTTTATGTTTCAGTTGTTTTCCGGCGGCATCTTCAGGTTTCCGCACTGTGCAAATGCGCCCGCAAAAATCTCTGCGTCTTCCGCTACGTTCACGCTGCTCAGGCTGACGCAGCCGGCAAAGGCTCCCGATCCCACGGTTTTCACCGATCCGGGAAGGCCGATACGAGTCAGGCTCACGCATCCCCGGAAAGCGTTCCAGCAGACTTCCTCCGTGTCATTTCCGGCGAAGGAGACATTCTTCAGCTTTTTGCATCCCATAAATGCGCCGCCGCGGATCCTCCGCACGCTTTTTCCGATCCGGACTTCCTCAAGATGGATGAATCCGTCGAAGGCATGGGCGCCCACCGAGGTAACGCCGCTGCGGATCACGACCTTCTTCACAAGACGGCGGTAGGGGGATCTCTCCTCCTTGCCGGACAGGGCGGAATAGCGGTCTTCCATATCCCCTTTTCCCGACAGGGTAAGGACGCCGTTTTCGTCAATTTTCCATTTCAGATTGCCGCCCCACACACCTTCCGCAGGCAGGACGGGCTCCTTGTCACTGACATTCAGATCCACGCCGCCCACATAGGTTTCCCCCGCGCTGTTCCGCACCTTCGGAATTTCGTATGTCATGTCTGAAGTGATGAACCGCAGGGTATACTGTTTTTCGGCGCCGGTGGATCCGATGAAAAATCCTCTCTCGTCGGCGGTCATTTTGGCAACGCACCGGCCGTCCGAAGAAATGACCTCCACTTCCGCATGGGGAATGCCGGACCGTTTCACGCTGTCGATCACATATCCGGATACCGCACGATGGCTGTCCCCGGCAATATACGGCTTATAGGAGTGGATCAGCTCCAGAAATCCTTCGTCATCGGCATAGGAGTCCAGAAGTTCGTCCGGTGCAACGCGGAACACTCCGGAGATCGCACGGATGGATTCGATGTCCGGCTCCGTGATTCCCTTTTCCAATTTCATCACGGTCTGACGGCATATTCCGATCCGCTCTCCCAGCTCCGCCTGCGTCATTCCGTACTGCTTCCGCAGCTTCCGGATTTTTGATCCGAGCATGGTTCCGCCTCCTTTCCGCATGGTGAGATGTATTGTAATTCTATCATAATTATCCTTTTTTGTACAGGGTCACTGTACACACGGATTTGTGTTGATTCGATAAATCTAATCAAATTTCATCAAATTCTCCCATTCTCTGCGGACTTGTCTTGTACAATTTCTGTGAAATTTCATGCTGCCGGAGTCATTCCTCACCTGTGGATTTATACAGCAAAACACCGAATACATGAAAATTTATTCAAATATATTGCGTTTTTTCCGCAAAAAGCATTGACACAAATCGTTTTTCGTGCTTTAATATAGAATGTACAAAATTTTCCGTTTCCAACCAGAAAGGATATATCATATGCAGAACTACTACCAGAAAGAAATCGAAACCGCATCACGGGAACAGCTCCGTGCATGGCAGGACGAACGCCTCGTAAAGACTCTGAACCATGTATGGAACAACAACGAGTACTACCGCAGCAAGATGAAGGCTCAGGGCGTTGAACCCGGCGACGTAAAGTCCTGTGAAGACCTGTGGAAGCTCCCCTTCATCACCAAGGATGACCTGAGAGAAGCATACCCCTACGGACTGATGTCCATGCCCCTCTCCGCGTGCAACAAGATCCAGTCCACCTCCGGCACCACCGGCAAGCGCGTTATCGCATTCTACACCCAGCATGACATGGACGTATGGTACGATATGTGCGCACGTGCCATCATGGCGGCAGGCGGCACCAAAGAGGACGTTGTTCAGGTATGCTACGGCTACGGTCTGTTCACCGGCGGCGCAGGTCTCAACGGCGGTTCCGAAAAGGTAGGTTCTCTGACTCTGCCCATGTCCTCCGGCAACACCGAACGTCAGCTTCAGTTCATGGTTGACCTGCAGACCACAATTCTCTGCTGCACGCCTTCCTACGCCTCCTATCTGGCGGAATCCATCATCGAAAGAGGCATCCGCGACCAGATCCACCTGAAGGCAGGTATTTTCGGCGCGGAAGCATGGACCGAAGAAATGCGTCACGACATCGAAGAAAAGCTGGGTCTGAAGGCATACGACATTTACGGTCTGACCGAGCTGTGCGGCCCCGGCGTTGCGTTCGAATGCTCCGAACAGTCCGGTATGCACATCAACGAAGACCACTTCATCATTGAAACCATCGATCCCAAGACCGGCAAGGTTCTTCCCGAAGGCGAACGGGGCGAAATGGTATTCACCGCCATCACCAAGGAAGCGTTCCCCCTGATGCGCTACCGCACCAAGGATATCGCAATCCTGTCCCGCAAGCCCTGCTCCTGCGGCCGTACCTTCGTGAAGATGTCCAAGATCCTCGGCAGAAGCGACGATATGCTCATCATCAAGGGCGTTAACGTATTCCCGTCCCAGATCGAACAGGTTCTGCTGGCTCAGGGTCTGACCTCCAACTATCAGATCGTTGTAGACCGTCAGGGCACCACCGACTCCATCGACGTCCTGGTTGAAATGACTCCCGAACTGTTCTCCGACACCGTAGGCGCAATCCACCAGAAGGAAAAGGCCGTAATCAGCGCACTGAAGGATATGCTGGGCATTATGGCGAACGTCTCCATCGTGGAACCCAAGTCCATCGTCCGCAGCGAAGGCAAGGCAGTCCGCGTCATCGACAAGAGAAAGCTGTACAACGCGTAAAGCTTTCTGAAACGCTATGGTTTATAGCGGAAAACACTCCGCGTTTTCGATTCGATTTTATTTCTCCTGCGCGGAGGGCGCACAAGAGGATCCTCGGGACCCTCTTGTGAATCTCCCCGATTTGAGGGGTTCCCCCTCAAAACTCCCCTTTCGGTTCGCTCCACTTTCACCGAAGGTGAACAGTGCTCGTTCGCTCGTTTTGCTTAAAGCACAACTGCATCTTCGACCGTACAGCATCACTGAATTGTTTCCATAAGGGAACACGCTTCGCGTGAAATAAAAAACTTGAAGTTATCCTCACCACTGTCAGTGCCCGAAAAAATATAGTCTCGCCAGCCCGCCCACTTTCGCAGAAAGTGACTGAACAGTACGAGGCAACCCATGAGCCACATCCCTGACGGGAGATCGCTCAACTGTGTCAGCTGCACGAACACCTCCGGGGTCAAGGGGTGTCCCCTTGCCGTGGAGATTCATAGGAGGATCGCGTAGGTTTCATCGAAGATGAATACCTCCCTCTATATGTGCCCGTCCGGCAGCGGACATAAAAATAAAATCGAAAATGCGCCAGCATTTTCTGCCATCCAAAGAAAATACATAAGAAAAACAAAAATAATACACATCAGGAGGTATCAGCAATGTCCGTAAAACAGTTATCCATCTTTGCAGAGAACAGAAACGGTGCGATTTATGAAATCACCAAGATTCTCGCGGATTCCGGTGTTGCAATCCGTGCATTCAGCATCGCCGACACCCAGAACTACGGCGTTCTCCGTCTCATCGTAAGCGACGTGAGAAACGCTGCGGCCGCTCTGTCCGAAGCCGGCAAGATCGTCAATGTCACCGACGTTGTGGGCGTTGAAATCAACGACGCGAACGGCGGTCTCTGCGAACTGCTCCACGAAATCACCAAGGACGAAATCAGCGTGGAATACCTGTACGCATTCGTTTCCCCCACCGCAGGCAAGGCATTCGTCGTGCTCCGTGTTGCCGACAACGATGCCACCGAAAAGCTCCTCTCCGCTGCCGGCTACACCCTTCTCACCGACGCGGATCTGAAGCTGTAATGTCTCACAGATCATTCAGTCAGCCCGTTATCTGGAAAAGCCCCGAAAAGCCTTCTGAAAAGCTGGTGGGGCTTTTCTACTTCCTTTGGCTGGGAGAACACGGACGTCACCGCCCCTATGACGTTTCCCGGATCACGAAGGATGACCCCGACGCCGGACACAAAACCGACTCGGATGTGTGGGGCGGCATCGGAACCTATCATCACTGGGGTGAGCCCCTCTACGGCTACTACTACTCCGACGACGAATGGGTAGTCCGCCGTCACATGAAGCTGATCACTCAGGCGGGAGTGGATTTTCTCTTCTTCGACACCACCAATGCCGTCATTTACGAGCACAATGCCAGGCTGGTTCTCTCCGTCCTTGACGAATACCGGAAGGCGGGCTGGAATGTTCCGAAGGTGATGTTCTACACCAACACCGCCTCCGGTGACACCGTACAGCGGATCTACGAAGCGATCTACAAGCCGGGATTCTGCCGGGATGTGTGGTTCTGCATGGACGGAAAGCCCGTCATCATTGCAAAGCCCGAGGAATGCTCCCCCGAAACCCGGGACTTCTTCAACATCAAGCTGGCGCAGTGGCCCAACGAACCCGACAAGCAGGGCGGCTGGCCGTGGATGGATTTCACCCGTCCCCAGCGCATCTTTGAAAACCTGGACGGCATCCCGGAGGTCATCAACGTCTCCGTGGCACAGCATCCCCAGCTCCGGTTCGGGGATTCCGTCCTCTACGGCGAGACCACTAACTGCGGACGTGCCTACCACGACGGCAGAAACGATCCCGATCCCGAGGCGTACAAGTACTGCGGCAACTTCATTGAGCAGTTTGAGCGAGCTCTGGAAGCGGATGTTCCCGTCACCCTCGTCACCGGATGGAACGAATGGATCGCGGGACGGTGGCCGGGCAGCCCCGAGCGTCCCATCATGTTCGTGGACTGCGCCAACTACGAGTACAGCCGTGACATTGAGATGATGCGGGGCGGCTATCTGGACAACTACTACTTTGCCCTGTGCGAATACATCGGACGTCTGAAGGGACGGGAAGAAAATCCCGTTCTGGCATCCGGACAGTCCGTAACCTTCCCCGGCTACCCGGACGGAAACCGGAACCGGGAGCACGACGGCTACGGGCAGATCTATCTGAACATGAGCGGACGCCACTCCATCCGCGGGGTATCTGCGGAAAACGGCGGCGGCACCGTAAAAATCACCGTCACCACAGCGGATCCCGTGGATCGGGCGCCTGCCATCCCTGCGGAATCGGAGCTTGAGAAGATGCTCGCATCCTTTGACACATCCTCCGACAGAGAAGGTGCGTTCCTGTGGGTATATGCCGAGACGGAAGCGGGACTGTTCCTTCTGAATGAGACCATGGACGGTGAGAACGCCGCCCTCATGTCCGTCACGGAGGAGAACGAACGGTACACCTTCACCCCCGCAGGAAAGACTGCCTGCCGCATTGACGGATGCACCCTGACCCTGACGGCGGAAAAATCCGCGCTGGGGCTGAAGCCGGGCGGCACCCTGAAGCTCCGGGTCATCGACAGCAGGGATCCCGTGGAATCCCCTGCAGATTTCTACGATCACGGCGACTGTCTCCCCCTCGGACGGGTATGGTACGCCGCGGTAATGGAATAAGAAAAAGCTGCTGCATCCGGAGTTTTCCGTCATGCGGCAGCTTATTTTGCTTATCGGTTCTTCGACGATTTTTTATCGGATTTTTCGGACTTATCCTTTTTTTCTTTTTTGTCTTCCTTTTCGTCGTCATCCTCGTCGTCCCTGTCGGATCTGGATTTGAAGAAGCGGCGTTCCTCATCGTCGTCATCTTCTTCGTCTTCCGGTTCCGTCACAGTGACGATCATCTTGATGATCCGGTGATCCTTAATTTCGGTGACACGCACATGGAGGCGCTCCAGTTCCAGTTCAAACTCTGTGCCGTCCTCGGGAATCATCCCGTAATTGGAGAACACATAGCCGCCCATGGTGTCGTATTTATCGGTGGGAAGCTCCAGCTTCAGCTCTTCCGCCACTTCACTGAGCTGGGCAACGCCCTTGATGTCCCAGGTGCCGTCGGAGGTCTGCTGAATATCCGGTTCCTTCACTTCTTCTTCATCGTCGTCGTTGAGGTCGCCCACCAGCTGTTCCAGAATGTCGTACATGGTGACGATGCCCATCATGCCGCCGTATTCGTCAAGAACCACGGCAAAATGGTTCCGGGTTTCCCGCATCTGACGGAACAGAACGTCCGCGTGGATGCCTTCGGGTACAAAATATGCGGGCTTGACGGCTTCCTTCATGATAACCTCACGCCCCTGATCCCGGTAGCGGAAGTAGTCCTTCACGGACAGCACACCGATGACGTTGTCAATGGTATCCTCGCAGACGGGATAAATGGAGTGACGGGTTTCGTGGATGGTGTTTTCCCACACATCGTCCCCTTCCTCCGCCCACAGGATGTGGATGTCGGTACGGTGGGTAGCGAATTCGGACACGGTCAGATCGTCAAACTCGAACACGTTCTGGATCATTTCCTGTTCCTGTTCGTCGATGACGCCCTTCTGGCTGCCTTCGTCCACCATCATGCGGATTTCTTCCTCGCTGACGTCTTCATCCTGCTCGTTGGGGTCGATGCCCATCAGCCGGAGCACGCCGTTTGTGGAAACAGAAAGGAGCCACACGATGGGGGTAAACAGCTTCGACACGCCGCAGAGCATGGGAGCCATTCCCAGCGCCAGCTTTTCGCTGTGCTTCATGGCAAGACGCTTGGGCACCAGTTCCCCGAGAATGAGGGTCACATAGGAGAGCACCAGCGTAATTGCCACAACCGCGATGGATTCCAGGGTTTCGGGATCGATTTCCGCACCTTTGGCGAGAACCCAGTCCACCAGACGTTCCGCGAAGTTGTCGGCTGCGAATGCGGAGCCCAGGAACCCGGACAGGGTAATGGCCACCTGGATCGTGGACAGGAATTTGGAAGGCTGTTCGGTCAGCTTCCGGAGTTTCTTTGCTTTTTTGCTGCCGGATTCTTCCAGCTTGGATATTTTTGCTTCACTCACCGACAGGACTGCGATTTCCGCACACGCAAACACCGCGTTCAGTCCGATCAGGATGATCTGGAGAAGAAGCTGTCCCCATAAATTGCCGTTCATGATAAAATTGATTTTTCCTCCGTTGTTTGTCCGTTTTTTACGGTATTATATATGGTTCTCAGATGATCGTATGAAGGAAAAATCAGGTCAGAAGTCTGCGGAAATGCAAAAAGGCATACCTGTACCCCCGAAATGAGCGCAGTAGTGCCTTGAGAAAGCGATATCCGCTGTGACCGTATTTAGTTGTGCATCGTCGGGGACTGTCCGTACAATCGCCGATGTCCATAGCGTCAGGTTCCTCCGGTTGAAAGATATTGGAGTTATTATATCATATGCGGCTGTTTTTGTCAAGGCATTCTGACGGAGACATGCCCCTCTGCGAAGCCGGATTCTGTCAAAAACAGCGGAATACCGCACTGAAATCCCTCTCAGCCGGCATTCCGCCGTAATCTGTTTCATCTCTTTTCCGCCAGTGCCTTCGCCTTTTCCAGCACGGCGAGATACCGCTCTTCCGTCCGCACCCGGTCGAATCCGTTCCAGTGCTGCGGCATCGTCATGACCCGGCACAAAAAATCCTCATGTCCGGTGAAGATGTGCATGTAGTTTGAGTATTCTTCTTCACACCGGGGCAGCCGGTACGTCCAGCGGTTCTTCAGCACCTGTACCCCGTGGAACATCCAGTCGTGACCCACATCCAGCGCATCCCCGTCCGGGATCTCCGACCAGGCAAGGAAAGTATCGTACGCCAGCTCAAGATGCGCGTATCCGTCTTCCACCCGTCCCGCACGGAACAGGTGATCCGCCATGTAGGTCAGATTCACTCCGTACCATCCCTGCCACGCCGGAGGAATTTCCCCGTTCTCGCCGAAGGATTTCATCAGCCCGATCCGGTATCCGCACCACGCCAGAGTCTTTTCGGGATCCTGCCAGTTTCCGCAGTTGGACGACAGCAGGTGGCAGAACAGCTCCAGCTTGTTGGCCCCTTTTCTGAGTACACATTCGGCATACCGCTCCTGTGCCAGCAGTCTCTCCTCCAGTATCTCGCCACGGTAGGTTTTGTAGTCCTCAGCGCACAGCTTTGACCATTCCTCCCAGTCTTCATCCGTTCCCAGCGTGCACATCAGCCGCACCGCGGATTCCCGGTAGGTCTGCAGGGTGCATCCGTCCATGATTTTACGGCACTGTTCCCTCAGCAGGGGCAGATTTTCCGCCTGCACTGCCTTGTCCGACCGGCTGATGATCCAGCACAGCTCGTGGGCAACGTCGTAATTCTTCGGGTATTTCCGCACATACTCCTTCCCCAGTCTCAGCCGCTCCTCCATGGCATCGTTCGGCAGCTCCTCCCGGATCAGGCGGAAGAATTTCCGGATATCTTCCTCCTGCGACAGTGCATCGTTGCCGATCAGCTCATCCACGGTGATTCCGAAGTAGTTGGCGATGCCCGGCAGCATGGTGATATCGGGGTACCCGCCCCGCTCCCAGTTGGACACGGACTGTGCGGTCACGCCCAGAGCAGAGGCCAGCTCCTCCTGGGTCATGTTCCGCGCCTTCCGCCGGGCGAGAATCACCTCGGGCAGTTTCAATTCAGTCATTGTGTTTCTCCTCTGTTGAATTCAGACTGTGCGCACGTCCTGACTGTATGATACCACACTGCGCTCCGCCCGTCAATAGCGCCGTTTTTGCGTATTTTTCAAGCGGTATTTGAGAGATTTGCGGTTTGCTTGAAAGATCACAGATACTTCACCGCGTAGTAGATGACGTTCCGTGCCTGTGCCATGTCCTCCTGATTTTTCTTTTGCTGTGTCCGGTGTTCTGCCGGGGTTCCGTTAAACAGGCAGGGAAAACGGCTCCCCGGAATTCTTCCGAAAATTCTGAAGAAATATTTTCCGGAACATGAAACTTTTCCTTTCTCCCGAACGTCTATATAGAAAACGGATGTGTGATGCTCCGGTGAAATTTCCTGAGAATTTCCATGAAAGTTCATGTTTCATTCACACTTCCCGACAGCCGATATGGTAAACTGTATATGTCAAATTTATTCATTCAATGAAAGGAATGCATGCACATGAAAAAAATTCTTTCCCTTGTTCTTGCGGTTCTGATGCTCAGCTCCCTGGCAATCTCCGCAAACGCAGCCGGCAATGTCTATGACATCACCGATCTGATGGAACTCTACAAGTTCATGACCTCCGAAGACGACTTCTACGAACAGATGGGCGACGATATGTCCGGCGGTTACTACACCCGCTGGCTTGACACCTGCCCCAAGTGCTCCGGCGTTGCGCTCTTCCGCGTTGCCGATTCCGCCATCAAGTACACCTGTCTGGAAGACGGCTGCGGCGCGTCCGGTTCCTATGACGTAGTTGTATCTCCCGAAACCAAGCCCGAACCCGAAAAGCCCGACGGCATCACCACCATCGAATGCGGCTCCTGCGAACGCATTGCAAAGTATGCCGGCAGAGTAAAGGTCGGCTCCAAGCTCTACTACGAATACAGATGCGAAAAGAACCACGAAACCTTCGTGGAAGTGGAAGAAGACAAGATCGACTGGGATGAAATCGTTCTCAGCCCCATCAAGTGCTCCCGCTGCAACCGCTACGCTGAATTCTCCAAGTACTACACCTTCGGCGACGATCTCTATGCCGTATTCACCTGTGCGGCAGGCCACACCACCTACAAGGTAGTCGACGAAAACATCTTTGACTGGGAAGACGATCCCGTTATCAAGGGTGACTACAGAATCCGCGTGTACACCACCGGTACCGGCACCTACACCATCTACGGCGGCAATACCGCTGACTACGGCGAAACCAAGACCATCAAGTTCTCCGCAGGCAAGGGTTATGTCCTCACCAGCGTTACCGTAAACGGCTACACCATGGCCATCGACGACAACGAAGTTTCCTTCAAGGTTACCGAAGACACCGTCGTCCGCGCAAACTTCACCAGATACGCAGCAAATCTCACCGTATCCGCATCCGCAGCCGGCAACGGCTCCCTCACTGCAACCTACAACGGCAAGACCGTCAACGCTGCCAAGGTTAACGTAGCTTACGGCGACAAGATCACCTACAAGCTGGTTCCCGCATCCGCAGACTACACCGTTTCCTCCATCAAGGTCAACGGCAAGTCCGTATCCATCCCCGCATCCAAGACCTTCACTCTCTCCGGCATCACCTCCGACACCAAGGTTGAAGTAACCTTCGCATGGAAGAACCCCTATTCCGACGTTTCCTCCAAGTATGCTCAGGCTGTTGAATACGTTACCGAAGCAGGCATCATGAACGCCGCTGCTTCCGAAGGCTCCAAGCTGTACTTCAAGGGCACCGACAAGGTTACCGTAAAGGCATTCGCAGCTGCTCTGGCTGAAATGGCTGACACCGCCGACAAGCTGGACACCACCGCAGAACGGATCGTATGGGCCGAAAAGTACGGTCTGGTCAAGGAAGACGCTGATCTCTCCGTAATCTGCACCGTTCAGGCTGCTGCAAAGATGGTTGACAAGTACCTGTCCGCTCTGGAAGAACTCAACGACATCGACTTCGACAAGTACGACGAAGACGAAAGCGTCAAGGACAACGCTGTTGCAATCGGTATGGTTTCCGCAAAGACCTACGAAGGCAACCGCAATCTCACCAGATACGACCTGGCTGCTGTATGCAGACTCATCGCAAATCTGGAATACGACGACTGATTCCGTCACAAAATCATCCTCTGCCGGTATGGCAGGGGATTTTTTTGGGCATGATGGGTATATGGCAGTTTTTACAAAATATTTTGTCCCCGTCCTTCGTAAATTCCCTGCATAAAATTCCGCAAATCCCTTGAAAAACCACGGAATATGCAGTATAATATACCTTGTGATGTTATTCAAACACCCCCAATCCAATCCGAAAGGAATTGATTTTATGAATACAAACGAACGCAGAGTCGGCACCGTATCCCGCGGCATCCGCTGCCCCATCATCCGTGAAGGCGACGATCTTGCTGAAATCGTAAGCCGCAGTGTCCTGGAAGCAGCCGAATCCGAAGGCTTTGAACTCCGTGACCGCGACATTATCTCCATGACCGAATCCATCGTAGCAAGATCACAGGGCAACTACTGCTCCGTTGACAACATCGCCGCTGACGTAAAGGCCAAGCTGGGCGGCGGCACCATCGGTGTCATCTTCCCCATCCTCTCCCGCAACCGTTTCGCAATCTGTCTCCGCGGCATCGCAAAGGGCGCGAAGAAGGTCGTCCTCATGCTCAGCTATCCCTCCGACGAAGTGGGCAACGAGCTGGTATCCATCGACAAGCTGGATGAAGCAGGCGTGGACCCCTATGCGGATGTTCTCACTCTGGAAAAGTACCGCGAACTGTTCGGCGAAAACAAGCATCCCTTCACCGGTGTGGACTACGTGGATTACTACAGCAATCTGATCCGTGAAATGGGCGCCGAAGTTGAAGTTATCTTCGCAAATCAGGCGAAGGCAATCCTGAACTACACCGACTGCGTTCTGACCTGCGATATCCACTCCCGCGCAAGAACCAAGAGAATCCTCAAGGCTGCAGGTGCGAAGGTTGTAATCGGTCTGGATGACATCATGAATGCCCCCATCGACGGTTCCGGCTGCAACGAAAGCTACGGTCTGCTGGGCTCCAACAAGGCCACCGAAAACACCGTGAAGCTGTTCCCCAGAGAATGCAAGCCCCTGGTTCTGGATATCCAGCAGCGCATTCTGGACGCTACCGGCAAGTGCGTGGAAGTTATGGTTTACGGCGACGGCGCATTCAAGGATCCCCAGGGCAAGATCTGGGAACTGGCTGACCCGGTTGTTTCCCCCGCATACACCGACGGTCTGGAAGGCACTCCCAATGAACTGAAGCTGAAGTACATGGCTGACAACGACTACAAGGATCTGTCCGGCGAAGCGCTCAAGAAGGCGATTTCCGATGCCATCAAGCAGAAGTCCGGCAATCTGGTAGGCAACATGGCAGCGCAGGGCACCACTCCCCGCAAGATCACCGACCTGGTCGGCTCCCTCTGCGACCTGACCTCCGGCTCCGGTGACAAGGGTACTCCCGTTGTTCTGGTACAGGGCTACTTCGATAACTACACCAACGATTAAAATAAACAGCACAGAACGTCTGTCCGCGCGGCAGGCGTTCTTTTTTATGCCATTCCGTATCCTCCCTTTTCATATCAAAAAACGCAGTCTCCGTTCATCATTCGGAAACTGCGTTTTCTTTATTTCGTTCGATTCAGCCGCAGGACTTATCTTGCAACTTCTTCCATGATATATGCTTCCAGAATGTCGCCGATCTGGATATCCATGCACTTTTCAAGACCGATACCGCATTCGTAGCCGGTGGCAACTTCGCGTACGTCGTCCTTGAAGCGGCGCAGGGAGGAAATCTTGTCTTCCATGATCACGATACCGTCGCGGACGATACGGATCTGGCTCTGACGGGTAACCTTACCGTCCTGTACATAGGAACCTGCAATGATGCCGACGCCGGGAACCTTGATGGTCTGACGGACTTCGATATGGCCAAGCAGAACTTCCTTGTAGGTGGGAGCAAGCATACCCTTCATCGCAGCGGTGATTTCTTCGATGCATTCGTAGATGATACGATAGGTGCGGATATCAACGTTCTGACGTTCCGCAGCATCGAGCGCGCCCTTGCCGGGACGTACGTTGAAGCCGACGATGATGGCATTGGATGCGGCTGCAAAGGTAACGTCGGATTCGGTGATACCGCCGACAGCGGAGTGGATGACGCGGACACGGACTTCGTCAGTGGAAATCTTTTCCAGAGAAGCCTTGACTGCTTCCGCAGAACCGCCTACGTCCGCCTTGACGATGACGTTCAGTTCCTTGACGCCGGCAGCGATCTGGCTGAACAGGTCGTCCAGAGATACCTTTGCGTTGAGCTTGAACTGTTCTTCCTTTGCCTTTTCCTTACGCTGATCCGCAAGTTCGCGTGCCATGCGTTCGTCTTCAACCGCGTTGAATTCGTCGCCTGCCAGAGGAACTTCGGACAGACCGATGATTTCCACGGGAACGGAGGGGCCTGCTTCCTGAAGCTGCTGACCTCTGTCGTTGGTCATGGCACGTACACGGCCTACGGAAGTACCTGCGATCACGATGTCGCCTGCCTTGAGGGTACCGTCCTGAACCAGCACGGTGGCAACGGGACCGCGGCCCTTATCCAGCTTCGCTTCGATGACAACGCCCTTTGCTCTCTTGTGGGGATTTGCCTTGTATTCCTTGACGTCAGCGATCAGGAGTACGTCTTCCAGAAGATCGGTGATACCCATTCTGGTGTGAGCGGATACGGGAACGCACATAACGTCGCCGCCCCATTCTTCGGGAACCAGCTCATACTTGGTCAGCTCGGTCATAACCGCGTCCGCATTTGCGGTGGGCTTATCCATCTTGTTGATGGCTACGATGATATCAACGCCTGCAGCCTTCGCGTGGTTGATTGCTTCCACGGTCTGGGGCATGATGCCGTCATCCCCTGCTACAACGAGGATGGCGATGTCGGTGCACTGTGCGCCGCGGGCTCTCATTGCGGTGAATGCTTCGTGACCGGGGGTATCCAGGAAGGTGATATCTCTGCCGTCGATCTGAACACGGTACGCACCGATGTGCTGGGTGATACCGCCGGCTTCACCGCTGGTAACATTGGTGTGGCGGATTGCGTCCAGAATGGAGGTCTTACCGTGGTCAACGTGACCCATAACGCAGACGATGGGCGCACGGATTTCCAGGTTTTCCTCGGTATCGGGTTCTTCGCTGAACAGCTTATCTTCAATGGTAACGGTAACTTCGCGGGTTACTTCGGCGCCAAGTTCGTCAGCAATCAGGTACGCGGTATCGAAGTCGATGATCTGGTTGACGGTAGCCATCATGCCCATGAGCATCAGCTTCTTGACGCATTCCGCAGCGGTGATCTTCAGTCTCTGAGCCAGCTCACCGACGGAGATTTCGTCGGGAATGGTGACCTTGAGAGGCTGCTTCTTCGCCTTTTCCTGGTTTGCTTTCTGCATCTTATCCATTGCGAAGCGTTCCTTGTCGGACTTTCTGCCGGTACCGCGGTTGTCGCCTCTCTGGTTCTGCTTCTTCAGCTTCTGCTTGTTGGACTGCTTGTCGTCGATTTCGGGGGAGAAATTATCCAGACGTTCATCGTACTTGGACAGGTCAACGGAGGTGGTTCTGGTGTCCACCACGCGGGTCTGACCGGTACGCTTCCGTTCCACGCCCTGCTCGATCTTGGGCTTGGGCTGGGGAGCGATGGGAGCGCGGTCGTTTCCGGAATCCTTGTCACGGGGAGCCGCATCGCGCTGAGGTCTCTGCTGGCCGTTGTTCTGACCGAAGGGACGGGACTGACCCTGCTGACCGTTCTGGGGACGGTTCTGGTTGTAGCCGGGTCTGTCATTATTATAAGGTCTGTCGCCGGCAGGTCTGTCACCGGTGTTTCTGTCACCGTAAGGTCTGTCGCCGGTTCTGGTCTGAGTGTTCTGGGGACGGTTGTTGTCACGGTTATCCCGATTGGGCTGTGCGTTGTTCGGACGGGACTGATTGTTATTTCTGTTGTCGGTACGGTTGTCTCTCACGCCGTCGCGCTGAGCGGGAGTTCTCTGTCCCTGAGTTCTGTCGGTGCTGGTCTTTTCGGCAGCTTCTGCCTTTGCACGAGCTTCTGCTTCTGCTTTCAAACGCGCTTCCTCCTCGGCTTTGATTCTTGCTTCTTCTGCTTTTTTACGTGCCTCTTCTTCCGCACGGATTCTTGCTTCTTCCTCAGCCTTTTTACGGGCTTCCTCTTCGGCACGGATTCTCGCTTCTTCCTCAGCCTTGCGCTTTGCCTCTTCTTCGGCTCTGCGCTTGGCTTCCTCTTCAGCCTTTCTGCGGGCTTCCTCTTCCGCACGGCGCTTGGCTTCTTCTTCCGCCTTCTTCCGGGCTTCTTCCTCGGCTCTGATTCTTGCCTCTTCTTCCGCTTTTCTGCGGGCCTCTTCTTCAGCCTTGCGGCGGGCTTCTTCCTCGGCGCGCTTCTTTGCTTCTTCTTCAGCCCTGATGCGGTCAGCTTCTGCCTTTTCTGCCGCTTCACGCTTTGCTTTTTCATCAGGAGATTCCGGCAGCGTGATGGATGTTTTTCCGTGCAGATAACCGTCCAGGTCATGGATCCGCGCGTCATCCGTCATGCTTGCGAACAGGGCGTTTACGTCCCCTTCGTCAAGGGTTGCGGACGTGCTTTTCACGCTGATGCCGATTCCCTCGAGCTTTGTGATCAGATCCTTCGGCTTCACACCCAGATCCTTCGCAAGCTGGCTGATCCGGAACATGGAATTTGACTTCGTTGCCATTCTCAATCATCCTTTCTCTCTTCGCAGCTATGATTCTCTTCACCGCAGCCGATTTTCTGCCATACGCCTTCCCACGGTCCCCGTCCGGTGAACGCCGCCGCCATGCAGGTTGCCCTTTTCCCGAGCATCCGTGCCAGCTCCGCTCCGTCCCAGGGTCCGATCCGGTATTTTGTTTCATAATGGGTGCATTTGTCAGTCAGCTGCTTTTTCGTACGATCCGACGCATCGGATGCGATCAGAAGGAATTTCACCCGGCCCCGCCGGACTTCCGCCAGCACGGAATCAAATCCCGTGACGACACCGCCGGCTGCCATGCACAATCCGATCAGTCTCTCTTCCATATCCTTCCTCCGTTTCCGCATCGGTTCAGTTTATTCTTCGTTTCTTCGGGGTATTCCGGACTTTCCGGCTTTACTCTTTTTCTTCCTCAGCCAGACGGATTTCCTTTTCCAGCTCCGCATAAATCTCCTCGGAAATTTCACATTCCAGAGAGCGGTGCAGGATGCCGGATTTCTTCGCCTTTCTGAAGCAGGCTTCGCTCTTGCACAGGTAAGCGCCCCGTCCGGATTTCTTGCCGGTAAAGTCGATGGAAATTTCGCCTTCGGGGGAGCGGAGGACGCGGATCAGATCCTTCTTGAGGAAGGTACCCATGCATCCCACGCACCGTCTCTCGGGCATTTTCCGCTTCGGCTGATTCTGCTGTTTGGGTTTGGTTTCCGCCATGTCTGCCTCCCGTCAGGATCGGACTCAGAGCTTGATGCCCTTGATATCGATCTTGCAGCCGGTGAGCTTTGCGGCAAGGCGTACGTTCTGACCTTCCTTACCGATGGCGAGGGACAGCTGGTCGCCGTTTACATGAACGGTTGCGCTCCGTTCGCCGTCAAATTCAACGCTCTTTGCTTCTGCGGGAGAAAGTGCGGCTGCGATGAATTCTTCGGTCTTTTCGGAGTACTGGATCACGTCGATCTTTTCGCCCTTCAGTTCGTCCACGATGTTGTTGATTCTCGCACCGCGGTTACCGATGCAGGCGCCCACAGCGTCAACTTCGGGATCCCGGGAGAATACGGCAATCTTGGTTCTGGAGCCGGCTTCTCTTGCCACGCCCTTGACCAGAACGATACCGTCCGCGATTTCGGGGATATCCACTTCAAACATACGCTTGACCATGCCGGGGCTGACTCTGGACAGAGTAACCATGGGGCCTTCTTCGGAGTCGTGGTTGACTTCGGTGACGAACACGCGGATTCTTTCGCCGACGAGGATTTCTTCGCCGGGGATCTGTTCCTTTGCGGGCAGGAGCACTTCGCTGGTGCCGGTGTCCACCCAGACGTCGCCGGAGTTGTCGTCGCGCTTGGTTACCAGAGCGGTGATGACTTCTTCGCGCTTCTTGTCGTAGTCGCGGAGGCTGTTGCTCTTTTCGGCTTCGCGGATGCCCTGCACGATGACCTGCTTTGCGGCCTGTGCGGAGATTCTGCCGAAGGACTTGGTTTTGATTTCATCTTCCACAACGGTACCCAGTTCATAGCGTCTGCTGATGAGCTGAGCGTCTTCGTAGGAGATTTCGGTTTTCAGATCCTTTACTTCTTCCACAACGGTGCGCTGGCGGTAAACCTTCAGATCCTTCTTCGCCTTATTGATTTCAACGCGCACGGAGCTGCTGCCGTATTCTTTTCTGAAAGCGGAGACCAGAGCGGCCTCGAGCTTCTCGATCATGGTATCTACGGGGATGCCTTTGTCCTTTTCAAGCAGTTCAAGTGCTTCAAAAAGCTCTGCGTTCATGTCATTCCATGCCTTTCTGCGGGGGTTCCCGCGTTCTTTTTATAGTCTTGAATTTCTTACGGTAGGGGCGGCTGTTTACCAGTCAAACACGGTTTCGCACTTTGCCACGGATTTTCTGGGGAAGCGCTTTTCTTCCTCACCCACGGTCACGACGATTTCATCGTTTTCCAGACCTACGAGGGTGGCTCTCAGGGATTTGGATCCGTCCACGGCGGCGAAGAATTTCAGCATGACATCCTCGCCCGCGCAGATTTCAAAGTGCTCGGGTCTGGTCAGGCTGCGTTCCACACCGGGGGAAGAAACTGCCAGCATATAGGCCTCTTCGATGGGATCCGCTTCGTCCAGAATGGGGTCGATGGCGCGGTGCATCTTTTCGCAGTCTTCGATGGTGATGCCGGTTTCGCTGTCACTGTCGATGGTGATGCGGAGAATCATATCCGCGCCCTCTCTGACATACTCCACATCCCACAGGAAGTATCCGAACTGATCCGCAAGGGGCTGTGCCAGCTCACGGACAGTTTCCGCGATGTTCTTTTTCTGTTTCATCTGTTTTCCTTTACATAAACAAGAGAGTGGACTGTTTTCTGCCCACTCTCCGTAACTCTGATATCTTACTCTGGTATTATTATACCACAGTTTTCCTTGAATTGCAATACAATATTGCTGTGATCCGGTACAATTTTTACTTCATTCCCCGGAAGTTCTTTGGGCATAAACCGCAAAAGCACACCGGAGCGTATGCAGGATGTTCACGCTTTTTTCAGCATCTCCCACAGCTCTGTCAGATTCTGCGCCACAAAGTCCATTCCGCTCACGTCCGCAGGGCATGTTCCGTCGGGGAGTCTGGGGTAATAGTTGACCAGAGCACCTGCGATTCCGGCGTTCTTGCCGCTCTTTCCGTCGATTTCCCGGTCGCCGATCATGATGGTTTCGGCAGGATCCAGACCATTGCGCTCCATGAGCGTCTGAATGGCGTTGGGTGCGGGCTTGGAGGGGAATTTATCCTCGGAGGTCACCTTATCCGTGAAGCAGTCCGCCATGCCGAAGTTTCGGATATGCTCCATGGCGGTCATGTTGCGGTGGGTGTAGATGAAATGCCGTCCGCCCTCCGCCATGATTTCCCGGAGAACCTGTTCGCAGTCCGGGAAGGGCACCACCTTCGGTTCCACTTCGTTTTCCCCGGTCACATACTGCAGTTCCACGAAATCCCGGTAGGCTTCCCCGGACATTCCGGTGTAGTTCTTCGCAGCACCGTAGCTGACGCACAGATGCCGCATGACCATTTCCGGATCGAAGTTTTCCCGGACACCCTCCCGTTCCAGAATCCGCAGCATGCACTCGCAGATGTGAGGATAGGAATTGAACAGGGTGCCGTCGAAGTCCCAGATGTAATTCTTGTATTTCATGTCATACCTCCGGTTTATCTCTTACGCTGCAGCTGGGCAATGCCGTCGGCAAGGCCTTCGCACAGTGCATCGATGTCTTCTTTGGTATTGGTATGGCTCAGACTGATGCGGATGGCGGAGTCGATGTCGTTCCCTGATGCGCCGAACGCCTCCAGTGCCGCGCTCTTCTTCTTGGAATTGGCAGCGCAGGCAGATCCCGCGGACACATATACCTCTCTCGCCGACAGATGATTGAGCATGGTTTCGCTGCGGATGGAAGGCAGAACGATATTCACGATGTGATCCACGCCGTTCTCCGGCCGGTTGATCTTCACATCCAGTTCGGCAAGACGTCCGTTCAGGTACTCACGAAGTTCGTGAACCCTGCCGAGATTGGCATCGAGATTCGCAAATTCTTCCTCAGCCGCCGCCCCGAACGCCGCGATGGATACGAGATTCTCCGTGCCGCTGCGGAAGCCGTTCTCCTGACCGCCGCCGGGCATGACGGGAACGATATTCTTCCGCTTGATGACTTCTGCGGAGATATACAGAGCCCCTGCACCGCGGATGGAGTGAATCTTGTGTGCGCTGAGGGTGAGGGTATCCACGCCGAGGGTTTTAGGAGTAAATTTCGTCTTCATATACCCCTGCACGGCGTCGCAGTGAACCACCGCGTCGGGGAATTTCCGCTTCACGAGGGATGCGGCGGATTTTACATCGTAAAGTGCGCCGGTTTCGTTGTTGACCAGCATGAATCCGGCAAAAATCACCGGGGCTGCCGCGTTTTCCAGAGCATCGGCAAGAAAATCGAGATCCAGCCTGCCGCCCGATGTGGGGATCCGTACCACAGCGTAGCCTTCCTTTTCCAGAGCTTTGGCAGGTTCGTCCATGGAGGGATGCTCACCGGCGGACAGTATTATCGTGCCGGGATGTTCCGGACTGCGCTTTTTCGCCCGTGCACATCCGGTCATGGCGATACTGTTGGCTTCGGTGCCGCAGGAGGTAAAAATCAGGAGATCCTTTGCGAAATTCGCCATTCCCAGGGTTTTCTCCACCTGACGGCGTGATTTTTTCAGAAGTTCTTTTGCGGCGAGACCCATTCCGTGCACGGAGGAGGGATTTCCCCACACCTCCATGGCCTCCCACGCCGCGTTCATGGCGGTTCCGGAGGGTTTGGTGGTCGCCGCGTTGTCGAGATAATGTGCCATTGTCTTACTTGATGATGAGGAATTCCAGCATCTGGTTCACGTCATCGGTGTGTTCGTCGAAGTTTTCGGGCAGGGAGGTGTAGGTGAACAGATACACACTGGAATTTTTCACGCACGCCGCCTGCATGATCTTGTAGCTGAAGTTTCCGAGGGTAGCGGTATAGATGAACTTCTTGGCGTACAGGTCATTGATCGTGATGTTTTCGGTGGATTCCAGGTTGAAATCGGTGAAGACGGATTCCACTTCGCTCTGATTCAGCTCCCACCATTCGTCCACGGTGGTATCGGTGTACTCCAGCTCCCACGCCATCACGGAAACGGAGGACGGGTCGGCGGAGGAATAGTACGCACCTGCGGCAGCGGTGGAGTAGTCCACGGTCCAGTCGTCGGGAACATAGAAATAGAAGTCCGCACTTTCAGCGGAAGCGGTGACAAAGCCCGCAGGAGCCGCGAACTGGTCGGTGTTCTTGTTGCAGGATGCCAGAGACAGGGTCATACCTGCCAGAATCAGCATCAGAATCAGTTTTGTGAGAATATTTTTCATGTCTGTTGTCCTTTTCGGGTGTATTTCTGCGTAAACTGCATTTGGATATAGTATATTGCAAATGCGCCGGGGATTCAAGGGTTCATTTGTTAACAAACGCATTTGTTTCCCGTTTACTTCTTCAAATAATTTCGGTATTCTTCTTTATTCTTAATGCGGTTTATGATATAATGGAAGCAGAAATTTTTATCAACCGGAGAACTGTCATGCTGAAAACAAAAATCGTCTGCACCCTCGGCCCCTCCTCCAATTCCACCGAAATGATCGAAAAAATGGTGGAAGCCGGAATGAACGTCGTCCGTCTCAACTTCTCCCACGGCACCCATGAGGAACACGGGGAAGTCATCGAGCGGATCAAGGAAGTGAGAGAACGCCTGAACGTGCCCCTTGCCATTATGCTGGACACCAAGGGACCGGAAATCCGTCTGGGAAAATTCTGCGGCGGATGCGCGGCTCTGGAAACCGGATCCTCCTTCACCCTCACCACCGAGGACTGCGAAGGGGACTGCACGAAGGGGTACATCACCTATGCCGATCTGCCGTCCCAGGTACAGGCGGGCGGACGGATCCTCCTCAACGACGGTGCCATCGAGCTGACCGTGGAGGAAACCACAAAAACCGAAATCCGCTGCACCGTCACATCCGGCGGCGAAATCAAAAACGGCAAGGGTGTGAATGTGCCGAATGTACATCTGAAAATGCCCCATCTTTCCGCCAAGGACAAGTCCGATATCCTTTTCGGCATTCAGAATGACATTGATTTCATCGCCGCCTCCTTCATGCGCTCCAAGGATGACATCATCGGAATGCGGAAGTTCGTGGACTACAACGGCGGTCACGACATCCGGATCATCTCCAAGATTGAGAATCTGGAAGGCATCGAAAACTTCGAGGATATCCTGAAATACTCCGACGGCATTATGGTTGCCCGCGGTGACATGGGCGTGGAAGTGGCCTTTGAGAGACTGCCCGGGCTCCAGAAGCGGTTCATCCGCAAGTGCTATCAGGCGGGCAAGATGGTCATCACCGCCACCCAGATGCTGGAATCCATGATCGAGCATCCCACTCCCACCCGTGCGGAAATCTCCGACGTTGCCAACGCCGTATTCGACGGTACCAGTGCCGTCATGCTGTCCGGGGAAACCGCCATCGGAAAATATCCCCTCCGTGCGGTACGCGCCATGGCGAAGATTGCGGAACAGGCGGAAAACGACGCCTTTGCCATGCACGCCTACGAATCCATCGACTACGATCTGGATACCAGCGACGTTACCAACGCACTCTGCGACGCGGCCTGCACCACGGCATCCGACCTGAACGCCAAGGCCATCATCACCCTGACAACTGCCGGGACAAGCGCAAGAAGAATGTCCAAATTCCGTCCCACCCAGCCCATCGTTGCGGCCACTCCCCGGGTGAAAACCTTCCATCAGCTGGCACTGTCCTGGGGCGTGTACCCGGTTCTTGCCCTGACCCAGGATTCCTCGGAAAAGCTGTTCCGCCATGCCGTGGACTGTGCAAAGCAGCTGGATCTGGTCTCCCCCGGCGATCTTGTCGTCATCTCCGCCGGCGTACCCGTAGCCCTCTCCGGCAACACCAATCTCCTGAAAGTGGAAACCGTGCGCGGAAACGATTGAAAAAACCAAAGAAAAACAATAAGTAAACCATAAAATCTGAATCGCCCTTCGTCAGCAAAAGCAAAAAACAATCCGCACCAAAGCGCCCCCGGCGTCATCAGCTCAAAGCAAGCCTGTATACCCCAGTGAGCCGTGCACGAACAATCCCCACTGCAGCTCGTTACGGGGTCAAGGGGGGCCCCTTGTCGGGTGGATTCACAAGGAGGTGTCGATACACCTTCTTGTGCGCCCCACGCGCAGTGGAGTAATAAAATCTGAAAAGGCGGATGCCTTTTCCACATAAACGTGCAGTCCAGCCGGAATCCCCATCAAAGAATAAAGAAGAAATAACAAAGAATAAAGAAGAAAGAAGAAAGCAGGGCACCACCCCCATGAAAGACTACATTGAAAGCGTAAAAAATCTTGCCCCCTCCTACGGCAGCATCCCCTTCTGGAGCTGGAACGACAAGCTGGAAGAGGACGAACTGCGCCGCCAGATCCGCGTCATGAAATCCCTGGGCATGAACGGATTCTTCATGCACGCAAGAGGCGGTCTG
>JAFQWY010000085.1 GCA_017407225.1 Clostridia bacterium | reverse complement strand
GTAGCGGAATTCTTCACAGCAGTCGTCCAGGGTCTGGATCAGCGCGGCGAATTCGGGGGAGTACACAGGGGTATCGAAGTCGAGGAAGAAGCGGAACTCGAAATCCCGGCCCTCGATGGGCTTGGAGAGAAGGGAAGTGAGGCTGATATCCAGGGCGAAGAACCGGGACAGCACCTTGTACAGGGAGCCGGGCTCGTTTTCGGTGACCAGCATCACGGAGGTTTTGTCAGCGCCGGGGTAGATCTCGATATCTTTGGAGATGCACAGGAACCGGGTGTAGTTGTTGTCGGTGTTCTGGATGTCCCGTGCGGCTTCCTTCAGACCGTAGAGCTGGGCGCACTTGTGGGAGGAAATGGCGGCAAGATCCCGTCTGCCGGATTCCTTCACCATTCTTGCGGCAACGGCGGTGTTTGCGGCATAGGTCACCTTCACGCCGGGCAGGGTTTCAATATATCTGGAGCACTGACCGATGGCCTGTTCGTGGGAGATGATTTCCTTGATTTCGGACAGCTCCACGCCGGGGTTCACCATGAGGGAGTGCTCCACCTTCACGCGGGTAGAGTTGACGATGTAGACCGGGTGCTTTTCCAGCAGCTTGTAGACCGCACCGACCTCACCTGCGGTGGAGTTTTCGATGGGGAGGATTCCGTAGCGGACATAACCGGTTTCCACGGCGCGGATCACGTCCTCAAAGGTCTTCACGTACTCGATCTGGGGATTCTGCACCAGCTTTTCCGCGGCGTACATGGAGTATGCACCCTCAGTTCCCTGACAGGCCACTCTGGGAGAGGCGGGGAACAGCCTTGGGGTGTTGTCGATGGCGTTCATGATCTGCTCGTAGAGGGGCGTGGTCTGTGCGATGAGCTTGTTTTCGTAGTCCCGGGTCAGTTCAAAGACGAGGGAGTACAGCTGACGAAAGTATCCGCCGAAGTCCTCGCCTGCCAGTTCCGCGATTTTCGCCAGTTTCTGACGTTCGCGGACGGGATCGAAGACGGGCATGCCCACTTCACGTTTATAATCTGCGATTTTCGACGCGGTCTGCATCCGTTCCTTCAGGAGCTTCACCAGCTGGGAGTCGATGGCGTCGATTTCATCCCGGAATCCGAGAAGTTTTGTTTTGTCGGGGGTGTTGTTTTCCATAACGCGGATCTCCGTATGTATAAATAATAGATAATGTAGAATTCATCATGCACAATGCATAATCATAAATGCCGGACGCATGGGTATGCAGTTTCGGCACTTCTCTATCTTATCACAAACGCCGCCGGAACTTGTTACTATTTTGTTAAATCCCCATAAATCCGCTTGCACATAGGGGCGGAATGTGGTAAGTTTAACTCATGAGATACTCATGAAATACATCCGGGGAGGTTCCTTATGACCAATGTATTCGATATCACATCCTACGGTGCTGTCGGGGACGGCGCGACCGACTGTACGGGTGCCATCCAGCGTGCCCTTGACGATGCGGCAGCGGTGGAGGGCAAGGTGATCGTTCCGCCGGGGAGATATCTGACCGGACAGCTGAAGATGGGAAAGCGCACCCGTCTGGAGGGGGATTCCGCATGGAATTTCCGTGCCGACGGCGTGTCCGTGTTTATCCTGAACGATCCTGAGGCAAAATGCATGCTGGATATCACCGGTGCTTTCGGCTGTACCATAGCCGGAATGTGCCTTGACGGACGGGGACTGGGTGAGAACATCCACGGCATCTATCTGTATTGGGAGAGATACAACGGCGGAAGTGAAGAGGATACCCCCTGCATCGACGACTGCCGGGTGGGCAATTTCTCCGGGGACGGGGTGCATCTGGAACACATCTGGTGCTTCTCCCTGCGCCACTCCATGCTCCACAGAAACGGCGGATGCGGTCTGTACATCGACGGATGGGATGCCTTCATCCTGGACAACTGGTTCACGGCAAACCGCCATTCGGGCATTCTGGGCGGCCCCTGCACCGCATCGGTGACCGCAACGGGAAACCGCGTGGAATGGAACCGGGAAGCCGGATTCTTCTTCCCGAACGGGGATTCCGTGAACATCACCGGTAATTTCTTCGACCGCTCTTTCGGTCCTGCCGTCAGGCTGGGCGGAGGCGGACAGTTCCGGGATACCGCCATCACGGGCAACGTGTTCCGCAGATCCGGGTGCCCCGACGGCATGGAATTTGCATCGGAATACGAGAACAGCCATGTGTACTTTGACAACGTGCAGAACGTGACCCTCACCGGAAACACCTTCAAGTGGGGTGTGAACGACGGCGGCGGAGGTACGAAAAGCCCCGACTACGATGTGTATCTGGCAAACTCCACGGCAGTGGTGATCCAGAGCAATGTCATGTACGAGGGCGCCGTGAAGCAGAGTATCGTTTACGACGGACGGGGAGAGAATATCGTCAAAGACAACCTGACCCATCACAAAGCATAAGAAATCATCATCAAGAGAGGTATATCATCATGTTCATTCCTTCCACACACGAATCCATCCGCTATACCGGACGTTTTGCTCCCCTGGGCGATGCTATGGCCACCACTGCGGCAGGCTCCCAGATTGATTTCGCCTTCACCGGCAGCGTTCTCCTGCTGGAATTCGACATCACCGACTGCGTGTTTCCCTTTCCCCATGTGTATGTACAGATCGACGGCGGCGTGAAGGCGGAAACTCAGGTTGACCGCTGGGTGCGCTTCGAGATTCCCGCGGACGGCGAACATACCGCGAAGATCATCTATAAGGGCGGCAAGGAAATTCTCAACCGCTGGTACGCTCCCCTGCAGGGCAAGGTGTCCTTCCTGGGCTACCACGCGGACGGTGCGGCCGAGCTGGCTCCCGACAACAGAAAGACCATGGAACTGGTGGGCGACTCCATCACCGAGGGCGTGCTGGTGGATGATCTCCGGTACTATCCCAACGATCAGGACAACCGCATTTTCGAAGATGACGCCACCGGCACCTACGGCTGGCTGACCGCGGAAGGTCTGGGTCTGCGCCATATGCACATGGGCTACGGGGCAACCGGTACCACCCGTGCGGGATGCGGTGCGGTTCCCAAGTGCGCGGATGCCTATCCCTACTGCTTCGACGGTGCGCCCGTGACCTATGACCACCCCGACTACATCATGATCAACCACGGTGCCAACGACAGAGGCGCGGCTGTGGAAAAGTACATCGAAGAATATACCGCCCTGCTGGAACTGGTGCGGAAGACCCATCCCGATGCAAAGATCATCTGCCTGACCGCATTCTGCGGATGCCATCCCGAGGATGTGAAGAAGATGGTGGACGACTTCAATGCGGCGCATGACGACGACGTGTTCTTCGTGGATGCCACCCTGTGGGTACCGCTGGAACCTCTCCATCCCCTCCGCGACGGACATAAGATCATCGCAGACCGCCTGATTCCCATTCTGAAGGAACGCTACGGGCTGTAAATGAAAGGATATAGTATGCGAAAATACATTTTCGACACCGACCTCGGTTCCGACTGCGACGACTGCGGTGCTATGGCGGTTCTCTGCGACGGTGTGAAGCAGGGCATCGCGGAAGTGGTCGCTGTGACCCACTGTACCTCCGAGATCTACGGCGCGTACGGTGCCAAGGCGATTCTGGACTGGTTCGGCGTGGACTGTCCCGTGGGGCAGACCTCCCGGAAAGGATTTCAGGATCAGGATGCGGAAAAGCGCTACGGCTATCCCATGATGCAGGATTACCTCACCGATCACGATCCCATCGAATTCCCCGATGCGGTGGCGGTTCTGCGGAAGGCCCTGAACGACAACCGGGACGTGACCATGATTTTTGTCGGTCCCATGGTGAACATGGAGGATCTGCTCCGGTCACAGCCTGACGAAAACTCCCCCCTCGACGGCGTATCCCTCGTGAAGCAGTCCGTCAGAGAAGTGATCGTCATGGGCGGCGACTTCGGGGATTTTGAACACGGCGAGTGGAATATCTTTGCCAATGTTCCCGCTGCACAGTACATGAGCGAATACTGCCCCGTGCCCATCATCTACTGCGGATTTGAAGCCGGACGGGATATCATGACCGGGGAAACCCTGTGGGATTGTCCCGAGCGGTACCCGGTGCGGATCGGCTACTGGAATTTCTTCGGAAAAGGCAAGGGCCTGCGCAATTCCTGGGACCCTGTCACCGTGTACTATGCGCTGTACCCCGAAAAGGACTGGGAAATCAGCGAAGAATGCTGTATCCGTTATGATGACGCGGGACGCGCCCTTGTCAGCGAAGGCACCGGTGCGCGCCATGTCCGTTACCGGGACGAAGAATGGATGAAGCATGAGCTCAACCGCATCATGGGGCTGAAGTGACGGAACTTCTTGAGCTGTACAACCGGTGCGTTCCCGAATCTTATCGGGTGACGGAAGAAGCCTTCGAGGGACTGACCGATGGCGGAGAACTGTTCACGAGGTATGACGGGGACTGCCTGATCGGGTATGCTCTGATCCGCGGATCCTCCCTGATCCTGCTGTGCGTGGACGAAGTATACCGCAGACAGGGGATCGGATCGGATCTCTTGAATCAGGCGGAAGAGTGGGCGAAATCCTGTGGGAAAAAGCGGCTGATCGTCGGCCACGGCAGTGATTACGTCCTGCAGGGCGTGCCGACCGAGGCGGATGCCCACCGGTTCTTCGAGAAACACGGATACACCTGCACCGGATACACGTATGATATGACGGTGTCTCTTCCTGCTGAAAAAACGGCGGAGATCCCCGGCGGCGTGACCTTTGAGCTGTCGCCGGTCGATGATGAGATTCCTGCCGCCGTAAAAAACGTGGAGCCAGCATGGCTCGGAGTGTATGAGAACACCGATGAGGATGTGCTTCTGGCGAAAGTGAACGGAAAAATCGCCGGATTCTGCCTTGCTGCGGCGTGGAACCGCTTCTCCTGCGGCAGGCGGAACGTGGGATCTGTGTCCTGTGTGGGCGTTCTGCCGGAATACCGGAATCGGGGCATCGGACTTGCCATGGTCAGCGAAGCACTCCGGTATCTGGCTGATGAAGGGTTCACCCGTGCGGAGCTGCTGTATACCTCCATCCCCCACTGGTACGGGAAACTGGGATTCGTCCCCTTCCACCGGCTCTGGATGGGGGAGAAGGAGATGTAGCTTATGCACGACAGGCTCATGGGAAATGCCCGGAATCTCAGAAAACGGATGACTCCGGAAGAACGGCATCTGTGGTATGATTTTCTGAAAAAGCTGCCGGTTACGGTACGCCGCCAGCATATCATCGGAGACTATATTGTGGATTTTTATATCCCGGTAAGGAGAATCGTCATTGAAGTGGACGGCAGACAGCATCTGACTGCTGAACATAAAGCTGCCGATGCAGAAAGAGACAGAAATCTGTCGGCAGCAGGGATCAGAGTCCTGCGGTATTCCAACCAGAGTATTCATGCAAGTTTTCAGGCTGTTGCAGCCGATCTTCTGGAGAAACTGATGCTGACATGGGATGATGTGAAACGGTAAGGCGGTTCTCGCCTCATCCGTCGCTGACGCGCCACCTTCCCCAGCCGCCATGATATAGCTGAGATTGACCGCGACTGCATGGGGAAGGCTCATACGAGTATCGTGCGGTGCACAGCGGGAAGGTCTGTATGTATCGCAGGAATATCCGGCATCCGCCGAAAAGGACAATTCTATAAGCCTTCCCCATGCAGTCACCGGAAGTTTCAGCTTCAGAATCGGGATTGGGGAAG
>JAFQWY010000084.1 GCA_017407225.1 Clostridia bacterium | reverse complement strand
TCTTCCTTCTGCCGGTATTCCCAGTCGTCCCAGAAATCGCAGAACGCGTGGGTCAGGGGACGTTCGTCAAGATCCCGGATGATTTCCGCCAGACGGGATGCGGTTTTGTATCCGTCGGAGGTGCCCTTTTTTTCGGGAATCTCGTTGCCCGTGGACCACATGACCACGGACGGATGGTTCCGGTCGCGGATTACCATGGAGCGGGTATCTTCTTCGTGGTATTTGTCAAACCAGATATGATAGTCCATCTCCCGCTTGCCGATACGCCATGCATCGAAAATCTCGTCGATCACCAGGATGCCGTACCGGTCGCAGGTGTCCAGCAGTGCGGCGGAAGGCGGGTTATGGGAGGTGCGGATAGCGTTGAAGCCGTCACGCCTGAGAATCTTCACCCTGCGTTCCTCGGCATCATAGGTGGAAACGGCGCCGAGAACTCCGTTGTCGTGGTGGATGCACATACCGTTCATCTGCACCGGTCTGCCGTTGAGGAGGAATCCACGCTCGCCGTCGCATTCCACGGTGCGGAAGCCGGTGAGAAGATCTGCGGTATCTTCGGAATTGTCCGTGGTGAGGGTGACGGTTATGTTGTACAGCCTGGGATTTTCCGTATCCCACGGAATGATGCCATGGAGCATTTTCTTGAAGGAAACCGTGTTTTCCCCGTCGTTCAGCCAGATATGCCGGGTGAATGCGGCAATTTCGCCGGTTTCGTCGGAAACGGTGAAGTTCAGCTTTGCTTCCTGTTCATCGGAGGACAGCAGTGTCACGTCAAAGGCCGCGTAAACATCGGATCCGTTCAGGCTCAGCGTACGGACATAGATCCCCCAGGGAGCGATCACGTCACGTCCGCCAGTGAGCAGTTCCGCTTCCCGGATGATGCCGCCGCCGGTATACCAGCGGGAGCAGGGCTGTGCCGTGGTATCGGCAAACACTTCCAGTTTATTCTCGCCCTGTTTCAGGTGACGTCCGCAGTCGCAAAGGAACGCCGTATAGCCGTAGGGATGGAACCGGAGCAGCTGACCGTTGAGATACACCTCCGTCAGTCCCATCACACCGTCAAAGCGGAGGATGTGCCGTGCGGCATCGGGATCCGCAGTGAAGGTACGGCGGTATCCTGCCCGTCCGGGCGTGAAATAGCCCTGGTCGAATCCGGTTCTGTTTTCCGGGCGGCGTTCGGAGCCGATCATAAAGTCATGGGGAACGGTGACGGAGGTTCGCTGTCCGTTCAGATCCAGTTCCCATGTGCCGTTGAGCGATGTGATTTTCATATAATTTCCTCCCTGCAAAGTTTTTCGTAAGCAACCCGAGGCTCGCCGTTTTCCAGATAAATTACGCCGCAATGGACGAAGCCGTTCTTCTCCAGCATCCGCCGCATGACAACATTCCCCTCATGGGTGTCGATGCGGACGGATTTCATGCCAAGCTGTACGGCGGTATCGCAGGCGTACTTTACCAGCTCGCCGGATGTGCCCGTTCCGCGGCTCTTCACGGAGATTGCCACCCGGTGTACGGCGATATAGCTCCGGCTGTCGTCCCCGGTGAGCCAGTGGCCTTCGTAAATGGTGTCGTAGGTGGGCTCGCCGTCATCCAGTACGGCGAAAGTACCGATCACTTCCCCGTCCTTCACCATGACCCGGGAACGGGATTTTGCAATGTCATCCAGAATCACGTCAGCGGTGGGATAGCCGTCCTGCCACTGGTTGATGCCCAGCTGTGCGATGGTACGGCGGGCTTCGTTCAGGATTTCCATGACCGCATCCAGGTCGGCGGCTGTGGTTTTTCTGATTTCCATAGGATTCTCCCCATTGTTTTTCTTCATTTTATCATATATCATTCCTTCCGTCAAGATTATTTCACCGTACTATTGCTTTTCCCGTCAAAAGAAGGTATAATGATTAAAATGATAAAATGAAATTTCTATGATCTCACGGAGGCAGATATGACCGGCTGTGTATTCAACATTCAGAAGTTCTCCATCCACGACGGACCCGGGATCCGGACGACCGTTTTCCTCAAGGGCTGTCCTCTCCGCTGTCTCTGGTGCCACAATCCCGAGGGACTTTCCAGAGAGCGGGAAATCGAGTACGAGCCCACCAAGTGTATCCTGTGCGGTGCCTGCGGCGGAGTCTGCGAAAATCACGCCTTCTCCGAAGAATCCGGGCATCTCTACGCAAGAGAATCCTGCACACGATGCGGACGGTGTCTCGAGCGCTGTGTGGCAGGTGCGCTGAAATTCGTGGGAAACGACATGACCGTGGAACAGGTGATGAAAAAAGTGCTGTCAGACAAAATCTTCTACGAGACCAGCGGCGGCGGCATGACTGTCTCCGGCGGAGAGCCCTTCTATCAGCATGAATTTACAACCGAACTCCTGAAAGCGGCAAAGGCTGAGGGACTGCACACGGCCGTGGAGACAAGCGGCTTCTGCAGAACGGAGATCATCCTTGCCGCACTTCCCTGTATTGATCTGTTCCTGTTTGACTACAAGGCTACCGGGGACGAGCTTCACCGGAAACTGACCGGTGTGCCTCAGGCGCCCATTCTCGACAATCTCCGTGCGGTAAGCGATGCGGGCGGTAAGATTGTGCTGCGCTGTCCCATCATTCCGGGAGCAAACGACACGGAGGAGCATTTCGCGGCAATCGCGGCGCTGGCTGAGGAAATCTCCGGCATAGAGCACGTGGATCTGGAACCGTACCATCCGCTGGGCACAGGAAAGGCGGAGAAAATCGGCAAGGTACAGGAATTTGTATCAAAGATTCCGGAAAAAGACCGCATGGAAGAGATCCGATCCTATATCGCAGGCTGTACTTCCAAGCCGGTTAAGATATCATAAATCAAGCGAAATACACCGAAAAAACTTTTTCAAAAAAATCAGAAATTTTTTTCAGTTTTATGTGACCTGAGTGCGGTGTCATGCGTGTTACAGACAGGAGGGTGGATAGTGGACCGCAGAATTGATGAAGCATACGACAATTACGCGGATATGCTGTACCGACTTGCCCTGACCTATATGCAGAATCCCGACGATGCACAGGACGCCGTGCAGGATGTATTTCTCAAGTACATGACTGCCGCACCGTTCCTGCGTGACGACGAGCACGAGCGTGCGTGGCTGATCCGTGTGACGGTGAACCGCTGCTGCGACCTGCTCAGACGGCGCAAAATCCGATCCTACGTTTCACTGGACGAAATCCAGGAGACCGCGGAGGAGGATGCGGCGCTGGATCAGCCGGATGTGATGCACTGTCTCTCGAAAATTCCCGAAAAGAACCGTGGTGCCATCGTGCTCCACTATCTGGAGGGATTTTCGGTGGAGGAAGTGTCGCGGATGCTGGGGATTTCCGTCTCCGCCGTGAAAATGCGGCTTGCAAGAGGTCGGGAGGCATTGAAGGATCTTCTCTCCCCGGAGGATAATCATGTTTGAAAGCAACCAAATCGAAGAATTCCGTCAGATCAAGGCTCCGGCTGAACTCCGTGCAAAGGTTATCGGCACAAAACGCGTTCCTCTCCGGACAGCCGTACTCCGGTACGGTTCTCTTGCGGCCTGTCTCATCATCATGATAACGGCAGTCCTGCTGTTCCACGGACGCGGGGACGGCATTGCGGTTACCATGGACGGTCATCCGGTCACATCCGAGGGGGTATACACCGTACTCAGCACCATGGACACGGCGCACTACAGCATCGCGAGAGTGGTGACGATGACGGAGGGTCAGCCCCTTGACCAGACCCTTGAGATTCCCCTGGAGTTTGACGTAACGGGAGAATGCACCGTAAACGTGTCGTCCGGTTCCATTCTTCACAACGGAGAAGCAATGGCCAGCGGCGCACAGCTGATTGCCGACGGCAGTCTGAATCTGATCTGGCAAATCGAATCCGCAGACCGTGATGCGTACTACTCTCTGGTCCTGCAGAATGGCGGCGAACAAGTCGTCCTCGTCATGAAATATTCGGGCGGCTGGATGATCCGGCTCAACGAAAACTGAAAAAATTTTACTTAACAGGAGATTTACCAAAATGAAAAAGTTCCTCTCTCTTCTTCTCGCATCCGCACTTCTGCTGTCCTTCGCTTCCTGCGGCGGCAATGAAACCGAAGACACCAATGCTGATGACACCGTAAACGACACTGCCATCGAAGAAACCGAAGCGGCTCCCTCCACCGACACTCTCGCAGGTCACCTCTACTCCGTATTCGCTGCAAAGCTGAACGAATCCCCCGAAGCTACCGCACTGGAGCTTGCTGAAACCGTAATCACCAACGAAAAGATCCTGTTCATGGGCGGCGCAATGGAAGTGGAAGCAGGCTTCCTGTCCGGTTTCGACAACTATGAAGTAACCGGTTTTGAATCCGCTGCCATGTTCGCTCCCATGATGGGTTCCATCGCATTTGTCGGCTATGTATTCGACCTCGCAGACGACGCTGACGTGGAGGCATTCAAGAAGAACCTGACCGACAACGCGAACCTGAGATGGCAGATCTGTGTAACCGCTGACGAAATGCTCTGCGAATCCATCGGCGACAAGGTATTCTTCATCATGTGCCCCACCTCCCTCGAAGGCTAATGCGGGGAAGCCCCCGCGGGCATGGCTCGGCGTACTTGCGGCTGGGATTATTACTTTATCCCACGACCTTCCGCTGCGCTGATGCGGGGAAGCCCCCGCGGGCAGGCTCGGCGGACTTTGGGTGTGGGTTATAACTTTATCCCACGACCTTCCGCTGCGCTGATGCGGCTTTTGACGGTTTAACTTTTCGAATTCCATAAACGGGCGTGAATCATTTGCGTCCGTTTTTTATAAAGGACGGATCGAATATGCTCTTTTCAAGTATTCCTTTTCTCTATTATTTTCTTCCCATTGTTCTGATCCTGTATTTCATTGTGCCGAAGGCGCTGAAAAACACGGTGCTCCTTCTCGCCAGCCTGTATTTCTACCACTGGGGCGAGCCAAAATACGTGGTTCTGATGGTGCTCTCCATTGCGGTGGGCTACGGCATGGGTCTTCTCATCGGAAAATATCAGGGCAAGCCGGTCTCAAGGTTATTCCTCTGGCTTTCCGTGGCCTTTGACCTTGTGCTTCTGGGCTACTTCAAGTACATGGATTTCTTCATCGCCAACATCAATCTGGTAACCGGGCTTTCCCTGCCCCTGCTGAGAATCGCTCTGCCTATCGGCATCAGCTTCTTCACCTTCCAGATTCTCAGCTACAAGGTTGACGTTTACCGGGGCAATGTTCCCTCCCAGAAGAATCCCCTGCATCTGGGTGCGTATATCGCCATGTTCCCCCAGCTGATTGCCGGTCCCATCGTCCGCTACTCCGACGTTGCCGCTCAGCTGGAAAACCGAACTCACACCCTTGACAAGATCTCCGCAGGTGCCCGCCGGTTCATTCTGGGTCTTGCCAAGAAGATTCTCATTGCCAACGCCCTCGGCGAGCTGTGCGATATCTTCAAGGCATCCGGGGACAAGTCCGTGCTGTTCTACTGGCTCTACGGCATTTCCTTCTGCCTGCACATCTACTTCGACTTCTCCGGCTACTCCGATATGGCGATCGGTCTGGGCAAGATCTTCGGTTTCGATTTCCTTGAAAACTTCAACTACCCCTACATTTCCCGCAGTGCCACCGAATTCTGGCGCAGATGGCATATGTCCCTGGGCTCCTGGTTCCGTGACTATGTGTATATCCCCCTGGGCGGCAACCGCGTTCCCAAGTGGCGCTGGTTCTTCAACATTTTCGTGGTCTGGATGCTCACCGGCTTCTGGCACGGCGCAGCGTGGACCTTCATCATCTGGGGTCTGTACTTCGCGGTGCTTCTGGTGATTGAAAAGCTGTGGCTCCTGAAGCGTCTGGAAAAGACTCAGGTCATCAGCCGCATCTACACCCTGTTCTTCGTGCTCATCAGCTTCGTGATCTTCAATGCGGCTGACATGGGCGAGGCCTTTGCCTACATCGGCGGTATGTTCGGTGCCGGAGGTATTCCTCTGGTTTCCGCGGAATTCGTGTACTATCTCCGCAGCTTCGCGGTGGTGCTGATTCTTGCCGTCATCGGTGCGACTCCCCTGCCGAAGAATCTGGTACTGAAGCTCCGGGAAAATGAAAAAGCGCGGAAGGTGCTGAATGGAATCGAGCCGGTATTCCTGCTTGGTCTGATGGTTCTGATGACCGCGTATCTGGTGGACGGCTCCTTCAACCCGTTCCTGTATTTCCGTTTCTGATGGAGGACTGACATGACTGACAAGACGAAAAATATCATTCAGACAGCAGTTCTGGCTGTCTTCCTGCTGGCGCTGTCCCTGTGGTGCTGGCTCAAGCCCGCCGACGACTATTCTCAGTCCGAACGGCGTGCGCTGGCTCAGATGCCCAAATTCAATGCGGAAACCGTGTTCTCCGGCAGATTCATGACGGATTTTGAAACCTACACCCTTGACCAGTTCCCTCTGCGGGACAGCTTCCGCTCCATCAAGGCGGTCTCCGAGCTGTATGCCTTCCGCAAGATGGACAACAACGATATTTACATCACCGACAGCGGGGTTCTCTCCAAGCTGGAGTATCCCATGAACACTGCTATGCTGGATCACGCGGCGGAACGCTTCGAGAACCTCTACAACTCCTACATGAAGGATACCGGCTGCAAGGTTTACTTCTCCATTATCCCCGACAAAAACTACGTCACTGCAAATCTGAACGGTCATCTGAAGCTGGATTACGACGCTCTGACGGACTATATGCTGGAGAAGACCTCCTACATGGAGTACATTGACATCTTCCCGTTCCTATCCCTCGCCGACTACTACAAAACCGACACCCACTGGCGGCAGGAGAATATCGTCGATGTGGCACAGCATATCGGTTCCGCCATGGGCGTTGAGCTGTCCGGCGTGTATGACTATAACGAGCTGCAGTACCCCTTCCATGGCGTGTACAGCGATCAGTCCGCACTTCCCGTGGAGCCGGAGACTCTCATTTATCTCACCTCCGATGTCCTTGACAACTGCACCGTGACCAGCTGGAACACCGGTATGCCCGTGAAGACCGAAGTGTACGACATGGAAAAGGCCGCCGGTCCCGATGCCTACGATATGTTCCTCGGCGGCGCGGATCCCCTGATCGTGATCGAAAATCCCATGGCGGAGACCGACCGTGAGCTGATCGTGTTCCGGGATTCCTTCGGCAGCAGCCTGTCCCCCCTTCTTGTGGAAGGCTACGCCAAGGTGACCGTGGTTGACATCCGCTACATCCAGAGTGATCTGGTGGGCAATTTCGTCAAGTTCGACGATCAGGATGTGCTCATCATTTACTCCACCATGCTGCTCAACAGCAGTCTGGGTCTGAAATAAGTCAAACAGAAAAGCCCGTATCCGTGATTTTTTCACAGATACAGGCTTTTTTCATCGGATCTGCCCCTGATATGCCAGCTGTGCCAGCTTCACCAGCTTGGGAGCGGCGTATTCAAAGAATTCCAGATAGCTTTCGCAGTATTTGTTCATGCCCAGGCCGTCCGCGGTGCAGGGTTCCCGGTAACGGGCGCATCCGCCTCTGCACAGCCGGAAGTACCTGCAGCTTCTGCATTTCTCCGGAATCTGCCGCGACCGTCTGCGGAATTCCTTTGCGGTATCGGATTCAAACAGTTCGATCAGGGGGGTGTCGATGACGTTTCCCATGCGCCATTCGTCAAGGACGTAGAAATCGCAGGGATAGGCTCCCCCGTCCGCTTCGATGACCAGATTGGCGGGACACATCCCGTTCATCCCGCAGCATTCGGCGTCCCGACCGGCGGCAAGCATCACGAAATTGTCGAATTCCCGGACACTCATGTACTTCCCCGCCATGATATCGTCGTAGTAATAGCCGAAGGCGGTCTTCAGAAAGGCGGCATAGCGTTTGGGCGTGAGGGAGTAGACACTGTTCTCCTCGGTGTCGCCGAATCCGTCCACGTGCTTGATGAACTGGACATATCCGTACCGCTTTGAGCGGAAGTAGTTGTAGATCTGGGAGATATTCTTCGCCGCATTGTTGGTGATAACGGTAAGGATGTTGAAATCGATGCCGTACTTTTTGAATTTCTCGATGGTTTCGTTGACCTTCTTGAAGGTTCCGTCCCCTGATGCATCGGGCCGCACACCGTCGTGAAGGGATCCGGTGCCGTCGAGAGAGATGCCCATGAGGAAGTGATGATCCCGCAGAATTTCGCACAGTCCGTCGGTGAGATGGTAGCCGTTGGTCTGCATGGCGTAGCTGACCGGTATTTTCTTTGTGTTGTACTTCTCCACCATGGCGATGAAGTGGCGGTAGTAGTCCTCGCCCGCCAGAGTGGGTTCCCCGCCCTGGAACGCAAAGGTCACCTGTCCCTCGGCAAATTCAAAGGCACGGCGCACCAGAGCTTCCGTGGTTTCCGGCTTCATGATGCCGTAGGACGAAATCTCCCGGTGTTCGGTGACATCGGCATAGAAGCAGTAGCGGCACCGCATATTGCAGAGTCCCGAAGCGGGTTTGATCAGCATGGAAAGTGGCGGCATAATTCCTCCATCAAGCGAAAAACAATCGCCCGGTGAGGACAATTGTTTTTCGGAATCTTATTTGTAATAGGTGATCCGGTCGATCTGCACGAAGCCGGATTTATCGCCCACCAGCTCGAAGTAGAGCTTCTTCGATGCATCGCTGGGCAGGTCGTTGCGGAAGGATCCGTCGTTGCGGTGGATCTTATAGGACACATTGAAGCCCCATCTGGTCACACCGTCGTCCGTGGTGTTCTCCGAAAGCTGTTCGATCAGCATATCGTAGAGCATCTGGGGTGCGAACCGGCCGTAGGGATCGGCGGACTCATAATACGCATCGGTGAAATAGGTATTGTAGGTGTCCGCGTCCCCGGCGATGACTGTCCTGAAATACTCCACGAAGAATGCTACCGCGTCGTTGTAGTCTGCAGCATCTTCTTCGGAAACGTCGATGGTCACGTTGCCGCTCTTGTAGTGGAGCAGCCGGTCGTAGCCCATGTAGGTTTCGTCCTTGGTGACGTCAAGACTGTAGTCGGAGGGATAAAAGACATAGCTGTAAAGTTTGTCGGAATACATGGATGTCGGGGATTTATCTTTTTTCGTCTCAAAAATCTGTGGATTCTCCAGAAGAACATAGCTGATGGCAGCCAGCACCGTGACGATCAGGATCCCGATCAGCATCCGCTTTTTCTTCTTCTTTTTATCGAGTTTAAGGTCGTTTTTGATTTCTTCGTTCATGCCATGTTTCCTTATCATTACTCCGGAGAAATTTTTCTGAGAAAATTTCTCGGGAGCGGGCTGGTATTCTTACGATTTCAGCTGAAGGTTATGCCCGCTCAGCCGATGAATCTCTTCAGGTTTGCGTGACCTACTTCGATACCGCGGAGGTTGTCTTCCATGCCTTCGAATTCAACGGTAACGTAGCCGTCGTAACCGTTCTTCTTGAGGGTCTGGATGCTCTGGTAGATCTTTGCTTCGCCGTGACCGATGATTGCGCCGCGGAGGTAGTTGCCCGCACGGGTCTGGAACCAACCGGTACCGGGGTTAATGTCCATGCCGGACTTGTAGTGGAAGTCCTTTGCGTGAACGTGGAATGCGTAGGGAGCCATGATGGATACGGACAGGGAGGGATCTTCGTCCGCGCACATGAAGTTGCCCAGGTCTACCAGCGCACCGAAGTTGTCGTGACCGACGGTGTTGATGAGCTTTTCAACGCGGAGCGCGTCCTGGGAGAAGTAACCGTGGTTTTCGGTCATGGTCTTCACGCCCTTCTGTTCCGCGTACTTGGTTACTTCGCGGCAGCCTTCCGCCAGTCTGGGAAGAGCATCGTCATAGCCTCTGGTGTGCTTCCGTTCGCCGCCGAAGCCGTATGCAACGTCGTGACGCATGAGCTTTGCCCCCATTTCAGCCGCGTAGTCAACGATCCTGCAGACTCTTGCGATTTCGTCCTTCAGATTGCCGCCGGAGCCCTGGATAAAGTTTGCACCGACTGCAAGTGCAACCACTTCGATGCCCTGTTCAGCCGCACGTTCGCGGATCTTCTTTGCGGATTCGGGTTCGTTCATGTAGCCGCCGTCGGTGTATTCGATGCCGTCAAAACCCATTTCCTTTGCCTTGTTGATCAGACCCAGATAGCCCAGTCTGTCTTCTGCGATGTAGCCGCCGAAGCTGTAGGAAGTAACGCTTGTTTTCATAATATTTCTCCTTGCATTGATGTCATTTGTGATACAGCCGAAGCTGTTTGATCCGTAATTCACGAGGATATCCCCTCTTTGTTATATTATAACGGATATCGGTATTTTTTTCAATACAAGTTTATGAGAATTTTTAATTTTTTCTCTAAAAAAGTCCTTGACAGATCAACCTGCAGGCATTATAATATTGGTAATGCAATGATATATTGCCAATACTGCGGTTTTGCGATTATTTTTATATTCAAAGGAGTTTTTCCATGTACGAAAAGATCAAAGCACTGCTCGTTGACGAGCTTCAGATCAACGAAGACGACATCACTCCCTCCGCCGAACTGGTATCCGACCTGGGTATCAACTCTCTGGAACTGGCTGACCTGGTTCTTCTCTGCGAAGAAAAGTTCAACATCGAAATCAGCGACAGCGAAATCAGCAAGTTCATCACCGTGGGCGACGTTGCGGAATACCTTGCGGAAGTTACCGGCGAATCCAAGTAAGTACAAGCAAAAAACGTATGAAAACGTATCGGATCCGCTCCGGTGCGTTTTTTGATTGAATTCCATGAAAACGGAGGACTGACCAATGCCGGAAAAAATCAATATCCGGGGCGTGCTGTTCGATAATGTGAATTTCGAGGAAGCGGTGACCGTACTGACGGACAATCTGAAGAACGGAAAACAGACCGCTCTCTGCACCCCCAACTCGGAAATCGTACAGGCCTGCATCGAGAACAACGATCTTTACGAAATTGTCAATTCCGCCGATCTGATCATTCCCGACGGAATCGGGGTGGTAAAGGCCGGCCGGATTCTGGGTACTCCCTTCAAAGGGGGCAAGGTTGCCGGATGCGAAGTGGGTGAGGAACTGATCAAGCGGCTTGCAGGTACCTCCCACGGGGTCTACTTCCTCGGCGGCAAGCCCGGTGTTGCGGAAGACGCACGGGACAGACTGCAGGAAAAGTACCCCGGCTGGACTTGTGCGGGATGCGGTGACGGCTACTTCAAAAAGGAAGGCGAAGAAAACGATGCGGTCATTGAGAAGATCAACGCAAGCGGAGCGGAAGTGCTGTATGTATGCTTCGGCTGCCCCGCTCAGGAAAAGTGGATTTACGCCAACCGGAGCCGTCTGCCGGACGTAAAGCTGCTGCTGGGGCTGGGAGGCTCTCTCGATGTCTACGGCGGTCATGTGAAGCGTGCGCCGAAGGTGTTCATCAGGCTGGGGCTGGAATGGTTCTACCGGCTGATTTCCGATCCCAAGAGAATCGGACGGATGATGAAGCTGCCCAAGTTCTATTTCGGCACATGGGTTTATAAATTCAGAAAGAAATAAAGAAAGCATGATCCGCTTCTCCCTTCCGTGGGGATGGCGGATCATGCTTTTTGTGCTGTTCAGTCTTCGGTGATATTGGAAAGAGATGCCACGTGCTCCATCAGTTCCTGCCAGATGATGGTGGTGTGCATGGTGTCCTCGCCGTAGTACGCGATCAGCTCATCCACGCTCGCACCGTAATAGTCCGCGAAGAACTGCATTCTTGCGTTGTAGATCTCGTCCGTGATAACCACGCCGGTTTCCTTCATCAGCTGGTACATCACAAGGTCTTCCTTGACGTAATTGCGGCTTTCCGTCTGCAGGTCTTCATCGGTGATGCCGAAGAAATCGGAGAGAATCTGCTCATAGGTGGAGCCGTAGTATTCCGCATAGCTTTCGTATACGGCACGGCGTTCGTTGTAAACCCGCTGAACTTCCTTTTCGGGATATGCCAGAATTTCGGAGCCGTCCACGATCATTTTCCAGAGATCGGCGTACATATTGGATTCCACCATGTAGGCCTTCTGTTCGGCGACGCTCTCCCGGTACAGAATCCGGAATTCTTCCACGTTGTTGTAGCCGAAGTTGGTCTTGACGAATTCGTCGGTCAGCTCGGGAGTGATGGTTCCGGTGCCCTGGATAGAGTGAACGGTGCAGACGAAGGTGACTTCCTGCCCTGCCAGATCGGTATTTCCGTAGTTTTCCGGGAAGGTTACGTCAAAGGAGAATTCCTGACCGGGAGTCTGGCCGATGAACGCTTCCGCAAAGCCTTCGATGTATCCGGTATTGGGAGCCGCGGTGATGGACTGACCGGTCGCAGTGCCGCCTGCGAACTGCACGCCGTTCTGATAGCCGGAGTAGTCCGCCAGAACTACGTCGCCTTCTTCCACATCCCGGTCGGTGATCTGCTCGTATTCCGCATAGTTTTCCAGCATATAGAGGATTTCGTTTTCAAACTCCTCGTCGGTCAGTTCGGCGGATGCCTTGGTAACGGAGAGTCCTTCGTACTGTCCCAGTCTGACATAGCCGGTCAGATCGTTTGCTTCGTAGTCGAAGGGGGCGATTGCTTCGGTTTCGGCGGATGTATTTCCGATTCCTTCCGTTTCGCCGCCGATAAGCATCTGGGTTTCGCTGATAACGGTATCATCCTCGGGAGTTTCTTTGCCGGCGCAGGATGTCAGAACCAGCATGGCTGCCAGAAGCATTGCCAGTGTGATTTTCTTCTTCACTGATTGTTCCTCAGTCTTTCTGATAGTAGAATTTCGTATAACCATGTTATTATAGCACAGATTTTGTGCCGTTGCAATGGAATTTTCCGGAATCTGTCGGAATTCACGGAAAATTCAAATCGTTCACAGAACTGTCACCGCAGGATTTCTGTTGACAGACAGGAGTTTTCGCGGTATAATCAGGGTAACAACGGTTATTTGAGGTAAATTATGAGAAATTCCACCCTTTGCTACATCGAATGCGGCGGACAGTACCTGATGATGCACCGGATCAAGAAGAAAAACGACCAGAATCAGGACAAATGGATCGGCATCGGCGGCGGTTTTCTGGAGGACGAGTCCCCCGAAGACTGCGTGCGCCGGGAGGCTCTGGAGGAAACCGGACTGACGCTGTTCAATCCGAAGCTGTACGGAATTGTCACATTTGTCATTGAAAACGGCGAATGCGAGCATATGTTTCTCTTCAAGTGCACGGAATTCTCCGGGGAACTGACCGACTGCGACGAGGGTGTGCTGGAATGGATTGACAAATCCGCCCTGTACGATCTGGATCTGTGGGAGGGAGATTTCCTGTTCCTGCGGAAAATCGAAAACGGATGCGATTTCTTCACGCTGAAGCTGGTCTACGACAGGGCCGGGCATCTGCTGGAAGCGATCGAGAACGGCAGCATCCGACTGAAATAACACAAACGGAGGGTATTATGAGAACTTTATCCATCGGCAACAGCTTTTCCGAGGACGCAACCCGGTATCTGCATCAGATTGCAGAGTCCGCGGGCGTGGAACTGGAATGCGTGAATCTCTACATCGGCGGATGCACCCTGGAAACCCACGCGAAGAACATCCGGGAAAACGCGCCGCTGTACCGTCTGGAAATCAACGGATCTGCCACCGGCGAGTATGTGTCCATCCAGGATGCGCTGAGCCGCGGCAAGTACGATGTCATCACGCTCCAGCAGGCCAGCGGATTTTCCGGAATGCTTCACACATACTTCCCCCACATCCGGGAGGTGTACGATCTCTGCGTGAAGATGCAGCCGGATGCGAAGATGATGATGCACCAGACATGGGCGTACGAAACTGACAGCACCCACGGACACTTCCCCTTCTACCAGAACTCGCAGGAGACGATGTACTCCCATCTTCTGACCGCATACCGGGACGCGGCGGATGAACTGGGGATGGGAATTATCCCTGTCGGCAGTACGGTGCAGTATCTCCGACGCAATGTTCCGGAATTCAACTACAGCGACGGCGGCATCTCCCTCAACCGCGACGGCTTCCATCTGTCCATTCCCACGGGACGCTGTCTGGCGGGCTATGTCTGGCTGGAAACTCTGACGGGGACGGACTGCCGGTGTGCGGACTATCTGCCGGAGGACGGCAATGGGGATCTTCTCGCGCTGGTCCGGGAATCGGTTCACGCCGCTCTCTCCCGGTAATCTGTCAGAATCACGGAAAAAAGGATGTGTTTCCACAAAATTCCGTCATAATTCAATCTTGAAGTCCTTTGTTGATTGTGCTATAATTACCACTGTGAAATATATATAATCTTAACAAAGGATGTGTGAACTATGTTATACCTGATCGACACCGCAAAACTCGAAGACATCCGCCGTGTGTGCGAATACTACCCCGTTGCGGGCGTAACCACCAACCCCACCATCATCTCCCGTGAAAAGGGTGATTTCAAGAAGATCATCTGCGATATCCGCGAAATCATCGGTGAAAACAAGCAGCTCCACGTACAGACCACCGCTACCGAAGCGAAGGACATTCTGAGAGAAGCGGAAATGATCCGTCAGACTGTGGGCGGAAACTTCTTCATCAAGATTCCGATCACCAAGGAAGGTCTGAAGGCCACCGAAATGTGCAAGAAGATGGGCATCGGCGTCACCATGACCGCGATTTTCACCCAGCCCCAGGCTCTCATGGCAGCCCGTGCAGGTGCGGACTTCGTTGCTCCCTACATCAACCGTCTTGACAACATCGTATCCGACGGTGTAAACGTGGTAAACGAAATCGTGGATATTTTCAAGGTATACGACATCAAGACCCAGGTTCTGGCGGCAAGCTTCAAGAACGTGGAACAGGTTCACAAGGTTTCCATGACCGGCGCACACGCTGTTACCATCAACCCCGATCTGTTTGACATGATGATCTACCATCCGCTGACCTACTACGCAATCGACGACTTCACTGCCGACTGGCAGCAGGTATACGGCGAAAAGGGCGTCTGCGATCTGCTGTAAGATACATAGAAAAAAGGACTTTCGTGATTGGAAGTCCTTTTTTGATGCGGTTTTACGGATTTGCAAAAAATGCAGAGTGGGTTATGTGTGATGGAGCTTCGCACGCTCGTCCGCACGTTTCTTTGCTCCAAAATAGTACCCCAGATTCATGGGGATGAGGTAAAACACGGTGTGGACAGCAAGAATCGCCGTCGTCTGCGGAAGATATGTGCTTTTCATTTCGTTGATTCCGACAGTGTTATGAATTGCGCTGTCCGCGTACAGTGCGTCGATCAGCCATGCTGTGTTGTAATACAGCAAAATGAACTCGAAATACGACATCAGGATCAGCAGGAACACCGCAAGAACCGCTATGGCATTTCCGATCAGGACGCTTTTCGGCAGCAGTTTTTCACCCGCACGGTTCCATGAGTTCCCAATCCGCCGGAAGAGGATGAACAGTGCGGCGAATGTGGCGATATTCTGTATGATGAAGTGAATCCATGCGCGGGTCGTAATGTCGGGGGTTATCATCCGCACGGGATTGAGCAGAATGAACATCACAAGCATCCCCAGCATGATGCCGCCGATGTGATTTACGGTGAGATAAAATGTGTTTCTGATGTGGTCTTTCATGTCATTTCCCCCTGTTTGTCAGCGCAGTACGGTCTGTTATCCGTTTTTTTGCACCGAAGATGTACCCGAGATTCATGGGAAGCATATAGAGAAGTGCGTGAATCATCAGTGTAACGGTTCCCTGCATCCGGTATGCTCCGCGGAGTTCGGCGATTCCGATGCCGTTCAGCTCCCGCTTTCCGAATATCAGCTGCATCATGTTCAGTGTGTCAAGATACAGAAAAGACCACGAAAAGTTGGTGATCAGAATCAGCAGCACATAAATTCCGCACGCAGCGGCGGTTGTGATGAGTATGTACGGTGTCCAGAGACGGGCGTCAGGCGTGTTTTCCCGATACCCGATGCGTCGGGACAGAAGAAACAGCGCGGTAAGTCCCGCAGCTTCTTCCAAAAACATGAGTACAAAGGCCGACAGATTTCGTTCCGTGCCGCCGGCAGTTACCTTGATTCCCTCAAATCCTATCTTGACGGGATATTGCAGAATAATGAAGGCAAGTACCCCCAGCATCAGTCCGCCGATCAGATATACAAACATCTGAAATACATCTCTCGCGAAATCTTTCATATGTCCCCCTGCATTCGTTCTATATTATTTCGACTCTTATATCATTTTTATTCTATCATATATAGCATATTATGTCAACAGAAAAATCCCCGTATGAGCCGGTATACAGCTTTTACGGGGATTTTCTCCGTTCTATACAATTATTTTATCGGAAGTTCAGCCGATTGCATAAATGCCGTCGCCGTCGGAGGTGATGACGGTGCGGTAGAATGCGGCGATTGCCTGAATCATGTACAGGGTGTCAGCGGTTCCGCCGGTTTCGTATGCGGAGTGCATCGCCAGCTGTGCCAGACCGATATCCACGGTGTTCAGCGCCACGTTGGTGTTGGAAATGGAGCCGAGAGTGGAGCCGCCGCCCATGTCACTGCGGTTTGCGAACTGCTGAACGGGAACGCCTGCGTTTTTGCAGATTTCGGTGAAGATCGCGCAGGACAGAGCGTCGGTGGTGTACTTCTGCGCCGCGTTGGACTTGATGACCACGCCTTCGTTCATGTGGGGCGCGTTCAGACCGTCGGAGAATTCGGGATGGTTGGGATGCTTTGCGTGGCCGTTGTCGGCAGATACCATGAAGGATGCGGCCAGAGCCTTGGGCAGAGTGGTTCCCACAGCCTTTGCCACTTCGGTGAGAGTGTCGAACAGGAACTGGGAATTTGCGCCCTGTTTGGTGGAAGATCCGGTTTCTTCGTTGTCGAAGGCGGAGTATACGGGCAGAGCCTTGCATTCACCTGCGTTTACGGCGTCAAGGAAGCCTTCGAGGGTGGTGTACGCGCACTGGAGATTGTCGATTCTGGGAGTGGAGAAGAATTCGTTGTCAATGCCCCAGATGGACTGGTGAGTGCGGTTGTACAGATACAGATCGGAGCAGAGGATATCTTCCACAGCGCATCCGGCTTCGTCCGCTACCAGCTGCTTCAGAGCACCCTTCTGAGCCTTGGCGCACAGCAGGGGCATCATATCAACGGCGTTGTTGTACACCTGTCCGTTGTTGACGGTACGGCTCTGGTGGGGCGCCACATTGGGAATCAGCACCAGGTCACGGTCGATGGTGATCAGCTTGGTGACGATTTTACCGTTTTCGCGGACAATCACGCGGCCTGCGATGGAGAGAGGCTTATCCAGCCAGGTGGAGTTGATACCGCCGCCGTAGGATTCCACGTTCAGCTTCACGTACTTGCCGAAGGCTTCGGTTTCGGTTTCGTTCTTCAGCTTGTAGGTGGGGCTGTCGGTGTGGCTTGCGGTGATCATGAAGGATTTTGCCGCATTTTCGGGAATGGCGAATGCGATCACGGAGGAATTGTTGCGGGTGACGTAGTACTTGCCGCCCTCGGTCAGGTTCCATTCAGCTGCTTCGGACAGCTTCACAAAGCCGTTTGCTTCCAGAATCTTGCCGATTTCGGCAGTGGCATGGAACGCGGTCACGCTGGGCTTGATGAATTCCAGCAGTTTTTCGGTTGCGCGGATGTTTTCCTGTGTCATGTTGAGTCTCCTGTATTTCAGTTGTTTTGATAGTCGGGATTGAGCCTGTAAAACTTCTCTTTTGAGAGAATGCAGTCGTAGTCGGTGATGGGCACGCCGTTTTTCATCCATGCGTTTTCCTTCACTTCAAAGAGTTCGAAGCCCATCTTCTCGCCCACACGTTTTGACTTCTTATTCCCCTCAGAGTAGCCGCAGATGATATTGTCAAAGCCCAGCCGGAACAGATAATCCATGGCGGCGATGCAGGCTTCCACGATATAGCCGTTGCCCCAGTGGTGGGGATGGACGTTGAAGGCAAGCTCGATGGCGTTCAGATCCGGGCGGATCCGGTCGGCGGTCAGATTGCCGATGGGCGCACCAACAGATGCACCGGATTCCTTCAGATACAGGATCCAGTCCATGGCGTCATCCTCATCGGCGTAGGTTTCAAAACCTGCGATGGCGGCAGGATCCTGCTTCACAAATTCAAATTCGCCGCAGATGTCCCGGAGCCTGCGGAAGTCATATTCGTAGACCTTCTGAAAATCCTCCAGCGACCCTCTTTTCAGGATGAGCCGCTTCGTTTCCAGTGTCGGAGTGATATATTTCATAGTCTTACAGATTCCAGCCGTATTTGGTCAGGAAGGTGGCCTTGAATTTTTCCGCTGCCGCAGTGCCGCCTTCGTCGTTGGGATGGGGATTGTACAGATACCGGCTTTCCAGAACCGCGCTTCCGTCGAGGGCGGACTCAATATCAAACACCTTGCATCCGTAGAGGGCAGCTACCGCCGGGATTGCCAGATTGATGGCGCGCCACTCTGCGTAGCTGTGTTCGTTATATTCGTAGGGAGGAATTCTGGAGATAATAACGTCCACACCTGCTTCTTTCAGGAGCCGCACGGACTTTTCCAGCCAGCCGATGAATTCCCCGGCAGTGGAGGAACGTCCCGCCTTGTATTCGCCGCTGTTTACGTCATTGACGCCGAAGGTCAGCACAGCAACATCCACCTGCTTTGCCTTGTACATCCAGCAGCCGTCGGTTGCAAAGTCGGAGCCGCGTGCATAACCCAGCCCCAGATTCCACATGGAATACTCGGGAGAGATCATATCGCCGATCTTCGCCGCCCACTGTGCATAGGCATTCATTGTGGTCTGACATCCCTGGGTGATGGAGTCTCCGAGGAATGCCACACGCTTCTTCACCGGGCGGTCCACACCGATGAGAGCCGGCAGAGGACAGACAATATCGAATTTCAGCTCTCCGTTATAGTTCAGGAAGGTGGGAATCTGGCTGTCGGGGGTACAGGGGATGCCGTTTCCATCGATTTCCCATTCCCACACCAGATAGTGGTTCTCCGGCAGATCAAAGGAAATCTCGTCGGACCAGAAACGCTCGTCGGGCGTCACTTCCCTCTCCGTCCGGCCGTCAAAGGTCACGGGAGTGGGATTCACCAGCTCACCGGGTGTCACATCAAGACCGCCGATTTCCCCGCCGTCCGCGATCAGAGCCCGGAGAATCTTCCAGTTTCCGCCGCTCTTGTTGCGGTAAGCCACGGATCCGTCGGCAAAGGTGGAGTTAACCTGATTCATGAAGAAAAAGCGGTGATTCAGCTGACCGGTAACGGCGCACTTGAAGTATGCCCGTGCGGTAAATCTGCGGTTTTCCTTGAATTCCAGAATATAGTTGGTTCCGGTGCCGCAGTGGGTGTTGGAAACGTATTTGCGGAACATAATTCCCCTCCGGTAGTGTTTTTTTCATTATATCACAAATTCCGCGGATGGGCAATTGTTTTCGGGATTTTATTGATAAATACTTGCCGATTCGCGCAAAGAAAAAAGCATGAAGAACGCGTCCCCATGCTTTCGTTGGTTATCCGGGTATTGACCACTGTCCGGCGTACTGCTGCAGTTCTGCGGTGATTCTGCGGAATTCTGTATTGTCCCGAATAAAGTCGTAACGGGATTCTTCCATTTCCCTCAGAAGCTGTGTCACGGAGTTGTTCCGTTCGTCGAAGGTGATCCCCTCACTTCTCCTCCCCCGGAATACAAGGGAGGTATGGTTTACGCCGTTCTGTTCGTACTCCGCGAACCTGACAGCGTGTTCCGCCGCCAGATTCAGGTACCGCAGGACGGCTTCTCCATCATTTTTATCGGCGTAATACTGTGCCAGCCGGACAGCCGATCCCTGCATTCGGCAGTGGGTGTATGCCATGTCGCCGTCTTCGTAGAGGATCTCCAGAATGGCAATGATTTTTTCGTGCATCCGCGCCATTTCGTCGGGGGTGTAGTACATTTCACCGTTTTCCAACCGATAATTCCGCCGCAGATGGATCACAAGCTGCTCCGCCAGATTGGTCAGCAGATCCTGATTGGCTTCCGCCGCCAGCTGTCCCTTGAGAATCCTGGTTCGCAGCACATCGCGGCAGGCGTACAGAGGGCTCACGCGGCTCATCAGGGCGGATGCCTTGGCGAGATCATCATTGTCCCGGTAGATGGGGGCCAGAATATGCGCGCAGCTGCTGATGATGTGACTGCTGTTTGATTCTTCCAGCAGTTTCTCCGCGATTCTGCGGGTTTCTTCCACCTCATCAGCGCCGCCGTCATTGCAGAGATTCATCAGTTCGAGAAGGAGCTGATGCTCCCCCGGAAAGCGCTTCAGTCCGTTTTGTACGATTTCTTTGGCAGCCGGTCGGTTTCCCTTCCACCGGATCTGTTCCGCTTCATTCACGATGTCCATAATCTGCTTATGCTTTTTCGTCTGATCCACGCCCAGCAGCTCGTCCGAGGAGATATCCAGCACACTGCAAAGGGCGGGAATCATGGTCAGGTCGGGCAGAAATTTTCCGCACTCCCACTGACTGACCGCCGATACGGACACATTCAGCAGCTCCGCCAGCTCCTCCTGCGTCATATCCTTTTTGCGCCGTCCGGCGCGTATGGTTTTGCCGATTTCCATAGTTGTCTCCTTTGGATGGATTCAGAGGCCTTCTGTACCTTTATTATATCATCAAGGAGTTACGGATGCAAGGGAGCTGTGCTGACGGAAAACTTCAGGCTGACTGAACTTTATTCGGGCTTTGACCACTGTCCGGCGTACGCTTCAAGCTCTGCTGTGATTTCCCGGAATTCTGCGGTGTCACGGAGGAAGTCGTATCTGCCGTGCCCCATGGCTTCCAGCAGTTCCGATGCGTTGTTTTCGGCGGAATCCGTGCTGAAGCCGCCCCATTCCATACCGCGGTACAGGAGGGATGTGTGTGCTTCGGTGCTTCCGTCAAGCCTTACAAACGCGATTGCGTGCTCCGCCGCTCTTCTCAGATGGAGAATCGCATTGGCACCGTCCCGTTTTTCGGCGTAATAATCCGCCAGTTCGGTTTCGGATTCCTGCATCCGGCAGTGCTCAAAGCCGTAGTCGCCGTTTTCGAAGATCGTTTCCAGAATGGTGAGGATCTTTGTGTGAATCTGCGCCATTTCATCGGGGCTGTAATATCTTTCGCCGGATTCAAGGGTATAGTTCCGGGGCAGATGGGTGATGAGTATCTCCACCAGAGCTTCGATCAGATCCCGGTTGGCTTCCACTGCCTTCGTGCCCTTGTAAATCCGGGTTCTCAGCACCTCCCGGCTGGTGTACGGATTCCCCATTCGATCAACGATTTCTTCCGCTTTTTCCGTCTCGCCCGCATCCCGGTAGATGAGGGTCAGCACCTGCGTTGCGGATGCGAGAAATCCCGGCTCATGGGATTCTGCCAGCAGTCTTTCCGCCAGCTCCCGTGCTTTGTCTCTCTCCTCTTTATTTTTATTGCAGCTGTACATCAGATTGCAGAGGAGCAGATGACTGTCCGGGAAGCGCCTGAGTCCCTCAATGAGAATTTCCCGGGATTCGAGGGTGTACCCCCGTGCGCCCACATTTCGCGCTTCCTCCACAATCGCCTGAATCTGCTCCTTCTTCTTCGCCTGATCCACGCCCAGCAGCTCGTCTGCGGAAATATCCAGCACACTGCACAGAGCGGGAATCATGGTCAAATCGGGAATGGATTTCCCGCACTCCCACTGACTGACCGCAGAGATGGAAACGGACATCTTCTCCGCCAGCTGTTCCTGGGTCATGTCCTTCTGTCTTCTTCTTGTTCGGATGGTATTGCCGATCTGCATGATTGTTCTCCTTTGGATAGATAATTCAGAAGCGCTTCCGTTGAATTTATTATATCATCCCCATTCCGCCATTGCAAGACAGCCGTACGGGAATGAAATTGAAGTGGAGCTTCAAAAATTCGCAGGGCACAAAAAATCCGGCACCCGATTTTTTTCAGATGCCGGTGATTTTTTACTTGTTCAGCTTCCACTTGGTGTACAGAAGGGATGTGAAATTGTCGCCTTCCGCTACCTGATAATAAACCGTAAGAATCTCGCCGTCGGGCAGTTCCACCGATGCGGGATAGCCGAGGTCGCAGGGGTGATGTTCGCTGAGAACGTATTCTTCCGGCCATGTTCTGCCGCCGTCCCAGGATACCAGTGCTCTCTCGCCGTGGGGGGCTTCCCGTCTGCCGAAAGAGCAGATCAGCGCGCCGCTGGAGTGGAGCATCAGGTGGGGCGGGGATCCGGAAACGTCCATGGGCTGCATGAGAGACCAGGTATATCCGCCGTCGGTGGATTCGGACTGGTACATGGTGAATCCGTGTGCCACGCCGGGACCCTGTGCACGGATGATGCCGATCAGACGTCCATCTGGCATCTCAATTGCGTGGGGTTCATGGAATGTGCCGACGCCCAGACCTTCCGGGAAGTCCAGAATCGCCTGCTTTTCCCAGGTATAGCCGCCGTCAGTGCTCCTGTAGGAGGCAATCACACCGTAGGGCAGATCGTCCGTGTACATGGCCTTGCCCAGGTAAATCAGGGATCCGTCCTTGCAGAGCGTAGGACCGTGGGGAGAGGATACGGGTACCTTGACGGTGTCTCCCCAGGTATTTCCGCCGTCCTCTGAGATGCGGATGAAGGAACCGCCCGCCGCAAATTCAGCGGGGATGGTGGGATATGCGTCAAGAAGACCGGCGGATCCGCACCAGTTCTGTCTCATGCCCGCGCCGTACTGCTTTTCGTAGGCTTCGGCGGGATGGCAGAACCATGTGACGAGCAGTTTCTTGCCGCCAAGATACAGAATGCCCACGTCACGGTCGTCCAGATAGGTGTCGTTGATGACCATGGGGATGGACCATGTTTCGCCGTTGTCATAGCTCTTGTACATGGCAGTCTTGCCGAAGGGACAAACGTGGGTGTGGCGGAATGCGGAGTCCACTGCGTACAGGATTCCGTCGTCATCACGGCAGACGCTGGGCCATCCGTGATAATTGAAGAAGGTGTGGGGATTGCGGCTGACGATGCCGTGCTTCACCCACTGGGGTCTGATTTCCATAGCTGTTCTCCTTTGTGTGGGATGGACTGACTGCGGCTTCCGTATAAACGCGATCAGCCGCCGTCCGATCAAACACAGTATACCATAAACCCCGTCCTCAGGCAAGGGTTTTCCGTCAATTTCACGGAAGAATTTGCTCTTTCCCACGGATACTGCCGCTTGCTGATTGACAAACACCGTTTTAATATGATATAATAAATCATACACTACAAATAACTAAAGGAGGACTCCCCATGAATCCGAAACGGATCACTGCCTGCTGTCTTGCATGACTGCTGAGTCTGATGGCCCTGACCGGATGCTCGCGTCAGCCCCCGGATGCACCGGAAACCGATCTGCTTCCCGGAACGGCGGCGGTGCAGAGCGGAATTCTTACCAATATCTTCAAAGCTGAGGAATTCCCTCTCCCGGACGGGTATTCCCTCTCGTCCTGGATGGAACCGCTGAAAGATGACGGAACAATCGCCGTGGGAGCGGCGGATCCGGACGGGAACCGGCTGATTCTGACGCTGGACGGCTCCGGAAATATTGCCAATACCCTCCCTCTGCCGCTGAGTGCGGAGAACGCATGGCTCAGCGAGGGTGCGTATTTCGGCGGTACGGCGGCATACATCACCAATTACAGCACGGACACAAGAAAAGCGGTGTTCCAGCTCCATGCGACCCGCAGTGGGGACACGGAGCCATATGTGATCCCGGATCTGGCACAGTTTTACGCCGATGACGACGGAATGGAGAGCTACCGGGTTGCCGTTGACGGAGAGGGATATCTCTGGCTTGCCTGTACCCGTGACAAGGTATTTGTGCTGACTCCCGATCTGCAGAAGGCCGGTACCGTGGCACTTCCCGGGCTGATCCGGGACATCACCACCGACCGGGACGGAAAAATTCTTGTGCTGACCGGTGCGGAGCAGGATTCCCTGATTCACACGCTTGACCGGCAGAGCCTCTCCGTTTCCCGGGAAATCCGGCTGAAAGGTACCTCGGCGGACGGGCTGTTCCGGTGTTCCGGGTATGACTTCTGCTACAGCGATGACACCGGAGTCAAGGGGTACAACGCTGAAACGGACACCTCCGTGCTTCTGATGGATTATCAGAACTCCAACACCTCTTCCGCCGATTTTACGGTGTGCGGCGTGACGGACTCCGATACCATTATCGGAGTGCGGAAGAATCCCCTGACAAACCGCAGCCTGCTGTCCCTGTTCCGGCGTTCGGATGATGTGGATCTCTCCGGCGTTGTGACGGTGGAGATTGCCGCTGTGGAGCCGGACAACTATATTGCCTCGCAGATTACTGCATTCAATGAAGAAAATCCCGGAATCCGGGTGATTCTCCACGACTATTCCGTGTATTCCAATCAGGAAAATCCGGACGGCGGCAATCAGAAGCTGACCATTGATATCCTGAACGGTCTGCTGGAGCCGGATCTGGTATACGGACGACCTTTCCAGTCCTATATGGCAGAGCTTGCGGAAAACGGGCTGTACACGGATCTCTGTCCCCTGTTTGAGAAGGATGAGGATCTGTCGGCGGACGATCTTTACCGG
>JAFQWY010000083.1 GCA_017407225.1 Clostridia bacterium | reverse complement strand
GTGACCTGATCGATGTTCAGCCCCAGCGGTTCGAAATACGGGATGATGTGCCGTGTGACATAGATTTCGTACCCTTCCCATGTAGACTGCTGGACATCTGCCTTTTTGCGGATCAGCCATTCCCGGATATAGTCCACGAACAGCACCGATTTGCACTCCTTCGGTTCCAGATACAGATATTCCTCGATGATCCCCGGCAGCATGGATTCCGCACGTTTCTTGTTGCCGCGCACTTCAAGGTTCGTTGGAACCCATTTGCGCTGCGGTTTTCCAAGTACACCTTTGTAACAAAGTACAGCGTATAATTTGCCGTGTTTTTCCTGAATACTTCCGGTCATATCAGTTCTCCTTTTCTTTATCTGCCGTCACGCGCATGACATAGTCGATGACGCACTGTTTAGGGATCCGATGGGTGGTGCCGAATCGGATGGTACGAATGGATCCGTCTCCCACGAGCTTGTAGGCTCTGTTTCTCCCGATATGGAGCATTTTGACGAGATCGTTTACGGTAACGATGTCAGGGTATTCTGCGAACATGGTGATTCCTTCTTTCATTTGATTTACCTCTCTTATATTTACGTTTTTGGGTACATATTTGCACGCAAAAAAGCGAGAACCGTGAAAAAGTTCCCGCCTTGCGTGGATACAAAAAAGCCGCTCCCGACGATGTTTCGCAGAACGGCTTCGTGTATATATAGTTTTGACTGTGATTATTATATCACGGTATAAAGGAACTGTCAAGGAAACTTCTGGGTAACTTTAGGGTAAAAACTGGGTAACTTTTGAAATTTTCTTTTCTGATCCCCCTTTTTCCATCGAAACTTGGTACACAAAAAGCCGCCCCAACGATGTTTCGCAGAGCGGCTTCGTGTATATGCAACTTTGACTGTAATTATTGTATCATACCGCCGGGCAACTGTCAAGGAAATTTCCGGGCAACTTTAAGGCGAAAACAGGGCGACTTTTGAAATTTTCTTTTCTGATGCTGTTTCTGCTTAGTAACTTGTCATATAAAAAAACGCTCTTAACAATCATATAAAACACTTCTCAGATTCTCACGGACAGATCAAGTTCATATTCGTACATATCACCGCGAATGAGCAGCGTATCATAAGCGATAGGCTTGGAGTTCTGATAGCAGACACGGTTGACGCACAGAAGCGGTGATTTCGGCTGAATGTCAAGCATGTATGCCTCTTCGATTTCAGCGGAACGGCAGAAAATCCGGTCACGGGTTGCTTCTACTGTCAGATCGTATTCGTTTTTCAGAAAAGCATACAGAGACTGAATCTGATCCACACGTTTTTCTATGCCGGTGACATAGGAGTATGGAATATAGTTGCGGATAATTGCGATCGGAACACCTGAAGCGCACGGTACGCGGTAGATCATGGCAATCTGTGAACCGGTCGTAATACCAAGAAACTGTGAAATTTTCAGATCAGCGGAAAGAACTTCCGCGTGTGCCGCCTTGATGGTAACGTCAAAGCCTTTTTCGCGCAGAGTTGTGGTAAAGGAGGTGACGGTATTGAGGCTCTGGGTAGTATGGTAATCAAGAACAATGGTGCCGATCCCCTGTCTGGCAACGATAAGACCTTCATGGGAAAGCATTTCCAGTGCTTTGCGGATGGTAGTGCGGCTGACAGCAAACTGCTGGATCAGTTCCGGTTCCGGTGGCAACAGATCTCCCGGTTTGTATTTACCGGAATAAATCCAGGAGCGGATCGTTTCGTATACCACAAAATATGCCGGATTTCTCATCTTCAAAAACTCCAGTGATTACGTTGAAATAATTACATTATATTAATATTTTATCACAAAGTGCCAAAACTGTCAATAGTATAATAGAAGCACCAGGTTGATTCCTCACAAAGGAGAGAAACAACGGATAACATGAAATATTATATAAAATCTTCCGTTAAAGATTGTCAGATATGCATAATTGTAATTCAATCATAATTATGTTATAATGTCATTATCAAAAGGCGTTGTCATGCACGACTCATCAGTTTTCAGAAAGGCGGCAGAATATTCTGCGGGAACAATGTGTATTGAATTTAATAAAAAAAACTTATGTGAAATGGTTGATATCAGTGCAGTCAGAACGATTTCCGGTAAAGCGGAAGTGGACGAAGTCGCAAAAATGGCAAAGGAGCACCAGTTCATCTGTGCGTTTGCCATGCCCAATCTGACCGCATATCTGCGGGATCAGCTCATCGGTTCCGGAGTCAGACTCGGAGGAACGATGGGATTCCCTTCCGGCGCGGAAATGCCGGAAATGAAGATTGCCTGCGCCAAGGAACTTGTGAAAATCGGATGCGATGAACTCGACATGGTGATCGCCGTCAACTGGCTCAAGAGCGGTATGTACGACGAAGTTCTGGATGAAATCAAGCAGCTCGCTGAAATCGCGGACGGTAGAGTATTCAAGTCCATCATCGAAGTCAATTATCTGACGGAAGACGAAATCAAGCGTGCGTGCGAACTGGCGGTCCGCGGCGGCGTAACCTTTGTCAAATCCGGTACGGGCTGGTCCGGCACAACAACCGTGGATCACATTCGTCTGATGAAATCCGTTGTCGGCAATGATGCGAAGATCAAGGCTGCCGGTGGCGTAAGAGATTTGGCAACCATCCGTGCCATGGTAGATGCGGGCTGCGAACGCTTCGGCATCAGCTGTGCTTCCATGAAGAATATTATGGAAGAAGTCAAAGCAGCTGCTCTCTGAGGAGGATCTTATGCAGAATTTTGAATACTACAACCCGGTTAAGGTTGTTTTCGGTGCGAGCAATATTGAAAAGATCGGCAAGCTGTGCAGCGGTATCGGCAAGAATGCGCTTCTTGTTTCCTACGAGTATGTGGAATATATGCGCACAACCATTACGGATATCGAAACTTCGCTCCGCGACTGCGGCATTGCAGTAACCGAATGTTTCTGTGTAACAGCAAATCCAACATTGAAGCAGGCCCGTAAAGGTGTCGCACTGGCCAAGGAAAACGGCTGTGATTTCATTATCGGTCTGGGCGGCGGTTCCGTTATGGACTGCGCAAAAATCATTGCGGCAGGCGTTCTCTATCCCCACGACCTGGCAAAAATGATTCTGTTCTCCCACTCGCAAATTGAACAGATTCCGCCGACTGAAGCCCTTCCTACCGTGATGATTCCTACACTTCCGGCAACCGGCAGTGAAATGAATCCGACAGCTGTGATTACCGACGAAGATACCGGCAAGAAGTCCTATGTCTGGGAACCTTCCTGTCTCTATCCGAAGCTTGCTGTTCTTGACCCTTCTCTGACCGTAACCCTTCCACCGTATCAGACAGCATGCGGTGCGTACGATATCATCGCACATGTTATTGAAGCATATTTCAATGGCGAAGACGACAAATACAATATGACTCTCCATGACCAGATGCAGCTCGGCGTGATCCGCGCAGTATGGGAAACACTTCCCGTTGTCATGGAACATCCGGACGATCTGCAGGCTCGCGGTGTGCTGATGTGGGCAGCTTCCATTGGGCTGAACGGATGACTTACCTCCGGCACATTCGGCTTCACTCCTATGCACCAGATGGGACATGTTCTTTCCGCAAGATACAAGGCAACACACGGCGCGACACTCTGCTGCATGATCACTGCATGGCTGCGCTGGTTTGATCAAAAGGAAGAAGGACACAGATACCGCCTGTTCGCGAAAGAATTCTTCGGAACGACAGCGGCGGAAGCGGCAGATATTCTCGAAGAAAATATGAAGAAGAACGGCGTACAGACCCGTATTTCCCAGTTCGGCGCTAAGGAAGAGGATATCGAATCCCTCGCAGACGCTGTACGGGATGTCAGCTTCGGTCCGGACGGTTACCTCAACTGTGTTCCGAAGTTATCGCGTGACGATATCCGCGATCTGTACCGTCTGGCATTTTAATCACCAACGATAAAACGGAGATACTGCAATGGGAAAATATCACGACATTCTCGAAGAAGAACTTCTTGCGCTGGATGAAATACACATTGAACTGACGGACGGTCTGTATCCGCAGATTCCGAATCCCGGAGCAAAAAAACGTCCGATTACCCGCAATGACAATATGCACTACCCGCTCGGTACGACGTATCTTACCTACGGGTTCCGCGGCGTTGCGGCCATTGCGGAAGAAAAGATGAAAACAGCGGCTTCGGAATGCTCGAAGGAACTGTATGCAGGCATTGCGGCTGTATATACGAAAATTGCCGATCTCTTCCTCTCCGCCGGTAAAAAATTCCGCAGAGAATCCGCCGGCGACGAACGAATTCTGAAAATAGCGGATATGCTCGTCCGTCTCGGCACACAGAAGCCTCAGTCGTTCTATGATGCGCTCGGTGCGGAATATCTTTTCTGGATGATGCGATGCTACAACGGCTGTGACGTGGGACGCATGGACTATCATCTTAGACCGTTCTTTGAACATGACATCGAAGCAGGCATTCTCACGGAAGAAGAAGCGCTCGGCTATATCATCGACGTCTGGAACGGTATGGACCGCCGTGGAAGCGGTGACACCCTGACCAATGTCATGATCGGCGGTATGGACGAAAACGGAAACGACACCGCATCCCGTCTCTCCGTTCTCATGCTGAACGCAACCTGTGCCGTACACGGCAGCGAACCGCATATTTCCGTCCGCGTACATAAGAATATGCGCAGGGATGTCTGGGATGCGATGCTTGAAGTCCAGCTTCTCGGCCGGGGACAGGGCACACTTTACAACGATGAAGTTGTCTTCAGGGGACTCGAGCGCCGCGGCTATGACCGGAAACACATCGCGCACTATACCACGGACGGATGCACGGAAATCATGTTCGACGGTTACTCCAGAATTGATTTCAATCACATCGATGCGGTAGCGACATTTGAACTGGCAATGAACAACGGCAAATTCCTGCCGATCGAAAAACAGCCGGTGCCGTACCTGACCAAGGATCATGAAAGCGTCATCTATAAGCCGCATGCTGTCGAAGGCTTCGAAAGCGGTAATATGGACGGGATGACATCGTTTGATGAAGTTTTTGAAGCATACATGCGCCAGATGCTTTACCAGCTTGATCTGAATATGGAAGAAATGAAGAATTACGATACCCGGGCAAGAGAATATGGGCTCGGTTCCTTTTTCATGAACGGCTCGTTTCCGACGGTTCTCGAAAGCGGTGTCGGTATGTTTGCTGGCGGACTCCCTTGCGATGCGTATATGGTTTTCTCAGGCTCGATCTCAACCGCCGCCGACTGCCTTGCAGGGCTCAAGCATGTTGTCTTCGATCTGAAAAAATATACAATCCCCGAAGTCCGTGAAGCACTGCTCTATGATTTCAAGGGATATGAAACCATGCAGGCTGAAATGAAAGCAGCACCGAAATTCGGTAATGACAACGATGATGTTGACCTCATCGCTGTACAGATAATGAAGCGTTTTTGTCTCCATATGGAGGAATATTCAGAAAAAAACGGCTTCCGTGTACTCCCGGCACTCATCGGATGGGAATTTCTGCAGGAGGCGTACGGTATCGCGGCAACACCCGACGGACGCAACTACGGCGGCCCCATCGCAGAACATTTCAACGCATCGCCCGGAAACGCGAAAAATGGTCCGACCGCAATCATCGCATCCGCAGCGAAAGCACCGCTCTATCTCGCATGCGGCACTGCTCCCGTGCATATCACGCTTCCTTCCGGTATGTTCCGTACCCGCGAGGAAGGGCTGCAGCTTCTTGACAGTCTCAACCGCGGCGCGGCAGCAAGTGGGCTGATGTTCCTCAATGTTGGCATCTATGATATCGCCAAACTGCGTGACGCACAGATCCATCCTGAAAAATATCCCGATCTGATCGTTCGTGTCTGGGGATTCTCCGCACGTTTCGTTGATTTGGCACGCGGTATGCAGGATCATGTCATCTCGCGTGTTGAAACTGCCGGCGCGTAATGATAAAAAAGTATAATTTTAGTAACAAAACAAGGAGGCTCATTATGAAAACCAATCGTTCAATCGCTTTTCTGTTATCCCTGCTTCTGCTGTCCGGAACCGTACTGACAGCCTGCTCGGAATCCACAGCAGACAAAGAGAGCAAAGAAACTTCAGCACAGGCAGCCGAAACTCCTGAATCCGCTGTTGAAGAAACGGAAACCTCGGAACTCGATCAGCTTCCCGCCGCTGAAAACTATGACGGTTATGAGTTCAACTTCATCACTGTAGAGCATACCTGGCAGGAATATGACCAGATGTGCTTTGACGAGCTGACTGGGGAATCGGTCAAGGATGCCGTCATCAACCGGAACAATACGGTCGGCGATCTTCTGGACGTCACATTCAAGGAACAGTATGACTCCGACAGCGGACTTATCAACAAAGTACGCAGCTGTGTTTCCGCAGGTGACAACTCCATCGATACGGCAGTTGTTTCCGTGGCAACCGCAAACGTGATGTACAACGAAGGTACCATCACCGACCTCACCGGAACGCTCGATCTCGACGCGCCGTGGTGGTATAAGAACTTTACCGACTATGTCAATATCAACCCCAACAACGCAAAATTCGTCGCCTACGGCAGACTGGACATGAGCTATGTCGGATGCTTCATGGTTATGGCGATCAACACGGAGCTGATTACCGAATACCAGCTTGACGCCCCCTATACCGTTTACAACGAGGGTCGCTGGACCTACGATCATATGTATGAAAATATTCAGATGGTTGCAACGGACAAGGACGGCGACGGCGTCATTGCTGATTTCACCAAGGACATCATCGGTGCTGTCGGCGCAGACAACCAGTTCTCGCTCATGCTCTGTTCCTCCGGTGAACAGCTTGCCGTAAAGCAGGACGACACCTTTGTCCTGAGCCCTACCGAACGTCTCTACAACGTCTATGACAAAATTGTTCAGCTGGTAAACGATCCGGCGTCCTGTTTCAAAGGCGTTCCCGGCAAGGATTACGAATATTACTGGACGATTTTCAACGAAGGACGTTCGCTGTACATGTCCAATGCCATTGCCGCATTCCGTTCCGCACGCGACGGTGAAATCCCCTATGCACTGCTGCCGTATCCGAAAGCGGATGAAACCCAGCAGGACTACTACAACGTCATTTCCAACTACGTCGCCGGCATGTCGATTCCCTCCGGCAAGAGCGAGGAAGACATGGCGCGAACCGGTATGATTCTTGAGTATCTCTCCGCTTATTCCGGTCCGCTCTTCGATGCGTTCGTGGAAGCAACTCTTTATCACAAGTATGCAAGAGATGAAGAATCCATCCAGGTCTTCAAATCCATGCTCGATATTATCCCCTACTACGACCTCGGTCTCATCTACGACTGGGGCGGCATCCGTTCAAAAATCGATAGTTCTGTCTATAACTCAAGTCCGCTTGCTTCCTCGATCAAATCGATCACAAAGGTATTCAACAAAGCAGCAAAGAAAACCATGGGACAGGAGTAACTCCCACCTGACCGAAAGGAAAGATTATGAAATACGCACTGGTGTTTGATCTGGGGACGGGCAGCGTCAAAGCAGCCTTGTTTGATGAACAGGCTTCTGCTATAAAAAGTGAAACTATTCCTTATCCCACAGAATACCGTGACGGTGGTTTTCGTGAGCAGAAGCCGGAAGAATGGTTTGCGGGCATTTGTACGGCAGTCCAGCGTCTGCTGGAAGGATTCGCATACCGTTCGGATATTGCAGCGATTGCTTTGTCAGGACACAGTCTCGGTGTAGTTGCTGTAGATGAAGAAGGAAATCTGCTGGCGGAAAAGACGCCGATCTGGTCGGATTCACGTGCCGAAAAACAGGCGGAATGCTTTTTCTCATCGGTCGATTACCGAAGCTGGTATGAAACGACGGGCAACGGCTTCCCGCCGCACCTGTATTCAGTTTTCAAAATCATGTGGTATCGTGAAAACTGCCCCGAGTTATATGAAAAAACAGCTGCATTCCTTGGCTCCAAGGACTATATCAATGCCTGTCTGACCGGACGGCTGTGTACCGATCGTTCCTATGCATCAGGAAGCGGTGTGTACGATCTTTCCACACACAGATACCGAGAAGACTACATCCGTGCAGCAGGACTGGATGTGTCAAAATTCCCGGAAATTCTTCCGTCCGATGCGGTGATCGGAACACTCAAGCCTGCGCTTGCTGAGGCATGGGGACTGAGCGAATCCGTTGTTGTAGCCGCCGGAGGTGTTGATAATGCCTGCATGACGCTCGGAGCGGGGTGCATCGAAAACGGCGAAGCATATGTTTCCCTCGGGTCGTCTGCATGGATTGCCGCATGTGCTGATCGTCCGGCGGTGGATTTTGAGAAAAAGATCTACACATGGGAGCATTGTATCGATGGCATGTATATTCCCTCTTCCGGCATTTTCTCTTCCGGAACGGCTCTCGACTGGGTGAAGAATTCCATGTTCCCCGATCTTTCCGTAAAGGAATTCGATCAGCTTGCGGCAACGGCGCCCATCGGATCGAACGGTGTTGTGTTCTGTCCCGTTCTGTCCGGCGGATCGAGCGTAGATGTGTCGGATAAGATGAAGGGCGGATTTGCAGGTCTGGCGCTTGGCATCAGCCGTGCTGACATTGCCCGTGCAGCACTGGAAGGCATCGCATGGGATCTGCAGCTCGCAGTGGATACACTTGCCGGAAAAATTCCCATCAGCGAACCGCTCTGTGCAGTCGGCGGCGGAGCCAAAAGTGCGGTCTGGCTCGATATCTATGCCAATATTCTCGGGAAGGATATGCTCAGCGGCGCAGTTCTCAGAGATACGGCAGCACTCGGAGCAGCAGGTCTGGCATTCCGAGCCTGCGGAATCTGGGATGGATATGAAAAAATCCGTGAATCACAGGCAGGCGGAAAACTGTATCCGAAAGATGCGTCTGCAGTGGAACAGTATCAGAGCCTTCGAAATCGCTTCACTCAGCTGTGTGAACAATGCGCACAGCGGGAATCCAGAGTAAATTAATGCAAAAAATCACCGCCATGGTCAGTCAATGCACTGTCGCCATGGCGGTGGTTTTTGTTATTGAGAGCATATGGATGGATTATGAAATTACCACCGGAAGCTCGGTACAGTTCTGAAGCAGCTGACGCCACTTTTCAGCCTGTTCTTTCGGCATGAAAACACGGTTCATATAGGCTGGTTCTATGCCAAGACTTTCATATTTATCGATACCAAACGGATGATACGGCTCCAGATGAATCTCTCTGACCGTTCCAAGCTCAGCGGCAAGCGCTGCAATCTGACGGAAATGTTCCTCCCTGTCATTGCAGCCGGGGATGACCGGACAGCGCAGGATGATTGGCTTCTGAAGTTCGGAAAGCCGTCGTGCATTTCGTAGAATCCGATCACGCTCCACACCGATGAATTGTTTATGGCGGACATCGTCCGTTTCCTTAACATCCAGCAAAAACAGATCGGTATATGCCGCAGCTTCTTCAAGCACGGATTCCGGACAGAACCCGGATGTTTCAATGCAGGTATTAAGACCCGCATCTTTTGCTGCTTTCAGCAGTGAACACGCAAACTTTCCCTGTGACAGAGGCTCACCGCCCGAAAGCGTCATTCCGCCGCCGGAGGTTTCATAGAAAGGTTTGTCACTGAGCACATCTGCCAGCACTTCTTCGACGGTCATTTCCTTTCCGGTTACGCGAAGTGCATCTGTCGGACACGCCTCCGCGCAGGTACCGCAATGAATACAGTATTTCCGTTCCAATATATGCCCGTCTTCGGTGAATACATGACCATTCCTCTCACAGGCATCCGCACATCTGCCGCACAGCACACATTTGTCTGCGTGAAAGAACATTTGCGGTTTTGCTTCCAGTCCTTCGGGATTGTGGCACCATACACACCGCAGCGGACATCCTTTGAGGAACACCGTCGTACGGATCCCGGGTCCGTCATCCACACAGAAGTGCTGGATATCGAATACAGTTCCCATCGTCATCAGGAAGAAGCACCTTCTTCGATGCGGAAACGCTCAATAAAGCGCAGTTTCATATCATTGTCGAAATCCCTGAAATAACGGCTGTGACCGCCGATACGTACAAGAAGATCCGGATAGTCCTCGGGGTTGTCATATGCTTTCTGTAGTGTCTCCACGCTCAGACCGTTGACCTGCATTTGCAGACCGCCCATGTTGAAGTAAGTCCGGATATATGCCGCAATTTTGTCCTGTTTTTCAGGAGAATCCATGTTTCGGATTCCGATATGCACATCCAGTGCCTGACCGCCGTTATAGCGGATCTGATCGATTCTGCCGGCAGAAATCGCAAGATGCGTGGGACCTGCACGTCTGGCAATCGTGGTGGGACCTGCATTCTTGCAGACAGGTTCTCCTGCCTTTCTTCCGTCAAGGAAAGCGGGACGCTCCGCACCCCATGTAACATCGTTCCAGAGAGTATGCAGAGAAGGCAGATAGGAACGGTTTTCTGTTTTTGCTGCCTCACAGATCTCCGCATGGATATCCAGAAGACGTCTGGCGTGGGCATCGGCACTGGCATTGTTCATCCCGTACTTACCGGCATTCAGAAGATCATGACGGATCTCTTCATAACCTTCATAGTTGGTTTTTGCGGCATCGAGCAGCTCTGCAATGGTGTATTTCTTCTGCTCATACACCAGTTCTTCAATCGCATTGACTGCATCGGAGGCGTTTGCAAATCCCATAATCTCGATAATCAGGTTGTGGTAAACAGCACCGCCGTCCCAGCGATCACGTCCGCGGGCAATACAGTCATCGGTCATCATCGACAGCCATACATCCGGCTGGATCCGAGCCTGTCTGACGGTTTCCTTCTGATTCCAGTCGATTGCGATGCTGAAGAGTTCCTCAGCGTAAGCTTTATACTGAGCGTAGATCTCATCGATACTGTTATATTCTGTTTTCGCAGGTGTCTTGAAATTATAGGGCAGTTCTCCGACCAGCGGCTTGCCTCCGTTCAGTGCCAGTTCCAGAGGAAGATGGGCATTGATCTGGCATCCCCAGCCGTGTGAAGCCTCGCTCTTTGCCATAACCAGATTCATGCAGGTACTGACCTGGAAGCGGCGGGCAATTTCCATGGGAATCCCGCGTGCGGAAACAGCGGCACGGCAGTTTTCCTCTGAGTAAAAACTGGGCTGCCCCATCTCAAAGAGTTCTTTGGAAACCAACTCACGCATGAATTCCTTCGGGGTATTTTTGTTGATCCGTGCAACAAACAGCGGCGCACGCAGTTTGGAGAGTTTTTCGGCTTTAACCATCAGATATGACAATTCGTTGGTCGCATCGTTATCATCCTCATCCACGCCGCCAACGCTTACGGCACAGTCATTGCCGTCGTAACTGTCCAGCAAATGGTAAAACTGGCACAGCAGAGTTATGGTTTCTTCTTCGCTAATGCCCTTGGACTTGGAAATCTGATAATACGGGTACATATACTGATCGAAGCTGCCGAAAGACACGGAAACGCAGGTAAAAGCAGAAATACAGGTCAGAACACGGATGAGAACAGCAGACTGCAGCGCTTCATAAAAATCCTCGGGTGCTTCCATCGGCACCTTGCGGCAGGCAGCGGCAATACGCTCAAGACGAGCTTTATCGGCCGCATTGTCAGCGGTTTCTGCCTTACTTTCCGCAAGACGGGCATAGCGTTCACCCAGAATCTCAGGGCCTTTGAGTGCCACAAGCATACCTTTGAGGTAGTTGATTTTATCCTCATCATTGCCGGGCTTTGCGAGCTCTGCTTCCACACGGGCTTTCACACGTCTGATCCCGCCTTCCAAAAGATAACGGTAGTCCAGTTCATGATGAGCACGGTCGTAGTCGCCGGGGTAATAACCATGCTTTCTGATGAGGTTGACAGGCTCTGCCGGGTCGCCGGGAACATATTGCAGGGGCGGTACGGTGTAGATTTTCTCACGTTCTTCCGGGGTTTCGTAGCCGTACCAGCCGGCAAACAGATCGCCGTCATGAATATGCAGGGGCAGAGTCTCCAGTAATCTGCAGAATATAGCTGCTTCTCTTTCAGGCACTGACAATCCTTCCAGTTCCGCACTCCAGCTTTTCCGCAAACGTGCGAGGCTAAGGTAATAATAATATGACATTCTTTCCTCCTGTATCAGTCATTGTTCTCTGTAACACACTTTAATCATCATAACATCATTATAACATGGGAGCCCTTCAATGTCAATACCTGTACTTTAAATAGTGATCTGCTTTGCGTTCAGTACTGTTAATACGCTCAATAAAAAAACGACTCGCACGAGCAGGATACTGCAGTATTCTGGCTCGATACGAGTCGCTGTACTTATGCGATTGAACCGCCAGGTACGGAACCGTACGCACGGTGGTATGAGAGGTCGGGGAGTACTCCCCCTCCTGCTCGACTTATCTCAGAAGAACGGATCTGATCAGATCACTCAGTTCTTCTTCTTTGCAGCAACGAAGCCGGCTGCTGCGATGACTGCAACAACTACTGCTGCAACGCCAAAGTCGAAGGTCTGGGGAGCTTCGGTTTCAGGAGCAGCGGTTTCGGGAGCTTCGGTTTCAGCGGGAACAGTTTCAGCAACTTCGGGTTCAGTTTCGGGAGCTTCGGTTTCGGGAGCTTCGGTTTCAACAGGAGCTTCGGTTTCGGGAGCAGCGGTTTCGGGAGCCGCAGTTTCAACGGGTGCTTCGGTTTCTTCGATTACGGGACCAACTTCGGGGTCAAATGCATGGTAATCGTTGCCGGAGATATCTACGATCGTTTTGCCAACCTTAGCGTTGGTCAGATCGTAGTGAGCAAGAATATCCTTGCCTACTTCTGCTGCGCCTTTATTGTAAAGGGTGGAGATTTCTGCAGCGGACAGAGCATCTTCAAAGAGAACGATTTCCTTGATTCTGCCCTTGAAGTTCTGAGCATTGCCGGAACGGAGGTCACCGCCGATACCGATGGACATTTCGGTAGCGAGAGATTCAAATTCGCCCATGGGCTGTTCGCCGACGAGTTCGCCGTTTACGTAGCAGGCAACAACGTCGGAAACAGTGAATGCAACGTGAGCCCAGTCACCGATACGAACGTCAGCGTCCATGAACTTGAGGTCGGTTACGGTGTTGCTGAGGTCGATGTGATAGAATCTCGGAACACCAACGGTGCTGATTTCAATGCTTACGCAGGGAATGCTGCCGCTCTGGTAGTTACCGATAATAACGCCGCCTCGGCCGTCAACGCTTCTGGACAGGTAAATCCATGCCGCATAGGTGTAGGGAACTTCGCTGTATCC
>JAFQWY010000082.1 GCA_017407225.1 Clostridia bacterium | reverse complement strand
CGGCGAAGATTGAATCTCTGCCGAATGGATACGAAACCACACTCAACCGTGAAGTATATGAAGATGCGGTGGAACTGTCTGGCGGTGAAAGACAGAGGCTGATGCTGGCACGGGCACTGTACAAAGATGCGCCTGTCCTACTGCTGGATGAACCCACTGCCGCCCTTGACCCCATTGCGGAATCCGAAATCTACCGCAAATACAACGACATGACCGCCGGGAAAAGTGCCGTTTACATTTCCCATCGGCTTGCATCTACCCGCTTCTGCGACCGGATTATTCTGATCGAGAACAACACCATCGCGGAAGAAGGCACCCATGAGGAACTTCTGGCTCTCGGCGGACGGTACGCAGAGCTGTTTGAAGTGCAGAGCCGGTATTACCGTGAAGATTATCATCCTGAGGAAAAGGAGGCGTGAAACATGAAAAAGAAAGATGAAAAGCAGATGACAGCGAAAGAAGTATGGTCTGTAACCCTGCGCGGATTCAGGCTGCTGTATCGGATGCAGCCGAAAGCCATTCTCACCAGTGTGATCCTCGCCATCTGGAGCGCCCTGACACCATATGTAGGCATCTCTTTTTCCGCACAGATCATTGATGAACTGGCAGGCGGACGAAATCCGGAAAGACTGTGGTCACTGGTTCTCCTGACACTTGGTTCTGCCGCGATTATTTCGTTGATCGGTGCTCTGCTCGGCCGCTGGAATAATGCGGAAAGCGAAAAAATGTGGGCATCATACCACCATCTGTTTGTTGCGAAAAATCTGGACATGGATTTTGTTCGTGTCGATGATCCGGAAACCCATAAAATGCTTCGCACCATTTTACAGAATACCTGGGGCGGCGGCTGGGGACTCATGCAGATTCAGTGGAACTTGAATTCCATTATCTCTCCGATTTTTTCAATCCTGGGCGGTATTGTGCTGACCATCACTCTCTTTACCAGCCGTGTGCCGGAAAGTGCGGGCAGATGGACGATTCTGGATAATCCGCTGTTTCTCGTCGGAATTATTGCTGTCATGGTTGCTGTCCCCTGTGTGTCCTCCCTCATCAGCAACAAAGCCGGTACATATTATGCGAAAAACAGCGGGAATCACAATCTTGCCAACCGTCTGTTCGGCTGGTTCGGATTCATGGGGCACAACAAGAGTGCCGCTGCCAATGTGCGTATGTACCGGATTGACAGAATCTGCATGACGCACAGCCTTGACAAGTACGGGCTGTTTGGCTCGCGCGGATATTTTGCCAACCTCAACCGGGGAAAAGTTGGCGTTCTGAATATGGCGTCCGGCACGGTTTCTCATATCTTCACGCTGATAATTTACCTGTATGTCTGTCTGAAAGCATGGGCAGGTGCGTTCGGTGTCGGCGGGATCACCCAGTACATCGGTGCAGTATCCAATATTGCCGGAAGCGTCGGGAAATTCCTGTCCATCTGGGGTGGTGTCCGCAATAATGCACCGTTTGTCAAACTGTTCTTTGAATACATGGATCTTCCCAATGTCATGTATCAGGGTTCCCTGACAACGGAAAAGCGTTCCGATAATAAATACACCGTGGAATTCCGGAATATATCCTTCAAGTATCCCGGCACAGATGTCTGGGCACTGCGGAATGTGTCCATGCAGTTCCGGAT
>JAFQWY010000081.1 GCA_017407225.1 Clostridia bacterium | reverse complement strand
TACCGCACCGTTGCAGCTCCCGGTGAGATGATGCCCATCCACATCGGCAATCACTGGCGATATGAGGAACAGTATCTGACCGCGGAAAACTACATCGCCCGCCGGGATTATAAGATCCTCTCCGGCATGAACGGCAGCTACACCCTCTCGGACAGCCAGTTCTTCACCTGGCGCGGAAACGTGGATGAATACGAAGAATTCAAGAAAAATCTTGCGAAATAAGCCTTAAATCATCGAAAAATCGCCCGTGCAACTGCCGGTTGACACCATTTCAAGCCGGATTGGTTGACTGCCGGGCGATTTTTTGCTATAATTCCGTCAGAAATCAAACGAAAACGGAGTATTTATCATGACACTTGGCGAAACCATCCGCACTGTCCGTTCGGAAAAAGGGATGTCCCAGGGGGATCTTGCGGACGCCCTTGACGTATCCCGGCAGTCCGTCTCCAAATGGGAAACCGACACATCCGTCCCCGAGCTTGACAAACTGGTGAAGATGTGCGACCTGTTCGGCGTCAGTCTGGATGAACTTGTGCGGGGCATGAAGAAAGAAGAATCAGCGGAACAACCCGAACCTCAGCATGAAATGCCGGTATCACCCGAATGGACGGAACCGGAAATTCACAGTACCGAACCGGTGAAACCGCCCCATCAGCTTGCAGGAATCATCCTGCTCTGCACGGGCGCAGTCATCACCCTTCTGCTTACCCTGATGGGATCCATCCTCGGCGGCCTGCTGTATGCCTCCCCCTTCCTGCTCTGCGGTCTGCTCTGCCTGAAATGCCGCCGTCACGTGGGACTGAAATGCGCGTGGGCAGTCTACTTCTGCGTGGATCTGTTCATGGCTTCCGGAACCGCCGTTAACCGACGTGTAGTTTTCCGTACGTTCAACTATGCAGCTTCCGACAATTACTTCATCCTTCTGCTGTCGTGGATCATGGTACTGCTTCTGCTGGGACTGATTGCCCTGACTGTGTTCGTTCACCGTAAGGATGAACTCCGCAGTGTCCGTCAGGTGATTCCCGGACTGATTCTGCTGGGAGCATCCATGCTGACTGCCATTCCGTCCCAGTTCATCGTGTACAGCCTGACTTCCGTCATGGGTTCGGACCGGTATCATTTCATCGGAGGTATTCTCGCATCCATCAGCTTCATCACCGACTGGCTGGAAATCGCGGCAGTCACATCCCTGCTCTGCGTGTTCTGTCTCTGGCTGAAACAGCGCAGACACAACTGAACCAAAAAGAGGAGTTTCCCGTGCAGGATTCTCCTCTTTCTTCATTATAATAATTACTTCGCATCCGCCAGTTTTTCTGCTGCGGCGGCAAGCTGTTCTTCCGTCAGAAAATCATCGAAATACAGCTCAATCACCCGGTCGTCCATGGCGAAAATCCACCACCGGTACCATTCTGTTTTGAATCTCGCCTGGTACACCGTGCAGTCCGCTGTTTCATACACCGCATCAAATGTATGGAAGTAATCCCGGTTCTCCTCCATCATGGTTTCCAGCATGATATCGTACAGCACCGGAAGTTCCGTAATGGTCACCGTATATTCCAGATCGGGCAGACTGCGCTCCTCAAATACCGGATCCCTCTGTTTTCCTTCGATCCGCCGGATCACCGGGGAGGCTTTCCGCTCAAGCTGATAACTGTACCGGGCGTCATCGGGCACATCCGTCAGATCCTCCACTCTCAGCGGCATCTCATCCTGATACATCCGCACCTTCATGCCGTGATAATCCACGACATCCGCACGGGAGAAGGTTCCGTTCATGATGACGTTGAATGTCACGATTCCGAATACAGGTACGCCGATGAGAGGAATCAGCACACACGCTGCCGTCACAATGGTTCTGCTCAGTCCTGCCTCCACCTTTTTCTTTTTCAGAATGTGCCGGATCAGGAAGGTCAGCCCCAGCATTCCGAACACCACAGACATGGAGACAAGCGTTGTCACAATGCTTCCGCTGATACCGTTATAGAAGATCCACAGCAGAAATTCCGTCAGGATCACGATCAGCACAGCAATCTGCAAAGGACGGGTGCCGATGGTTTTTGGGAGTCCGCCGCCGTTTTTCAGAGATTTCTTCGCACGCAGGTACCAGATCCCGTAATTTATCAGTTCCGTTGCCGTGAGAATTACAATGGCGATGGTCATCAGGATCGTATGCATTCCGAGAAGGTACTCGATGGGATCCTTCAGAATTTTGTCAATCTCCATGGCGCTTTCCAGAATTCCGAACGCCAGCATCACCCAGCACCACGGCAGGTATGCGGACTTCATGGCGCGATGCACCGTCTTCAGCTGTACATCCCCGTCGGTTTCAATCTCCACAGCCTCCGGTGACACTGCCCGGAACACCTGCATTTTCGCCGTGGTCGTGCACAGCTCCCACCCGGCTTCCTCGCAGTATTCAATGTAGGTCTGCTGATCCTCTCCCGGCTCCGGGTCAAACGCCGATGCTTCCGGGAAATATGTAACCGCAAACCGAACATCGCACGGCTCGCACCGTCTGTATGTCCAGGTGAAATTCCCGCATTCCTCGATCATCCAGCCTCGCTTTGCCATTTTCGTCAGATGCCGCCGGATTCCGCAGTAATCGTAGGGGGAAAATATCTCCATCCGCCGCTTTGTATCCTTCATTTGTCCTCTCCTTTCGTGAATCTGTCGTAGTCGCTCATCATCCTTGTCAGTCTCTCCTGTTCCCGGGTCAGAATCTCCCGTCCGTGATCGGTGATAATATAACTGCGCTTCCGTCCCACCGATCGGGTTTCCCGGATCATCTCCGCCCGGGTAAATTCTTCCAGAAGGTTGTACAGTGTCCCCGGTCCCACTTTCACCCGTCCGCCGGTCATTTCGTCCAGCAGTGCCATGATGTCCACACCGCACCTCTCTTCCAGCAGACACAGGAGAATGTAAAACATCTGCTCGGTGAGAGTTCCGAATTTTTCTCTGGGCAAAAAAATCACCTCCTGCAATAACGATATTCGATATTCGGTACTTCCATTATAATATCGATTATCGTTATTGTCAAGAGGTTTGACACAATTTATCAGTACATCCGGGAATATTTTGCAGCCATGACCGCTTCCCGCACTTTCAGAATCTTCGGCGGCGCCACGGACAGCTTGGTCACACCGCATTCCAGGAAAAATCGGGTCTGAGCGGCATCCGCACCAAGCTCACCGCACACACACACTGGAATTCCCTCCCGTCTTGCCGCGGAACAGGTCATTTTGATGCATCTCCGCACACTTTCGGGAAGAGGTGTGGACAGATACGCAACATCCGGGTTTTCCCGGTCGGCGGCTACAGTGTACTGGATCAGGTCGTTGGTGCCGATGGAGAAAAAGTCCACCATTGGTGCCAGAAGATCCGCCAGAATTGCCGCGGATGGCGTCTCGATCATGATGCCAACCTTCATTCTTCCCCATTTCAGCCCGTCCCTGTCCAGAGATGCACGGGCTTCGGCGGCGATTTCTCTCACCCGCTCCACCTCCGACGGCAGAGTAATCATGGGAATCATCGCGGATATATTCCCCACCGCCGCCGCCCGGTACAGGGCCCGGAACTGGGTCAGGAGCAGCTCCGGCATCTTCAGACACAGCCGCACCGCACGGATTCCCAGCGCGGGATTTGCCTCGGATGCATCCCCGGTCAGGTAGGAAATCCGCTTGTCCGCACCGGCATCCAGAGTCCGCACTACACACTCCTCGCCGTTCAGCTGCTCCGCCGCAGATCTGTAGATCTCGTACTGTTCCTCCTCGGTCGGCGGTTTGCTCCGGCGCATGAACAGAAATTCCGTCCGGAACAGACCCACGCCCTCGCAGTCCCACTTCACAGCCTCGCCGATGTCATCCAAATCCCCCACATTTGCCGTGATCCGCACCCGTTCGCCTGCGGAATTATAGGATTTTCTGCCGCGTAGAAGATCAAGACGCGCCGTTTCCTCTTTCGCCTTCCGTATTCTCTGGTGGTATTCCCCGCTCATAGCCTCATCGGGATTCACCAGCAGTCTGCCCGAGTCCCCGTCCAGGATCGCCGTTACTCCATCGCAGTCTGCCAGTGAACGGCGGACTCCCACCACGGCAGGAATTCCCATCATCCGCGCAAGGATAGCGGTATGGGACATTTCACTCCCGCGCTCGGTGACAAATCCCAGCACCAGATTCCGGTCAAGCAGGATGGTTTCCGCCGGAGTCAGATCGTCCGCTGCCACAATGGACGGCTCGGTGAGCGTGATTCCGCCGCTTTTCCCCTCCAGAATCTCGCACAGCCGCCGGGCAATTCCTTCCACATCCGCCGCTCTTGCCTGCATATATTCCGTATCCATCGCTCTGAATGCAGCGATCAGATTGTCTGCCGCTGAACGCAGTGCATTCTCCGCCTCCATGCCAGTATCCGTCAGCCGGCGCGCTTCACCGATGAAATCCTCATCCTCCAGCATCATTTTATGGATTTCAAAGATCTGGGCGGAGTTCTCCCCCACTTTTTTCAGTGCACTTTCATACAGTCTGTCCAGCTCCCGCGAAGCTTTATCCACGGCATGATCCAGACGTTCCGTTTCACTGATGAAGCCGTTTCTCAGTTCCCGTCCAGGATCCGCTGTCCGGCTGACTGTCCTGATTTTTCCCAGCACATAACCGCCTGAAGCCGGTGTTCCCTGTATTACTGTCATACCGGCCTCACAATCCTGCCCGGCGGATGGTTTCCTGCAGTTCCGTCAGTGCCTTTTCCTCATCCGCGCCTTCCGCTGTCACACGGATTTCATCCCCGCTTTTCACGCCCAGCTGCATCAGCGAAAACAGCTTTCTGCAGTCCGCCGACCGGTCTTCACGCCAGAGTGTCAGTGCGGATTCAAAGCCCTTCGCGCACTGGACAATCAGTCCGGCAGGTCTGGCGTGAATCCCGTTTTTGTCCCTGATGGTGTATCTGAATTCTTTCATAAGTACCTCCGCATTGATATTGCCTTTTTATTCTGTGATAAGCTTGGCGGATTTATGCATGATTTCTCGTAAATTTCACGACAATTCTCTTGACAAAGCCGCCGTTTTGAAGGATAATAGAAGCAAACAAATTCACTCTCAGGAGGTATTTCCATGAAAATCGGCGCACAGCTTTACACTCTGCGTGACTACTGCAAGACTCTGGAAGATTTTTCCGAAACTCTGAAAAAAGTGGCTGACATCGGCTACACCACCGTTCAGGTGTCCGGTACCTGCGCATACGAAGCGGACTGGCTGGCTGAACAGCTGAAGAACACCGGTCTGACCTGCGGCATCACCCACTTCAGCTACGACAGAATCCTCAACGATACCGAAAAGACTATTGCAGACCACAAGACCTTCGGCTGCAAGTACATCGGCGTCGGCTCCATGCCCGGCTGGAACAAGGGAATCGACAAGTTCCTGGAAGAAGCTGTGGTTCCCGCTCAGAAGATCCACGATGCGGGCTGCCAGTTCATGTACCACAACCACGCATTCGAATACGAAAACAAGATCGCGGACGGCAGAAACTTCATGCAGGTTCTCTCCGACACCTTCACTGCCGATCAGATGGGCTTCACCCTCGACACCTACTGGGTCAAGTACGGCGGCGCGGATGTGATCGAAGAAATCGCACGTCTGAAGGGTCGACTGCCCGTTGTTCACTTCAAGGATATGTTCGTGAACGAAAACGGCGATCGTCTCATGTCCTGGGTCGGCGGCGGCAATGCCCTTGATTTTGAAAAGATCGTTCCCGCATTCGAAGAGGCAGGCACCGAACTTGCATATATCGAGCAGGACAACTGCAACGGTGAAAATCCCTTCGACTGCCTGAAGAAGAGCTACGAATATCTCAAGACCCTCGGACTGAACTAAACCATGACAATCGAAAAAATCCGGGATTCGTTCCGGTCACGGGAGGCGTACGCGGTGTATGCCTCCTGTATGTTTCAGCCCACTTATGAGAAATTTCTCGCAAAAGCAGATATTCTGCTGGCTGATGGAAATGTACACATCTTTGCCTGCAGGAACGGCAGTATCACGGGACTTCTCGCCGTGGAGGTTACGGAAAAATCCGCCGTCATCCGCGGTATCGCGGTATTGGAAACGCACCGCCGTCACGGCATCGGATCGTCTCTGATCCGTCACGCCATGGATGAGCTGGCACTTGCGGGAATCACCGCTGAAACGGATGACGATGCCGTCGGATTTTATGAACACTTCGGTTTCACGGTAACGGTCTGCGAAGAAATCTACAATGACGTGCCCTGCCGACGGTATTTCTGCGAATATTCCTGCTGAATGAGAATTTCTTCATGAAATCTCTTGCTTCTTCCCCTGGGGAATATGCTAAAATAAAGAAAAACCATACCGGACGGGAAGGAGAATCCCATGAAAATCAAGGAAGCGGCGGAGAAAACCGGGCTGACGGAAAAGGCCATCCGCCTGTACGAAGACAAAGGCCTGATCGCGCCGCCGGTCACGGAAAAGGGCGGTCGGAAATTCCGGGACTACGATGCGGTCACCGTGGATGAGCTGAACACCATCGCGGGACTGCGGCGGTCGTTTTTCTCACTGGAACAGATTGCGAAAATGCAGGAGAATCCCGATGAAATCCCTGCCGTGTTCGACGAATATCTCAGAGAACTGCGGGAGCAGTATGCAAAGCTGGGGGATATTCTTGACAGAGCGGAATCCCTCACTCCCAGTCACATGACCGATGCCGCATCCCTGTCTGCCGCCATGACCGCACCCGTGATGGAGCTGCCCGCCGAAGATGAGCCTCAGAAGAAGCGGCGCACCGTGGTGGAACTGCGGTTCCGGATCTGGGACGAGGATGTGTCGAAGGATCAGCGGGAAGCGGCGTACAAGCGGTATCTGGCGTATTCCGCACGCTGGGAACGGCGGTACGGCTGGGAGCTTGCCTTCGGGAAGATTTTCGGCTTCATCTGGCGGCACAGACGGTGGTTTGTCGGGGCACTGATTCTGCTGATCGGATTTGTGATTGCATCCAATGTGTGTCTGCTGAAGGATTACAACCGCACGTTCACCGGGTACCGGATCGCCCGGAATCCCGACACGGGGCGGTATGAGAAATACCCCAATAACGGCGAGCCTGTGACCCTGACTCTGGACGGCACTCTGCACCGGTATCTGTTCCGGACGGATTATTATGACGGAAAAATCATCGTGGACGGATTTGAGCCGGTATGGAGATGGGACTCACTGACCCCGCAGTACACGGATCAGTTCAGTTTTCAGTACGGGATCACACCGCAGAAAAACTACCGGTTCAGTCTTATCGAATCTTACCGGTATTTCATGGTGCTGGAAGACGAACACGGCAGTCAGCTGGAAGCTGTCTACGCCCAACTTGGCGGCAAAGACGATTTTCTGTGTATTTTCATCAGCAATAAGGAAGTCCGGGAAGGCTATGAAGATTTCAATTACGTCATCAACGAATACTTCATCTTCCCCGCCGAATCCCCGGAAGAAGCTACGGAATTGTTTGAGGAACGGGTCGCCGTAAAATGGCAGAAGGGAGAGGACTCATGAACAGATCCGTAAAAATACGCATCATCGTCATCCTTACGGCAGTGTTTCTGCTGATCGTGTACGGCGCGGTGTATGTCCTGTCCTATACGCCCATCGAAGTTCCCGTGGATCGGATTTATGAGGGGTACCGGCTGACTTACGATGAAAGATACACGAAAGACTCCCATCCCACCGCATCGGAGCCGGTTACCGTACAGTTCAGCGGAACCCTGTACCGGTACCTGATCCCCCGGAATCTGAAAGATCACTGGGAAAACCGGGATTACTTCATCGGAATGCTCATCGTGGACGGAGCAATGCTGGAAATCCGGGAAAACCATCCCCGCTATCCCAGCTCCGCCATCCGCTTTGAATGGGGCGAAAAAGAAAACGTCCACGATCTGTTCTCCGGCGATCAGTATTACTGCAGTTTCGCGGATCACAACGGCGCGGAATTCCATCAGATCAACGCAAGATTCCGGGAAGACGATCCCTATATCCGGATAGCCACCTCCAATGAAGTCATCATCCTGCCGGCATCCTCCCCCGAAGAAGCGGCGCAGATGTACCGGGATGAGGAACTTTCCTCCTGGTTTGAATCCTGACAAAAAGCGGTTCGACTGAGAAATCAGCCAAACCGCTTGTTTTTTGTTGTTTTCCGATAAAAACGCTTGATTTATCCGGCGTTTTATGGTACATTAGAACAGGAAGAGGAAGGTTGCCGCAAAGGACAGGATCAGACCGATGAGGGAGATCTTATCGGGCTTTTCCTTGAAGCAGATCAGTCCGGCAAGTGCGGAGAGAACAACGGATCCGCCGGTAATCATGGGATAGAGAGCGGATGCCGCCACGTGAGCTGCGCTGACAAGCTGGAGAACATAGGACACGCCGCCCGCTACCGCATTGATGAGAACGATCACGGCAATCTCACCGACGGAAGTCTTCGGCTTTTCGGCAACCGCAGTGAGACCGTCCTTCTGACCGGACTGCTTCTTTTCCCGTGCATTGAGAATCGCCAGACCCACAGCGGACATGACCGCGTTGATGGAGTTGGTGATGAAGGAGAAGGATGCGGAACCGGATTTTGCGTACACTTCGTTGATCTGGTGTACCTTGGATGTGATGCTGACACAGCCGTTGAGGCAGAATACCGCCAGACACAGCACGATGAAAATCACACTGGACTTGCCCGCCTTTTCTCTGGCAGCAACCGGGAATACAAGGGACAGTGCCAGAAGAATAAAGCCGATGATGCGCCACAGAGACACCCCTTCATCCAGCAGAAACACGCCGTACAGGTAAGGAAGCATCATGCCGCCCAGCATCAGGAACATGGTGTACACGGACAGACTGCCCAGCGCCATGATCTTGAAGCCGATGAAGGTGTAGGAGCAGCAAAGTGCCGCCACGATTGCCCCCATCCCCAGAGAATAGGGTGTGATGACGAAGCCTTCCCCGGAGATTACCGCAATCAGGAACATTACCACGGCACAGGTGAAGCCCACCAATGTGGTGAAGGTAAGGGATGCCTTGGCACTGCTTCCCTGACGGATACTGTAGGCGCGGTTGGATGCAAACTGCACCGCAAGAAGCACCACGGCAATGAGAATCATGATATAATACTGCATAAATCAACCTCGATGTTGTATTTGACTGCATTTTAGCAGGTTTCGGCGGAGTTGTCAATAGATGAGACAAAACCCGCAGAAATAATCGTATCCGACATAAAACCATCATTATCATAAAGGAGCAAAACATGGCTATCAACAAACTGACGCCGAAGCTGTCCCTTGACGGAATCTGGCGGGGCGCTTACGGTGAGGACTGCGGATCCCCCGTCCGCTTTGCCGATGTGGCACATCTGCCCGAGATTGAAGCAGCAGTTCCCGGCACAATGGAAAGCGACATGGAAAAAGCGGGCGTTCTGCCGGAGATTTTCCGGGGTGAGAACGTACTGCTGACACAGGATGTGGAAAACTGCCACTACTGCCTGTCCCGCATCTTCGACTATGAACCGGGCGACACCGACGATGTACTGGTCTTTGAGGGACTGGACTGCTTCGCGGATATCTTCATCGACGGCGTGAAGATCGGTGAAAACGAAAATATGTTGGTTGCCTGCGAATTCCCGCTGAATCTGACCGCCGGTGAGCACGAGCTGTTCGTTCACATCCGTCCCGCCTGCGTGGAAGCGAGAAAATTCCAGATTACGCCCTATCTGAGCGCGCAGTGCAACAACTGGGACACCCTCTACGTCCGCAAAGCCCCCTCCATGTACGGCTGGGACATCATGCCCCGCGTGGTATCCTGCGGCATCTGGAAGCACGTTTACATCGACAAAAGACCGAAAAAGCGGATCACCGACGTGTTTGCCTATACCACCGGTTTTGACGGAAGCGGTGCCGCGGATGTGCGCCTGACATACAACACCTGGATCGGCAGTGCCAACGTGCATAAGTTCAGAATCCGTTTCACCTTCCGATGCGGCGACTCCTGCCATCAGTTTGAGGACAGAATGTGGCACACCGGCAAGACCCTGCGCCTGCGGATTCCCGATGCGAAGAAATGGTGGCCGCGGAACTACGGTGCGCCGGATCTGTACACCATCACCACAGAGCTCTACGAAAACGACGTTCTCTGCGACACTTACGTGACCAAAATCGGTCTCCGTACCGTTCAGCTTGACCGCACCAGCACCACGGACGAGAACGGCAGCGGAGAATTCCGGTTCCTCATCAACGGCAAGCCCGTATTCGCCATGGGTACCAACTGGGTTCCCGTGGATGCCATTCACTCCCGCGACGAAGAACGCCTGCCCGAAATCCTGCCAATGCTGAACGATCTGGGAT
>JAFQWY010000008.1 GCA_017407225.1 Clostridia bacterium | reverse complement strand
TCGGCTGCAAGTTCATCGTAGGTGTAAGTTAATCCGTCCCGCTGAACTGTTACGCTGGAGGAACTGCCCACCTGTTCAATATACCGCTTCACGATGACATCGCAGAACTTCTCATCCAGTTCAATCGTGCGTCAGATTCTGTCGGTCTGCTCACAGGCGATCAGCGTACTGCCGGAACCGCCGAACGGATCAAGCACCACGGTATTGCTCATGGACGAATTCATGATCGTATACGCCAGAAGTGGGATCGGCTTCATAGTCGGATGATCGCCGTTCTTCTTCGGCTTGTCAAACTCCCAGATGGTCGATTCCTTCCGTCCGGTGTACCAAAGATGCTTCCCGCGCTTTTTCCATCCGAACAGTACCGGCTCATGCTGCCACTGATACGGCGAACGTCCGAGAACGAGGGACTGCTTCTTCCAGATGCAGGTTCCGGAGAGATAGAATCCCGCGTCGGAGAATGCCTTGCGGAAGTTCAGCCCTTCGGTATCTGCATGGAAAACGTAGATGGACGCATCATCCGCCATAAAATGTTCCATGTTTACGAAGGCATTGAACAAGAAACCGTAGAATGCATCGTTTTCCATGTTATCGTTCTTGATCTTCCCGGCAGAGCCTTCGTAGTTCACGTTGTACGGTGGGTCGGTAATGACGAGGTTCGCCTTGGTGTCTCCCATCAGCATCTCGTATGTATGCGGCAGCGTACTGTCCCCGCAGATCAGCCGGTGTCTGCCGAGCGTCCAGATGTCCCCCGGCCTCGTGATGGTCGGTTTCTTCAGTTCGGATTCCACATCGAAATCGTCATCCTTGATTCCGTCCTTCAAGCTGTCCTTGAACAGGTCTTCAAGTTCGGCAGGCTCGAAACCGGTGAGGGACACATCGAAATCCGCGCCCTGCAGATCGGTGATGAGCAGAGCCAGTTTTTCTTTATCCCATTCACCAGAGATTTTGTTGAGAGCGATGTTGAGTGCCTTTTCCTTCTCATCAGAAAGTTCCACCACAACACAGTCCACTTCGGTAATTCCCATATCGATGAGAACCTTCAGCCGTTGATGACCGCCGACCACACGACCGGTTGTCTTGTTCCAAATGACAGGTTCGACATATCCGAACTGCTCAATGGAGCGTTTCAGCTTTTCGTATTCGGTGTCACCCGGTTTTAAGTCTTTGCGCGGATTGTAATCGGCAGGGATCAGCCGCTCAACCGCGATTTTTTGCAGTTCCATTCCGTCTGTACCTCCGGAGTAATTTATGGTATCCCTTGACAGCACCGTCGAGATCTCCGCTTGCCGCCAGTCCGCGGAGCGTCCGATACTGCTGTTCGGTCAGAATTGTTCTGTGCTTTTCCAGTGATTCATTGAATTTTTCGATGTTCATCCTTTCCCTCTCCTTGCTTCAAGAAGCCGTTCCATCACATCATCCTCGGGAGACGCACCGTCGTATTCGCCGGAACAGTTTTCCTTCACGATCTGAAATATCTCCGACCACAGCCGGTTCGCCTGTGTCATGTAGGTGTTCGCAATCGCCACATACGGTGACTGGATCGCCGCACCCGTGGTCGGATGCTTGGCGAGAAAGCCGAGTTCACTGGTGATTGTTTCACACTGAATCCATCTGGCACTTGCCATCGCATACCGTTCGATCAGCTGCGGTGAGACAATGGCGGCGCATTTGCGTTCGGCAAGCCATCGCCACACATTTTCGTAAATTTCGGCGGCACAGAGCGTTGAGCCGTCCTTCTGTTTTGCGGATAGGTAATCAGAAGGCTTCGGCATGACCTGACCTTCCAGATCGACCGCGCTGTCTTTGAATTCAATGACTGTCAGCGGTCTCTTGCCGGGATTTCCATCCAGAATCTTATCGGACAGCGGCTTTCTCGGTCTGCCGCCGGAGCCGGGTTTCGGACCCCTCTGTCCCATTTATGATTACCTCACTTTCCACGGGGCTATTCCCCCGAAAACTTTTGCGAATTTGCACACGCGACCCCACGCCCGTTGCACTTCATGAAAGCTGTAGAGATTTTGATCCCCCTACCAGGTGCGCGAGTGTATAAATTCATTTCTGTTTATGCCAACGGTCACCGTGCTCGGCATGAAGTCTTGCGTGACAGGCTTTGCACAGAGCGATAAGGTTCTCTTCATTGTGCGTACCGCCTTCGGACAGCGGAGTCTTGTGGTGTATCTCCTCAGTCGGGATCAGCTGACCGTTCTTCTGACACAACTCACACAGCGGATGAGCCGCCGCATATCGGTCACGGATACGTTTCCATGCACGTCCGTATCGTCTTCGGACAGCAGGATCGCGGTCGTATTTTTCGTAGCGTTTTGCTTCTTCCTTGGCGTGTTCCTCGCAGAACCGTCCGACGGTCAGCTTTGGGCAGCTGGGATGTGAGCAGGGACGCTTGGGTTTCTTGGGCATCGTTTCTCCTTCAAGGACGACAAAAGCCATCGCAGGATTTTCTCCCGTGATGGCTTTCGTTGTATTTTTCGGTATTATAATTATATCATAAGACCGTACTGTAATTCAATGGAATTTACTGTAAAGATAAAGCCGATCCTACATATTTTACTGCCTTCTGATGAAGCTTGTACACATTATCAATTCCATGTTTCATCTCAACAGCAATCTGTTCCCAAGACTTGAAACAGAGATACCGCAGTTCCAGAAGTGTCTGAAGTTCGGGATCGGTCACTGCTTTGATCACCGACACC
>JAFQWY010000080.1 GCA_017407225.1 Clostridia bacterium | reverse complement strand
CAGAACCCACCGCATCGCCTCCCGCGCACCGGATTCAAGCTGTACGAAACATTCACGGATCATGGGGAGGCATTCCGAGAGATCCGTTCCCCACAGTTCCCGGTTGGCGAGAATATCGGGAATATCGTGTTCCCGGATATACGTGACCGCTTCCGGACTGTCGGAAACCTCCTGTTCCTTATAGTATCTCAGCAGGCAGGCAAGAGAGAAAACCAACGTTTTCGGCCATTCTCCGCGCCGGGAACGGCAGTCCAGCATGGTGGGCAGAACCCGTACCGTGAATTTGCTGACCGAATTGAGGGAAATCGCTTTCCAGAGATGACGGATATAGGGATTGGAAAAGCGATCCAGCACGGCAGACGCGAATTCCAGATTCTCATCGTTTTCCCCGAGCATCGGGAGGATATGACCGTACAGGTTTGCTTCCATGAATTTCCGGACAAGAGGATCGTTCATAGCCTCCCCGACGGTTTCCACGCCGCAGAGGAGTGCCGGAAAGACGGTAGACGTATGGGCACCGTTGAGGACGCGGACTTTCCGTTTTTTGTAAGGAGCGACATCGTTCGTCCAGACAACGGGAAGTCCGGCTTCCCGGAGAGGAAGTTCGTTTTCAAAATTGCCTTCGATCACCCATAATCCGAACAGCTCGGCGGTATTCATGCACAGATCGTCAAATCCCGCCAGAGGAAGAAGAGCCTCCTTTTCAGCTTCCGGATATCCGGTAACAATCCGGTCAACGAGGGTATTGGCAAACGTATTCTTTTCTTCTACCCACGCACAGAATTCCGGTTCCAGATTCCAGTGACGGGCATAGCGGAGAACGCAGTTTTTCAGGGCATCCCCGTTGTTGTCAATCAGTTCGCACGGCAGGAAAACAAACCCGTTCAGACCGAGCTGATACCGGCGGTAAAGAAGCTGGGTCACTTTGCCCGGGAAAGAAAGGCAGGGAGTGTCGCTCAGGCTGCATTCGGGATCAAAAGCGATGCCCGCTTCGGTGGTATTGGATATCACAAATCGGAAATCGGGATTTTCCGCCAGAGCTGCGAATGCGTCATACTCAAGGTACGGATCCACACAGCGTGCAACAGATTCGATCAGGCTGTGTTCCGAAACGGCCTCTCCGTCGCGGAGCCCGCGCAGGAACAGGTTGTAGCGGCAGTTCTGCATCTGCAGGAGCTTGACTTTTCCGCCCGGACGGGGCTGAATGACAACTGCTTTACCGTCATAGAGTCCCTTCTTATTGAGAACATCCAGAAAATGATCGGCAAATCCCCGGAGGAATACGCCCTCTCCGAATTGAATAATTGTTTCTTTCATGATTCTTCTCCGATATTGAATTCTTTTGTTGGTAAAAACGGATCGTTTCTCGGAACTGTCTTCATTATATCGTATCAACAGAAAAATTACAAGTGATATTGTCCGGCAGACAATGAAAAATACGTTTTTGATGCAGGGCATATCTTTTACAGACAATTTATGATATAATGTTGATACCGGAAAGCGGGAATCCTGTTTCCCGTACCCCATCAATCAACCAAAGAAAAGGAACCGCCATCATGAAACTATTGCAGATTCATCCGACGGACACGGCTGCGGTTGCGGTGGAAGCCATCGAACCGGGGTGTGTATTGAATGTGGGAAATTCTACCATCACAGCACTTGATCCGATTCCTGCAGGACATAAAATCGCTCTCCGCGACATTGCCGCAGGGAAGAACATCATAAAATATGCCAGCCCGATCGGACGCGCCGTCACGGAGATCAAAGCCGGCAGCCATATCCATACCCACAACGTGAAATCCAATCTCAGCGGACAGCTTTCCTATACCTATTCTCCCGATTTCCATGACCTGCCGTCAGAAACTCCGCGCACATTCATGGGATACCGCCGACCGGACGGAAGGGTCGGAATCCGCAATGAAGTGTGGATTGTTCCCACGGTCGGCTGCGTCAACAGCATTGTCCGGGAAATCGAGAGCCGCGCACAATGTCTGAAAACCGAAAACATTGACGCAATCACATCCTTCTGTCATCCGTACGGCTGTTCACAGCTCGGCGATGACCAGACATTGACCCTTGCCTATCTGGCGGGACTGATCCGACATCCCAATGCGGCAGCGGTACTGGTTGTCGGGCTGGGATGTGAAAACGGGAACATCGACGAACTGAAAAACGTCATGGACGACTGGGACGACACCCGGGTAAAATTTCTCGTTGTGCAGGATTCCGAAGACGAGATCGCCGATGCGGTCGGTATTCTCGGAGAATTGTGCCGGTATGCCGATACGTTCCGACGGACGGAATGCGACGTATCGGATCTGGTCATCGGTCTGAAATGCGGCGGTTCCGACGGATTTTCCGGGATCACGGCCAATCCGCTGCTGGGTGCTCTGTCCGATCGGGTGATCGCGCAGGGAGGCAGTGCCATTCTGACCGAGGTACCGGAAATGTTCGGCGCGGAAACCCTGCTCATGAACCGGTGCCGCACAGAACAGCAGTTTGAAGATACGGTCAGGCTGATTAATGATTTCAAAGCATATTTTCTCCGGTACGGTGAAAAAATTGACGAAAACCCGTCCCCCGGCAACAAAGCCGGCGGAATCACAACTCTGGAAGATAAATCGCTCGGATGTACCCAGAAAGGCGGAACCGCACCCGTAGAAGATGTTCTGCGGTACGGGGAGGCGATCCGGAAAAAGGGACTGTCCCTGCTGCAGGCTCCGGGCAACGATCTGGTGGCATCCGGTGCGCTGATGGCGTCCGGCGCGCAGATCGTATTGTTTACCACGGGACGCGGAACCCCGTTCGGATGTCCGGTCCCGACCGTCAAAATCTCTTCCAATACGGCACTGTATGACAAAAAACGTTCATGGATTGATTTTGACGCGGGGCAGCTTCTTTCCGGCGTGCCGATGGAGACATTGACAGAAGAATTTCT
>JAFQWY010000007.1 GCA_017407225.1 Clostridia bacterium | reverse complement strand
TCAAGGGCAAAAAAGACAAATTCAAGGAAGAACACGAAAGCGAGCTTCGGAAGTATTACGCCGCCGAGCGCAAGCTGAAACCGCATTTCCATGACGGAAAGTTGCCGCTGACGAAATGGAGAAAGGATGCTGCCGCATTGGAAGCCGAGTATGCTTCCATGCAGACAGAAATGGAAGTTCTGCGTGACGATGTACGCAATCTGCGTCAAGTCACGCTTGCGGTCAGAAGTGCCGACAACGAAAGACAGCAGCTTTCGGAACAGAACAAAAACCGTCATCATCAGAATGAACGATAAGGAGGAATTGAATGACCAACGAAATCACCACCGCATACGAACCCATCGACCTTTGCGCCTGCTTTGACATTCTCCATTTCCCACCGGAGGACTTTATGGAGGAATGCCGTATCTACTGGCTCAATCATAATCCGTTTCACGGAACGATTGAGCGCCGTATCGGGAACACCTGGTTCACCATCGAGACCGAATGTGCCGGAACGGAGAAGCTGACCGATAAGGTCAAGCGACTGATTTTCTCCGACAAAAATCTTGCGAAAGAGGGCGCTTGTTCATGACAGAGACAAAAAGTTATGTTAATATAGAACCATGCACAACGGTTCTGTCGGCTGACCAACAACCAAAGGAGGAAATTATGTTGGATCAGCAGAAAATTACCATCATCTACTGCCGCCTGTCCGTGGAGGACATCAAGGAAGATACCAAAGACGGAAAGGGTAATTCTAAGGCAGATGAGTCGAATTCGATACAGAACCAAAAGGAACTGCTTCTTCGCTACGCAAAAGACCATGGTTACACGAACACAAAAATCCTGATCGACGACGGTTATACGGGTACGAACTTCAACCGTCCGGGAGTACAGGAGGGCTTCGAGCTTGTCAAGCAGGGCCTTGTGGGCTGTTGGCTGGTCAAGGATATGTCACGCTTCGGTCGTGACTATCTGACCGTCGGACAGTACACGGATATTATCTTCCCCAGTTACGATGTACGCTTTATCGCCGTTGCTGACGGCGTTGACAGCGCACACGGCGACAACGAGGGCTTTACCGCAATCCGTAATCTTTTCAACGAATGGTATCCAAGAGATACCTCAAAGAAAGTTCGTGCGGTGTTCCGTCAGAAAGGAACCAGCGGCAAGCACCTCGGTCAAGCTCCCTTCGGTTATATCGAAGACTCAAACAATCCCGGCTACTGGCTGATTGATGAGGAAGCGGCAAAGGTGGTCAGACACATCTTTGCTCTCTGCATCGACGGAAACGGACCGTCAAGAATCGCACGGATGCTTGAAAAAGAACAGGTGCTCACAGTTAAGTCTTACTACGCCATGAAGAAAGGCAATCCCTTACCGGAATACCCCTACCGTTGGAATGACAATTCCGTGGTCGGTATTCTGGAACGGATTGAGTACACAGGCTGCACCTGCAATTTCAAGACCTACTCCAAATCCTTCAAGCTCAAAAAGAGACTTCCCAATGACCCGGAGAATATGTATATTCTGGAGGACACACAGGAAGCAATCATCACTAAGGTGCAATGGGACAGAGTACAGGAGCTTCGCAAAAACAAACGCCGCCCCGCTAAAGCGGAACGGCAGGGATTATTCTCCGGGCTTCTGTTCTGTGCTGATTGCGGCAACAAGCTCCTCTTTGCCACCTGTAAGAGCTTTGAGGGAAAGCAGGATCACTATGTATGCTCCAGTTACAAGAGCAACAGAGGAACCTGCAGCGCACATTATATCCGTGAAGATACCCTGCGGGATCTGATACTGGAACGCATCCTCGCTGTGAACGCCTACATCCGCAACGATGTGGACTGCTTCAAGGAAGAATGGCTTCGGTGTAGGCAGGAGGATTGGGAAGAAGGTATCCGTGAGGACAAACGGAAGGTGGCGGCAGCAAGGAAACGCTGTGCCGACCTCGATATTCTGATCTCCCGTCTGTATGAAGATTCCGTCCTTGGAAATCTGCCTATAGAACGGTACAGAAAGATGAGCGCAGAATATGAAGCGGAGCAGAAGCGGTTACAAGACGAAATCGCAATCAGAGAAGGATGGGTCGAAGAACAGGAGGATATGAGTCACGGTCTTGACAGCTTCGTGGAAATGGTCAACAAGTATGTTGATATGACCGAGCTGACACAGACCATCGTGAACGAATATATCCGAAAGATCGAAGTGTTCGCATCGGACAAGTCCAGCGGTAAGCGGAAGCAGAAAATTAAAATCTACTGGAACTTCGTTGACGAACT
>JAFQWY010000079.1 GCA_017407225.1 Clostridia bacterium | reverse complement strand
GTTGATGCCCATGCGTCAAAGTGATTCAGATGCTTTTTTTCAAGCGTATCATGCTGAAGGTAGCGCATCATAACAAACAATTCCGTCATGGAATTCGATACTGGTGTTCCAGTCGCAAATACTACGCCTTTGCTGCCCGTGATTTCATCAAGATACCGGCATTTCATGAGCATATCGGAGGATTTCTGTGAATCCGTTGTTGAAAGTCCGGCGACATTCCGCATTTTTGTGTAGAGGAAGCAATTTTTGTATGAATGTGCTTCGTCAACATAAAGCCGGTCAACACCAAGCTGTTCAAAGGTAATCACATCATCCTTACGAGTATCATCCTGTAATTTCGACAGCCGCGATTCCAGACTTTTCTTCGTCCGTTCCAACTGCTTGATCGTGAACCGCTCTGCATTACTGGCTTCCAGTTCGGTAATCCCGTCGGTGATTTCCTCAATCTGCTCCTTCAGCAGTTTTTCCTGCCGCTCCTTGGACATGGGGATTTTCTCAAACTGGCTGTGTCCCATAATGACGGCATCGTAGTTTCCTGTAGCGATTCTGGCGCAGAATTTCTTCCGGTTCGCCGGTTCAAAATCCTTCTTGGTAGTCACAAGGATATTCGCTGACGGATACAGCCGCAGGAATTCGCTTGCCCACTGTTCGGTCAAATGGTTCGGTACGGCAAACAGCGGTTTATTGCACAATCCCAGCCGCTTACTTTCCATCGCCGCCGCGACCATCTCGAAGGTTTTGCCTGCGCCCACTTCGTGTGCCAGCAGAGTATTTCCGCCGTACAGGATGTGGGCAACGGCATTTTTCTGATGTTCCCGGAGAGAGATTTCCGGATTCATGCCGTTGAAACGGATATGCTCCCCGTTGTATTCGCGCGGTCGGCTGCTGTTGAAAAGCTCATTGTACCGATCCACCAGCGTATGACGGCGATCCTGGTCTTTCCAAATCCAATCCTGAAACGCATCCTTGATCGCCTGCTGTTTCTGCTGTGCCAAAGTAGTTTCCTTGGAATTCAGGACACGGCGTTCCTTTCCATCTGTATCGGTGACGGTATCATAAATTCGCACATCCCGCAGATTCAGCGTTTCCTCCAGAATCTTGTATGCGTTGATCCGGTCCGTACCGTAAACATGGAAGCTGTTTATATTCTGAGAATCTACACTTTTCCCGGTGATATTCCACTCCGCCGTAACTTCTGAATAGTTTACGCTGATTTTGTGCTTGTGATAGAACGCCGGATTCAGCAATTCAAACATGAATTTTTGTATGTACTCCTTATCAATCCATGTTGCGCCAAGCCGGACATCAATTTCGTGTGCTTCCAGCTTCTTCGGCTGCGCAGCGGTGAGGGCTTCCACATTGACAGCAAAAGCAGGATTGTCAGCGACATAGGCTTCCGCAATCCGTAATTTTTCACGCACATTGCCGGAGAGGTATTCATCTGCGGTGACATAGCGGACACTTCCATCACTTTTCGCCGGTTCGGGAATCTGGAAGATCACGCCCCGTAGATCGGCGGCAAGTTCGTCAGCAGATTTGCCGGTGAGTTCGGACATATACGGCATATCCACCCTTGCTTTTTCTGCGATGGATACAGCCAAAGCTTCAGCGGCAGTATCAACCGATGTGACAACAGTATTCGGCATGATCGTCCGTTTGGTGAACATATCGGCTTTCCGTTTCAGCTTGTGATCTTCGTCGAGAATTTCAAGGGAACAAAGCAGATAGTAGGAAGAATCTTCCGCAAAAGCGGCACGGTTGGGACGGTCATTGATGAGACCATATTTGGCTGAAAAATCATCGTAAAGCTGATTCAGATGTTCCTGTATCTGTACAATTTCTGTATCACTGGCACCGTAAAGCTGCTTATCAATCAGATCATGCACACAGTCCCGCAGTTCCACCATACCTTTCACACGCTCTTTCGCGGTGGCGTTGAGATTTGGCTGCACCATGATGGAGTTTTCACGGTAGTATACTTCGCCATCCACCCCGGTGTAGCTGTAATTCTTCACGTTCGGATCGGCAGGGTGAGTTTTGTCAATGGCTTCATTGTCTCCGAGATCGGGCAGCTCAGCTTCCTTGTACTGTCCGCCGATATGTTTGACCGCTTCCTTCAATAAATCTGCAAGGCTGGCATCCGGCAG
>JAFQWY010000078.1 GCA_017407225.1 Clostridia bacterium | reverse complement strand
GTTCGACAATGCCATCGAAGCCAGCATGACTCTTCCGGAGGACAAGCGGCAGATCCGGGTATACATGGAAGTGAAAAACACACAGCTGTACATCTCTTTCACCAATTTCACAGCGCAGGTGAAACAGATGAAGATCGGCAATCGTTTTGCATCCACCAAAGGTGACGGTCACGGACTGGGACTTCTGCGGATGGACAACATCGTAGAACGGCTGAGCGGTTACCTGAACCGGAACAGTGAAGATGGCGCGTTTACTACGGAAATCCTGTTGCCGGTGAGTGGAAAAATGGAATAGACACTGCAATTCATCCCCCGAAAATGACGATTCGTCCCCGGATTTACACAAGTCCGGGGATTTGTGATATGATAGACTCACAGAAAAGGAGGTTTCGATATGACTGACGTAAAGAAGAAAAAAGAAAAGGTGCCGAAGCCGAAATACAAAATGCCGGCCTGCATCGTATTTATGGTAAATCTCGCGCTGAAGCATGAGCCGATGATTCTGTGGGGCGGGCTGATTATGACGGCACTGGCGGTAGTACAGAATCTGGTAAATCTGTTTATCTCACCGATGGTTCTGCGTGCGGTGGAACAGAAGGTTCCGGTGGTTGAGCTGATCGGAACGATTGGGCTGATGATCGGACTGCTGGTTGTCATAAACTGTGTCAATACCTATATCAGTGGTGTAGACAGATACCGCAAGATCACGCTTCGCGGTGCAGTGGGGGCATTGATCAACGACAAATGCGCGACCACATCCTACTGCAATGTGGAAAGCGAAGACTTCAATAAACTCAAGGAGAAAGCGGGAACCTGTACCAACAGCAATGCTGCCGCTGCGGAATCCATCTGGGAAACCTTGTTCGGTCTGCTGCGGAATATCGCCGGATTCATTATCTACATACTGCTTCTGACCAATGTTGAACCGCTTCTGCTGATTATTATGCTTGCCACCACCATTCCCGGGTACTATCTGAACAAATATATCGGCGGCTGGGGATACCGGCACAGAGAGGAATCCGCCGATATCGAGCGTGCCATCAACTGTACCACGCAGGCAGGCAAGATCGAAGCTGCCAAGGACATTCGTATTTTCGGAATGCGTTCGTGGTTTGAGTCCATGTACACTTCATCTATGCGGCTTCTCCACGCATTTCACATGAGAGCGGCACGGGTGTATATCTGGAGCAGCATTGTGGATATTGTTCTGACCTTCCTTCGCAACGGAATCGCGTATTTCTACCTGATCAATCTGGTTCTTGACGGTGGAATGGCGGCATCGGAATTTCTGCTGTACTTCTCTGCGGTCGGCGGCTTTACCGGCTGGGTCTGGGGGATTCTCTCCGACTTTGCCAGCCTGCACAACAAGTGTCTCGATCTTTCCAATGCCATCGAGTGTATCCGATATCCGGAACCGTACAAGTTTGAAGACGGCGATCCGGTTCCCTGCGACAACAACTGTCCTGCGGAAATCCGTCTGGAATATGTGTCCTTCCGGTATCCGGGAGCGGAGGAAGATACGCTGAAAAACGTGAATCTCACTCTGCATCCGGGTGAACGACTGGCAATTGTGGGACTGAACGGTGCCGGAAAAACCACTCTTGTGAAGCTGATCTCCGGTTTGTACGATCCCACGGAAGGTCGGGTGACATGGAACGGCGTTGATATCCGCACACTGAACCGCCGGGAGTATTACGAAAAGTTCTCCGCCATTTTTCAGGAGCTGACCACCATTCCCGGCAGTCTGGCAGTCAATGTAGCCGCTTCTGAAACCGACATCGACGTGGATAAAGTGAAACACTGCGTGGCTCAGGCGGATCTGACGGCAAAGTTTGAATCTCTGCCGAACGGATACGAAACTACACTGAACCGTGAAGTATACGAAGATGCGGTGGAACTGTCCGGCGGCGAAAGACAGCGGCTCATGCTGGCACGTGCACTGTACAAGGATGCGCCTGTCCTGCTGCTGGATGAGCCGACT
>JAFQWY010000077.1 GCA_017407225.1 Clostridia bacterium | reverse complement strand
TTGCCACCACAAGCTACACGCTGGAAAGTTAGACTGATATCTGGAGAGCCGGATACATCGAGAGGTGTAAGTCCGGTTCGGAGGGGAGCCTTTGGAAACCTGCTGGAGCAATCCAGTAAGGCGCCGGGGGCTTACCCTACTCGTGACCTCCGTTGCGCCGATTCCGATGGCGACGATGATGAACCGGGAGAGCGGACACATGGGACAGAATTACCTGAAATCCCTCGGTGCGCTTGGTCTGCAGGCTTTCCTCATCATCATCTGCGTGGCGATCTACGCGGTATTGGTGCGGAATATCACTGTGACGGCTGATATTTCGGCGGCAATCTGGACCTGCATGGGATATACGGTACTGTTGTGCTTCTCGCTGTTCAAGACCGGCAGCCTTGCAAAGGGCATTCTCGGTGCGCATTAAGGAGGTGTGAATCGTGGCATACGTTCCCGTCCCCAAAGACTTAACCAAAGTCAAAACAAAATTCCTGTTCAATCTCACGAAGCGGCAGCTGGTCTGCTTCGGCAGCGGTGCGCTGGTCGGTGTACCGCTTTTCTTTCTGCTCAAAGATCCCATCGGCACTAGTACAGCGGCTCTCATCATGGTATTCGTGATGCTGCCATTCTTCCTGCTGGCGATGTTTGAGCGAAACGGTCAGCCGCTGGAAAAGGTGGCACGGAACATGGCAAATGTCTTGTTTCTGCGCCCGAAACAGCGGCTTTACATGACCAACAATTTCTATGACTGCCTTGCACGGCAGAATCAGCTTGACAAGGAGGTACACAGCGTAATTCATGGCAAAAAAGCTGACAAAAAGTGAACGCAGACAGATTGAAGCGATTATTGCCAGGAACAAACAAAAAGACAAAAACAAGATGAGTGCGCAGGATTCCATCCCGTTTCAGCGAATGTTCCCGGATGGAATCTGCCGTGTCAACGAAAATACCTACACAAAAACCATTTGCTTTGCTGATATCAATTATCAGCTCAACACCAATGAGGACAAATCCGCCATCTTCGATGGATGGTGTGATTTCCTCAACTATTTCGATTCGTCCATCAAATTCCAGCTTTCCTTCATCAACCGTTCCGCCAGCCGTGACAATGCGGTGCAGAGCATCAACATTCCCCTACAGGGCGATGAGTTTGACTCCATCCGCACCGAATACACGGAAATGCTCCGCAATCAGCTTGCCAAAGGCAACAACGGTCTGATGAAAACGAAGTATCTGACCTTTTCCATCGAAGCAAACAGCATCAAAGCCGCAAAACCGAGACTGGAACGTGTGGAAACGGATATTCTGAACAACTTCAAGCGGCTCGGCGTTTCTGCCGAAGTGCTGAACGGTTATGAACGGCTGGAGATCATGCACGGTCTGTTCCACATGGATGAAGAAGAACCGTTCGCTTTTTCGTGGGACTGGCTTGTTCCCAGCGGTCTGTCCGTCAAGGATTTCATAGCACCCTCCTCGTTTGAATTCAAAAACGGGCGGTATTTCACGATGGGCAAGAAGCTCGGTGCGGTATCATTCCTGCAGATTCTCGCGCCGGAACTGAATGACCGTCTGCTGGCGGATTTTCTTGACATGGAATCCAGCCTTGTGGTGACGATGCACATTCAGTCCGTGGATCAGACTACGGCGATCAAGACGATCAAGCGCAAAATCACCGACCTCGACCGCAGTAAAATTGAGGAGCAGAAAAAAGCAGTCCGCGCGGGATATGACATGGACATCATTCCCTCCGACCTTGCCACCTACGGCACGGAAGCAAAGAAACTCCTGCAGGATTTGCAGTCCCGCAACGAGCGAATGTTTCTGCTGACATTCCTTGTTATGAATACCGCCGACACCAGGCAGCAGCTTGAAAATAACGTATTTCAGGCCAGCTCCATCGCGCAGAAGTACAACTGCATCCTCACCCGACTGGATTTTCAGCAGGAAGAAGGGCTGATGTCTTCCCTCCCCATAGGTCTGAATCAGATTGAGATTCTGCGCGGACTGACCACATCTTCCACAGCGATTTTCATTCCGTTCACCACACAGGAACTCTACCAGAACGGCAAAGAAGCTCTCTACTGCGGTCTGAACGCCCTGTCCGGCAACATCATCATGGTGGACCGCAAGCATCTGAAGAACCCTAACGGAATCATCCTCGGCACACCCGGTTCGGGCAAGTCCTTCTCCGCAAAACGTGAGATTGCCAATGTGTTCCTCGTCACCGACGATGACATTATCATCTGCGACCCAGAAGCGGAATACGGAACACTGGTGGAACGTCTGCGCGGTCAGGTCATTCACATTTCACCTACCTCCACGGACTATGTAAATCCCATGGATCTGAACCTGAATTACAGCGATGATGAGTCACCGCTGTCACTGAAATCCGACTTCATTCTGTCCCTGTGCGAACTGATCGTGGGAGGCAAGGAGGGATTACAGCCGGTTGAGAAAACCATCATTGACCGTTGTGTGCGGCTGGTGTATCGGGAATATCTGAACGATCCCGTTCCCGAAAAGATGCCGGTGCTCGGGGACTTGTACGACGAACTGCGCCGACAGGAAGAAAAAGAAGCACAGTACATTGCCACCGCACTTGAAATTTATGTCACCGGTTCTCTGAACGTCTTCAACCATCGCACCAATATCAACATCGACAACCGCGTGGTCAGCTTCGACATCAAGGAACTTGGCAAACAGCTCAAAAAGATCGGGATGCTGATCGTGCAGGATGCCGTCTGGAACCGTGTCACCGTCAACCGGGATGCCAAAAAATCCACCCGATACTACGCGGACGAATTCCACCTTCTCCTGAAAGAGGAGCAGACTGCGGCGTACATGGTGGAAATCTGGAAGCGATTCCGTAAGTGGGGCGGCATTCCGACCGGCATCACGCAGAACGTCAAAGACCTGCTGGCATCCAAGGAAATCGAGAATATTCTCGAAAACTCGGACTACATTTATATGCTCAATCAGGCGGCGGGAGACCGGCAGATTCTCGCGCAGAAGCTGAACATTTCGCCGCATCAGCTTTCGTATGTCACCCACTCCGGCGAAGGTGAAGGACTGCTGTTCTACGGCTCGACCATCCTGCCCTTTGTGGACAGATTCCCGAAGGATACGGAGCTGTATAAACTCATGACCACCCGTCTCAACGAAACAAATTCAACAACAGGAAAGGAAAAAACATCATGAAAACAACCCATATCCGCTTCCGCCACGGCAATTTCGGCGATCTCCGCGTGATCCGTGAGGACGGTGAGCTGCTGTTCTGCGCGAAGGACATCGGGCGTATGCTCGGCTGCCGCGATATCTCAAAATCCCTGCACCGCTACTGCGGCAATGTCTGGAAACGCCCGTGCAGAACCGCGTCCGGTACCCAGATGATGAACTTCATCGACACTACCGATCTCGCTCACCTGTTTGCACACTGTAAAAATCCTGCGGCGGAGGAAGTCAGCGACTGGCTGATGGAAACAGTTCTTCCGCAGGCATGGAGGGCTGAAGTGCGGCACAATGCTCTGGAAGAATTCATTGCCGACGGTGTTCCCGATGTGCATCTGGTGATCGGCGCGCCGGATTATTTTGATCTTCTGCACGATCTGCTCCGGATGTGTTCTGCACTCGACCGACTGTCCGCCGCTGTACTGCATCTGCCCTATGTCCCCGATCCGCGCGGAAAGACCATTCCTCTGGCAGAAAACGCGGCGAAGTTCTGTGCCGGATTCTATGAGAAAACCGGGCTGAGAGCACATGATGTCCGCTGTCCCACGGATGAAATTCTCAGTCTGGTGGTGGACAATCAGGTGTGCTTCCCGGAGGATGCGGGGTATCTCACCAAGGAGGAAATCGCCCGCCAGACCGCAGAAGCAATGGCTGACTGCATCATGAGCCTGTGCCATGGCTGAGTCTAAACCGCATCTGCAGTTTGATGAAAAAAAGCCGCCGTCGAAGCTGATTCATGTCACAGCAGACACACCCATTGATGTACTTGCCATGCAGGTTCACCGTGAAGCCGCGGAATCCGACAACTCTGCGGCAGAAGCGGCGGACACAGGTATCACGGCGGCGGATGTGACCTTCCGGATCGCACGGGAAACATCGTATTACCGGAAACTGAAAGCCCGTCGCGGTCTCCCGGAGCAGCCCGAACCGACAAAAGCCACAAAGCTGCAGCAGAAAACGGCTATCAAAAAGGAATATGCCGATGCCAGACACAGTTCCGGCGAAACGGTAAAGGTATCCGAAATTGCATTCCGTGCCGCAAAATCCGCAGGTGAAAAGGTACGCCATACCATGGAATATGTGCGGAAAAACAGCCATGTGATTCTGATTGTACTTGCCGTCGGTGCGCTGCTGATGATGTTTATGAGCATTATCTCCTCCTGTGCCATGATGTTTTCCGGTGCGCTCGGCAATATTGGTTCAACCACGTATCAGAGTACGCCGGATGATATGACGGAAGCTGAAACCGCTTACAGTGATATGGAAAACGCCTTGCAGGAGAAGATCGACAATTATGCCGCACATCACCCTGGTTATGACGAATACCGCATTACCGGAGCTGTCCTCGGGCATGACCCGTATGTGCTAACCTCGATTCTGTCGGCAATCCATGGTGAATATACCCTGTCCAATGTGCAGTCCGATCTTGAGTTGATCTTCGATATGCAGTATGAACTGACGGAAACAGTCACAGCGGAAACCCGGTACCGCTCCGAAACGCGCACGGCGTATTATCAATATCGCGATCCGAACACCGGTGCTGTCCATCTGATTCCGTACTCATACGATGTACAAGTACCGTATTCCTATACCATCTGTACCGTCACGCTGACCTCCACCCCGATGGAGGATGTCGTAGAAAACCTGCTGACGGAGGAGCAGATGGAACTTTACGAAACCTATATGGAGACACAGGGGAACTATCCTGATCTGTTTTCCGAATAACGAAAGGAGAACCATGAACCCGAAAATCAACAAACTCAAGGCGGAGAAAGCGAAAAATCTCCGCCGCATCGCGGAAATGACCGCCCGCAATGAGGAAATTGACGCACAGGTAACGGAGCTTGAAAACCTCGACATCATCGGCATGGTACGCGAAAATGCGATTACCCCCGAACTGCTGGCAGACCTCATCCGTGCGGCGAAGAAGCATCCTCTGCCCGATATCAACACGGAGGTGCCCGATGAAACCGAATGACCGCAGATTTCTGTGCGTACTTCTGACCGCTGTGTTCTGCATGGCGGCTTTTGCTATATCTGTGTCGGCAGATGGATACTACAGCTCCGATGAATCCGGCAATGCAATTCCGCCCGACTACATCGGAAGCATCACCATTGACACCGAAGGCATCGGCATCGAAACCGACAGTGCCGTGACGGATATTGAAGAAGACGAAGTTGACCTCGACTCCTTCTTTGACGATCTGTTCAACGTCTTCGGCGGCACGGATGCGCTGACTCCGGTGGGCAACATGACTCTGATTGATGACATCATGCAGGATGAATCCAATACCACCGTCCAGAGCATGGAAAACGAGCAGAAAAGCAAGCAGTTCATCACCGTGCAGACGAAAAACGGCAATTATTTTTACATCATCATCGACCGATCCGGTGACACCGAAAACGTGTATTTCCTCAATCTCGTAGACGAAACCGATCTGTTCGCTCTGCTGGAGGATGGCGAACCTGTCCCGGAGGAAACTGAACCCGCGCCCGTCTGCATCTGTGAGGAAAAATGTGCCGTGGGCGAGGTCAACACCGACTGCGAAATCTGCGCGGTGAAGATGAAAAACTGCACCGGCAAGGAAGTCGTGCAGACAGTACCCGCTCCCGAACCCCAGCCGCAGAAAAACAACAGCGGTGCTTTGCTGATCGTTCTGCTTCTGGCTGTTGGCGGTGGTGCGGTGGTGTATTTTCTGAAATTCCGCAAGGATAAGCCCCAGACCGCAGGAACCACCGATCTTGACGACTACGAATTTGACGACGATGACGTGGAATACGAAAACGCGGAGGATGAGGACGACACCAATGCACGGACTTGAACTGAAAACCGAAGCAATCCGTAAACTGCGCCGCCGGATGGGAGCGGAACAGGCGGTATACCGGGAACATCTGCTGGGCTGTCCGGAGGCATTGTCGCTCCCGTTCCGGCAGTACCTGATCCGCGACCGGATTCTCGCAGGAACCGTCCCGGCACAGCTTACCGCACCGAACGGCGTTTTCCTGTACAACGATCAGCTTGCCGCACTGCTGCGTTGCCCCCGACTGCTTGCCGCAGTTTACAGAGAATATGCTTACGGTGAGATTTTTGAACCCTTTGACAACATTCCCCTGCTCACATCCGTGGGCGAGGCACTGGAACACACCGGAAACGACCTTCTCAGACGGGAATTTCTTGCCCGGAAGGCTGCCGGCGACTACACACGACCTGATTACACAAAAGAACTGGAGGATTTGCTTGACTAAGTTAGTGATTGCAGAAAAGCCCAGCGTCGGCATGGCACTGGCAAACGTGATGGGCGCGAAAAAGCGTCATGAAGGATATATGGAGGGCGGCGGGTACATCGTTTCGTGGTGCTTCGGGCATCTCGCCGAGCTTGCATCCGCCGATACATACGATGAACGCTATGCAAAATGGAGGTACGATGATCTGCCGATTGTGCCGCAGAAGTGGGAATACCTGATTAAGGCTGACAAATCCGGTCAGTTTGAACTGCTCCGGGAGCTGATGCACCGGAATGATGTGTCCGAAATCATCAACGCCTGTGATGCGGGACGCGAGGGTGAGCTGATCTTCCGCACGGTTTACTACCTCGCCGGGTGCACCAAAACCATGAAACG
>JAFQWY010000076.1 GCA_017407225.1 Clostridia bacterium | reverse complement strand
GCGTAGGTTTCATCGTAATCCGGGAGAATTTTTGTGCCGCAGTGCTTTATGCGCGGCGCTTTTAGATTGGAATCTGACATTAGTAATTTCCTCCTTTTCTGTAGGGTATGAAAGAGATTTCTTTTTGTTCTCTTTATGTAAATATTATACCGAAAATTCAATGGAAAGTCCAATGATTGACTCTTGTCAAGTGTTTAACATGGCGGAGGAGCGGCGGCGTCAGCCGTTGAGGATGAAATCGATGTTGAAGCTGCCGCGGTTGATGCGCGTTTCGATGAGCTCGAACTGTTCGTCGCGGGTATAGCCGCTGTAGTCGGAAGAGAGGTACGGATAGAACGGCGGATGGTCTGGACGGCGAACTCGGAGTAGGAAGAGTTAGCAGAATAGTAAACGGACTTCTTCATGGTGATTTCTCCTTTTCTGAATATGTGATATACTTAAAGCAAGGACACACAAAGGGATGCTGGCAGATGGGTTCCGATTACGAGATGTCATATAAATACAAACTGAAGCTGCTGTTTCTTAGGGATATTCTGGAAAAATATACTGATGCGGATCATGGCCTGACGCATGCCGAGCTGACGGTTAAACTGCGGGAATGGGGAATATCGGCCAATGAGCGGACGCTCATAGACGATCTGGTGGCTCTTCAGGAATACGCGGATAGAATGGGGCTTGAACTGACTGATAATATCAGAATTGATGAAGGTAAGGAGAAAGCGCATCCGATTCGATATATGCTTAGGAAAAGGCTATTTACCTCAACGGAAGTTAAACTGTTGATGGAGTGTGTGCGCAGTCTTCATTCGTTGAGTGAAAAGAGAACAGAAATGCTTCTTGAAAAGTTGACGTCGCTGTGCAGTGCGCCGGAAGCGGCTCAGATCCGAAAAGAGTTTGCGGTAACGGGAGGCTCCAAAGCGTATTGGCATAATGGCAAGCGTGAGGAGCAGGATGAGGCGGGATACAGGGAGAATGAATGGGAACATGATGGAAATCATGATGTACTGCTGTGCAATATAGAGCGTATTGATCGGGCGATTCGAGAGAATAAGAAAATTGAATTCAGGTACTTCTGGTTCAATATGAACAAGATGCCGACGTATCCCAGAGATCCTAAACATCGCCATACAGTTTCACCGTGTGTCCGTGTGCTTGAAAACGGCCGCTACTATCTGATCGTGCTGGACGAAAAGAATGAGTATAAGCATTTCAGGCTGGAGCGGATGACAGACATCAGGATTATAGAGGAAGAACGGGTAGTTCAGAAGTCGGGATACAAAGGCTGGGCGGAATATGTCAACGCACAGTGCGGTATGCAGAGCAAATACCGATTCAAAGTAGGCATTCCGTTTAGATATAGGCTCAGTCCGATGCATTACAATACCTATCATGTTCGGATGCGGTTTACCAGAGATTTGGTGGGCGAGGTGCTGGATCGGTTTGGACAGGATGTGCGGATTTACAAGGAGGACAAGGGACATTTTGTGGCTGAATTCAAGGTGCAGTATAATCCGCAATTCGTCGAGTGGGTGCTGGGGATGGGGAATAAGGTGAAAATCCTTGAGGATGCTTACATGGGACATGAGATCCGGGGAGACATCTCGATGTATGCAAAGGGAATGGCAAACTGGCACAGCAGGCAGTGAGTTCCCGGTAAAGAACCGGGAGAAAATGATCACGGCGTATCACCTTCTTCCTGATTGGCGGAGGGATCCGGAGACTCAGGCGCGTTTTCGTCGATGATCAGATACCCATCCGCATCGAAACGCGGAACAGAATTGTAGTTCGGGAAGCGCTCCTTGAACCACTTGCGGGTTTCCTTCAGGGAATGCTCCTTTACGGAATTTGCCGCGATGACGTTCTCCAGTTCCTTCAGAAGAACTTCCTTTTCGCGGGTGAGCTCAATGTAGCGCCTCATTGACTTGATGGACAGATGACCGTCGGTGGGAGTCTTCCGATTCTTTTTCGCCGCAACCTGAAGACGCAGACCGGGGATATCCTTGCGCATCATCTGCAGCAGGACATATTCCTCGGAGTTATACTGCCCGGCGCGCTTGTAGAACTTGGGGCTCATGAACAGGGTGTTGGTCACACAGTCAAAATAATACTTTTCAAGCGTCAGATTTTGGATATCCATAGTTTATTTCCTCTCTTTCTTAGTTGAACGGCAGTTTTTCTTAGATACGGGCAGATTCCGGGGATTACTCCGCAGAATTTTCGTGATCTGCGGAGTTTTCTTCGTTTTCGGAAGAGTTATTCTTGGATTCTGCATCACGCAGCATATCTTCATTGCTGGCGCGGCGCAGCGCTTCTTCAACGGCTTTCTGGGCCCGTTCCTTGCGCTGTCTGGCTTTTTCCTCAGCGTCTCCAATACCGCTCAGCAGGCGATATCCTTCGGGATAGACCGCGTGGAACCATTTCTTCATGAAGGAGAAGCGGCCCGCCTTATGGGCCTTGGAGGCTTCGCGCACCATGCGGAATTCCCTGACCTGTTGGGAGTCCTCGCCGTGCTGCTGAATCAGATAGGCTTCCATCGTTTCGAGGGTCAGG
>JAFQWY010000075.1 GCA_017407225.1 Clostridia bacterium | reverse complement strand
GAAGTCTTGCAATACCGGTGGAGATCTTGTCTTCGTCGCCCTTTGCAGCGGGAGTGATCGCCATGGTCATGTAAGGATGGGGGAACGCGATCTTCTTGTATTCGAATTCAGCACCGGAGGTGAGAGTATCGTTGGTGTTGGTGCCTGCCAGCTTAGCGATCATACCGATATCGCCGCAGCAGAGAGAGGTAACTTCGGTCTGCTTCTTGCCGCATACGGTGTAGATGTGACCCATCTTTTCGGAAGTGCCGGAGGTTACGTTGGTGAGAGTCATGTCGTTGGTCAGAGTACCGGACATAACCTTGAAGAAGGTCTGCTTGCCGAAGGAGTCAGCGATGGTCTTGAATACGAAGATTGCACAGTCGCCGTCAGCGGAGATGGGCATTTCGTCGCCGTCTTCCAGAGCTTCAACCTTCTTTGCGGTAGGACGGGGGAAGGAGTCCGCGATGGTGTCGAGAAGGAAGGTGATACCCCAAAGGTTTACAGCGGAGCCGGAGAATACAGGAACGATGGAGCCGTCGATGATACCCTGGTGGAGCGCTTCAACTGCTTCGTCGTGGTCGATTTCACCGGTTTCGAAGTACTTGTCAAGGAGTTCTTCGGAGGTAGCTGCGAGAGCTTCGTTGAGAGCTTCCTTGTAGCCTTCTGCGATGGATTCCATATCGCCGGTCAGATCGGATTCGCTTCTCTTGCCCTTTTCGTCGAAGGAGTAGCACTTCATTTCAACCAGGTTGATGAAACGGGTGGTCTTGCCGTCCTTAACGGGAACGAGAACAGGGCACACTGCGGTACCGAACTGGTCGTGGAGTTCGTTGAATACGCGTTCGAAGTTCGCTTCGGGGTCGTCGCACTTGTTGATGAAGAATGCCTTGGGCATACCTGTAGCGGAAGCCTTGTCCCATGCAAGTTCGGTACCGACTTCAACGCCTGCCTTGCCGTCGAGGGCGATGATAGCAGCGTCAGCTACGCGGATACCTGCATGAACTTCGCCTTCGAAGTCCAGGAAGCCGGGAGTGTCGATGAAGTTGATCTTGATGCCGTTCCACATTGCGGGAGCAACGGCGAGGTTGAGGGAGAAGCCTCTCTTTATTTCTTCGGGATCGTAGTCACAGACGGTGTTGCCGGCGGTGGTCTTACCAAGTCTGTCGGTTGCCTTTGCTAAGTATAATGCTGCTTCTGCAACGGAGGTCTTACCGGAACCGCCGTGACCGAGCAGAACGATATTACGGATGCTCTTGGTGGTGATGTCTGCCATGGGTTTACTCCTTTATGTTATATACAAATAAAAATATGACGAATTAACGGCAGGATGTTATGAAAACACGCGCCTACCTTCCTATTATACACCATGTTTTAGCCGATTGCAATAGTTTTGGGCTTATTTTTTTATAAAATTTGGGAAAAATTCTGAGCGATTTGGCGGGAGTGTGTAAAATTCTCCGTAAAAAGCGAGTACGATAGGCAAAATCAACGATCTGATGGCAGAAAATGGGATGAATAAATAACCGCAGGCTATTTTATATGTACAGAAATGACAAAGACCACACCCCGGGGCATGGTCTTTTGTGGATTTGAATCAGAAGAATACTGCCCAGATCACCTTGGAAATGATGTGCAGCAGTGCGTGGGAGAGCATGGCATACTGGATTCCGTGTTTCCGGTACAGCCATCCGAACAGGAAGCCGAAGCCGCCGTTGAGAAGGAAGCACCGGATGAGGAGCAGGGGAGTGACAGAACCGAATGTCATGACCGTTGCGGGCAGGTGTCCTGCTGCAAAAAGTACGGCCGCGATCAGGTTGGCGGTGACAAATACCCATTCCGGAAGGGAATCCCGTCCCCGGCAGAAAATTTTGCCGAGGAGGAACGCAATCAGGGACAGGCAGAACAGCCGCAGGATGATCTCTTCGAGAATACCGCCGTAGAGGATGGATGCAATCACGCCGGATACGGTGAGTCCCGCCAGATCCGCTTCGATGATTTCGGGATAAGCTCCGCCGAAGATCCAGGGATCCAGCGCGAACAGGATACCGAAGACGAGGGACAGAATCACGGATACGGTCAGCGGATGCTTTTTTACGGTGAACGGGCGGAGCAGTCCGGTTTTCTCGGCCAGAATGTATCCGAAGAAGCTGAGAACAAAGATCAGTCCCGCGTTCTGGACGACAGTCAGCACGATCACGACGGTGCGGCTGCCGAATGCGGCAAGCATTTCATCAATCACTTCCGCCGGGTACAGGTCAAACTGATACAGGCAGGTGAAAATGATGGCGATCACCGATACCGGAAGGAGTGCCAGCGAGAACAGGAGGGGCTTCTTAAACCTCTTCATGAGTCGCCTCCTCGCGGCAGGTTTCCACGCAGAAGCCGTGATGTCCGCAGGACGTACAGGTCAGCTTCCTGGTGGTGGGGGTATGGTTTGCGAAGAATGCATCCCTGAGTTTCGGGACGAATACGGTGTGGCACCGGGGGCAGATATACGCCACATTTCTGAAGTAGTACCGGGACATCCAGACAGCGGCGGCGATCACGATGATGAGACCGATCGCAAATACCCACCAGTTTCCGGTGATGATGGCGTAAATCAGGGTGCCCCACTCCACGATCTCGGCGGGAATTCCCACAGCAAGCATGGTACCGCGGATTTTTCTCAGTTTCTTTCTGTTGTCCATAAGATTCGCTATATCGCCGATGGATTCAACGGAGAAATTTTCGATTCTGTCAAGGGCGCGCTTCATGCCGGTGACCAGCTCCAGTTTTTTCTGGCGCTCGCCGATTTCCGCGCGGAGGGAATTTTCCTGTTCGTCCAGGAGAATTCCGATGACGCTTCCCGGATCTTCTTCCGCCAGCAGATCACCGATGGTGTTGATGGGCAGATCCATTTCCCTCAGGAAGCAGATAATCTTCAGCCGCTCCAGATCCTCTTCGGAGTACAGCCGCCGCCCGCCTTCGCTCAGTTCACTGGGAACGAGGATGTTCCGGGTATCGTAGTACTGGACCGTCCGGACCGAGACCCCGCACAGCTTTGCGATTTCTCCCGTTGTGTATTTTGACATAGCTTACACCTCCTTACGCCCCGATTATAGCATATTACGCGGCGTAACAAGCAATACCTCACGCAGGAGGATTTTTCGGACGGGCAGAAATTATTCTCTGATGAGCACTTCCTCGATCTCGCAGACGTACATCATGTGGAAATCCTTGGCCGCATAGGTCGCCATAGGGGCAGAGTCGGTGAAGCAGTTTTCGTCCAGGAACTGGTGATACAGCTTTCTGGTTTTCAGCACCATGCGGGCTTCGTCAAACCATACGGCACGGCCGTGTTCATCAGTGTCAGCGGCGGGGGTGAGACCGCAGTCCTTTGCCTTGTCGCCGTCGCGTCCGCTGGCTTTTCCGCAGTGAGCGAGAGCGGCGCGGTGGGATTCGTCAAAGAAGGAGAGGGTCATGCGGTCGTTTTCTTCGGCAAAACCGAAGGTGTGGCGCTGGGGACGGATGAACACGAATGCCACCGGTTTGTTCCACAGAATGCCCACGCCGCCCCAGCTCGCGGTCATAGTGTTGTAGTCCCTGCCGCAGATCAGGTCACCGTCGTTCTTCGCGGATGTGACCAGCATCCAGTCCTTTCCGATGAGGCGGAATGGGTTATCGGTGATTTCCTCGGGTCTGATTGTTCTGAATTCTGCCATGGTTTCCTCCGTATCAGAAATTATTGCCGTTCCAGCCCCAGTGCTCAACTTCGGTGTACTTGACGTAGATCCGGTCGGCGGGGATGCCGCATTCTTTGGAGATCAGATCGCATACGGCGGCGGTCATTTTGTCGTAAGCCTTGTCGGACTGGGAACCGAAGATGTCCATGTGAACCATCATGCAGGGTGCATCGGAACCGGCAAAGAACATATGACAGCCGGTTTCAAACTGGATCATGAGCCAGTTTTCGGTCTTGCCGGGGAAGGATGCGCTCATGGCATCCGCCAGCTTTGCCTTGAGAAGGACTTCCTGTTCCGCGGTCAGCGCGGTATTGGTCTTGGCATTGATAAAGGGCATGATAATAACCTACCTTAATATAATATGTAAATCCCTGGGATTTATGCTGTATTTATCTTAGCAGATTCTCTTTTGTTTGTCAAGGCACGGAAAATCATTGTGCGCAATGAAGATTTTTCTTGACAGGGAAGGGGGATTGTGGTATAATATGAAAATGAAAATCAAAATCAAATTGGAGAAACTCATGTCACAGTACAAGACGAAACAGCGGGACGAGATCCTGCGGTTTTTTATGGAACACCCGGACGGATGCTATTCGGCGAAGGATGTGTACGGACAGGTCAATGCCGGTGAGGCCACTGTATTCCGTACCCTGAACGCGCTGGCTCAGGAGGGAATTCTGAACAAATTCACCGGTGAAATCGGCGAGAGGGCCTATTACCAGTACAGCGGCGAAACTGCCTGCACCGGGCATATACACATGAAGTGCCAGCAGTGCGGAAAGCTGATCCACATGGACTGCACCTTTATCCGGGAGCTGATGCACCATTTCTGCTCGGAGCACGGCTTCACTATGGACTGCGGAAAAACCGTGATCTACGGTCTGTGCAAGGACTGCGGTACCCCTCATGGGGAAAACTGCATCTGCGGAGGGCGTCATGACTAAAAGAACTGCCGTAATTTTGTCATTTTTGCTGATTCTCGGCGGTGTATTCACCGGATGTGCAGCTACGGAGGCGGATGACGGCGGAATTTCCGTAGTGACGACCAATTTTGCCCTGTACGATTTTGCCCGTGCGGTCTGCGGAGATCTGGCGGATGTAACCATGCTGATCTCCCCCGGCTCAGAGTCCCACGATTTCGAAGCAACGCTGGCGGATGTGGCGAAAATTGCGTCGTCCGATCTGTTTGTTTCCGTGGGAAGCGAGGACTGGGCGGACGATATCTTCACCGCCATCGGTGAGGAGGGCGAAGGCGTGCACCGGATCACGGCAATGGAGATCTGCGAGGTATACGGCTCCGAATGCGAGCTGCCCGGACATGATCATGAGCACGAACACGACGGACACGATCACGAAGGAGAAGAAGTGGACGAGCATGTGTGGACATCCATTGCCAACGCGCTGATTCTTCTGGAGGAGATCGGGGAGAAAATGGCGCAGATTGACCCGGAAAACGGGGATGCCTATCTTGCGCGGATGCAGGCATATGCCGATGAACTGAAGGAGCTGGACCTGCAGTATCGGGAGATGATTTCACAGGCTGAGCGGAAGACCATCGTAGTGGCGGACCGGTTTCCGTTCCTCTATCTGGCAGATGAATACGGACTGGAATGGCACGCCGCCTTTTCCGGATGCTCCTCCGACACGGAGCCTGCGCTCTCCGTCATCAACGAACTGATTGAAGAAGTGCAGGCAGAAGAAATCCCGGCGGTGTTCATCATCGAGCTGTCGGACGGACGGACTGCAGGTGCCGTTGCCTATGAAACGGGATGCGAAATACTCACGCTCCAGTCGGCACAGAATGTTTCGCGGGAAGAATTCAAATCCGGCGTTACCTGGCTGGATCTGATGCGGGACAATCTGGAAGCTTTGCGGATCGCGCTGAACTGAAAGGACAAACGATATATGGATGAAAAAATGCTGATAGAAGCCGGGGACGTGACTCTGGCATACGACGGATATGTGGCGGCCGAGCACGTTGCCTTCAGCCTTGCTCGGGGAGATTATCTCTGCGTGGTCGGGGAAAACGGCTCCGGCAAATCCACCCTGCTGAAAGCCATCACGGGTGAGAACCGGATTGCATCGGGAAAACTGACTCTGGCGGAGGAACTTCTGAAAAACGGAATCGGGTATCTGCCCCAGCAGTCGAAGATCCAGCGGGATTTTCCTGCCACGGTGCGTGAAGTGGTTCTCTCCGGATGTGCTGCAAGGGACAGCTTCGGATTCCTCTGGAAGAACGAATCGAAAAAGCGTGCGGCGGAGGCGATGGAGCTGCTCCGCGTGGCGGAATTTGAGAAAAAATGCTTCGGGGAGCTGTCGGGCGGTCAGCGTCAGAGAGTGCTGCTGGCCCGGGCAATCTGCGTGTCGGAAACCCTTCTTCTTCTGGACGAACCGGTGACCGGACTTGACCCGGATGCGGCTCACGAAATGTACGACACCATCCGGATGCTGAACCGGGAACGGGGATGTGCTGTGATGATGGTGACCCACGATGTACAGTGTGCGCTCCATGAAGCAAAACACGTTCTCTCCATGTGCAGAGGACATTCTTTCTACGGAACCGTGGATGAATACATGATACACGAGAATCTGGATGAGGCAACGGACGAAGCGCGGCATCATCACCATCATCATGAGGAGGAAAACTGACCATGACTCTGACAGATATTTTTGCATCGGAATTTCTGACAAGGATCGTGATGCGGTCCATGGCTGTGGGAATCCTGGTATCCCTGTGCGCGTCGGTGCTGGGCGTGAGCCTGGTTCTCAAGCGGTATTCCATGATCGGCGACGGGCTGTCCCATGTGGGATTCTTCGCGCTGGCTCTGTCCGCCTGTGCGGGAGTCAGCTCCGCGTGGTCCATGGAGGTATCCGCTGTAATTGTGGTGCTGGCGGCTGTGCTGATTCTGCGGCTGTCAAAAAATGAAGGGAAACTCAACGGCGACTCCGCCTGCGCGGTGGTGTCCACGGGATCGGTGGCCATCGGTACCCTGATGTACAATTTCACCGGCGGAAAGAGCGGGGACATCTGTTCCTCCCTGTTCGGCTCTGCGTCCGTGGTAACCATCTCCGACAAAGATCTGGTGATTTCGGTGATTCTGTCCCTGGTGGTGCTGGCATGGCTTCTCATGTGCAGGAAGACGATCTTTGCGGCAACCTTTGACGAAACCTTCGCGGCGGCATCGGGCATCCGCACCAATCTGTTCGGACTGGCGCTGGCGATTCTCACCGGTGTCACCATCGTGGTGGGCATGAAAATGATGGGCTCCATCATGATCTCCGCTCTGATTATTTTTCCGGCTCTGACGGCGATGCAGCTGACCAAAAGCTTCAAATGGACGGTGATTCTGGCGGCGGTGATTTCCGTGGTGTGTTTTATCATCGGATTTTTTGCGGCCTGCTGTCTCTCCCTGCAGACCGGTGCGGCGGTTGTGACCGTGGAGCTGATCTGCTTCTGCGGCGGAGCGCTGCTGGCCAGGGTGAAAGCGGGCCGGTAAAACGCGGACGTAAATTTTTCGGAGCCGATTTTTCCGCTCCTGTCTTGACACTCTCCCAAAATATGATATAATATCGACAGCAAAATATTGCAAAATTCAAAATTCCACATAGCGAGGTACATCATGAGTGCTGAATACAGAGTTGGCGTCATCGGTCTCGGCGGCCGCGGCATGGGCCACATCCACGGCATCCTGACTGAACGCGACGACACTATCGTAACCGCTGTATGCGATGTTTACGAAGACAGAATGCAGAAGGCAGTTGATTACTGCAAGGAAAAGAAGGGCTGGGACGTTGCAGCCGTTCCCTGCTACCGTCAGCTGATCGAAAGAGATGACGTGGACGTTGTTTTCGTTTTCTCCGCATGGGAAAACCATGTTCCCGCCGCTGTTTACGCAATGGAATGCGGCAAGCAGGTCGGTATCGAAGTAGGCGGAGCTTACTCCCTCGATGACTGCTGGAAGCTGGTTGACACCTACGAAAAGACCCGCATCCACTGCATGATGCTGGAAAACTGCTGCTATGACCGCAATGAAATGATGGTTATGCGCATGGTACGCGAAGGCGTGTTCGGCAAAGTTGTTCACTGTGAAGGCGGCTACCAGCACGACCTGAGAAGCGAAATCGCGTTCGGAGAAGAAAACCGTCACTACCGTCTCCGCAACTACCAGAACCGCAACTGCGAAAACTATCCCACTCATGAGCTTGGCCCTATCGCGAAGATTCTTGACATCAACCGCGGCAACCGCATGGTCAGCCTGTCTTCCATGGCTTCCGGTGCCTTCGGTCTCAATGACTTTGCGGAAAAGAATGAAAAGGTCAACCCCGCGCTGAAGACTTACCGCTTTGCTCAGGGCGATATCGTGAAGACCAACATCAGATGTGCAAACGGCGAGCTGATTACCCTCACTCTCGACACCACTCTTCCCAGAAACTACTCCCGTAACTTCACCGTACGCGGTACCAACGGTTACTTCTCCGAAGTGTGCAATGCGGTTTATATGGAACACGTTCACGGTGAATGGGATCACAAATTCTACAACAACGTGAAGGAATACCGGGAACAGTACGAACATCCCGTATGGCACAAGTTTGAAACCGAAGGCATCAAGGGCGGCCACGGCGGTATGGACTGGCTGGTATTCGATGCATTCTTCGAAGCACTGAAGAACGGCGAAGTTCCTCCGATCGATACTTACGATACCGCTGCATGGATGGCAATCACTCCTCTGTCCGAAATTTCCATCCTCAACAACGGCGCGCCCCAGGATATTCCTGACTTCACCAGGGGCATGTGGACTCACAGACCCGAATGGGACAAGAACCACGGCTTCTACGCGCTGGATAAATAATTGACTGCATCAGGAACACAGTTTTCCGTGACCTTCATGGAAGACTGTGTTTTTTGTTATAAATTTCATCCGGGAAAAGCGAAAAGTCACAGCAAATCCCTTGTTTTTTTCCTCTCCGCATGGTAAAATATATATTGGCTTTTTATGCCGAACTCGTTTTCGTAAAAATAACTATCTATATTATATATATGACGATGATTTTGAGAAAAAGGAGACATCATGCCCCAGACGAAAAACAGCAAATCAGGATCCAATAAGAATACAAAAAATACCAAAAACACTGCAGGAACAAAAACTGCCGCGAAATCGTCCGCAAAATCTTCCGCGAAAACTCAGCCTGTAAAGAATCCCGTTCCCCGTGACTATACCTTTCTGAATCAGGCGGCACCGTACATTATTGCACTGACCGCTGTACTGATCGGTGTCTGTGTGATTATCGGGGAAGGCAAGGTAGGCGGCGGCATCCGCGGAATCTTCACCGGATTGTTCGCGGGCGGTGCCTATGCTCTGCCGATTCTGCTTTTAGTACGCGCATTTTTCTGGAACCGCGACCATGAAGAAGGGCTTGCTGCGGCAAAATCCGCCTGTATCGCCATTGTGTTTGTTCTCCTGACCATGCTTCTCCATATTCTGGGAGGCGGCGGCAGAACGATTGATGTGAAGAGCTACTATAACGACGGCTGTGAACTGATCGGCGGCGGCGTGGTGGGCGGTGTCCTCGGCGAGCTTCTGCTCAGAGGATTCGGCTCTGCCTGCTCCCTGATTCTTCTGTTCACGGCGATTGTATTCCTCTCCCTGTATGTGGCAGGTATAACTCCCCGGGGACTTGTGATCTGGATTGCCTATAAAATCAAGTTCTCCGGTGAAAAGCGTGCGGAAATGCGTGCCGTCAAGGAAGAAAAACGCCGCACCGCACCGAAGTCCAGACAGCAGATCCGGGAAGAAGAATATCTCGAATATCTGCGTGAAAAGAAGAAAAAAGAAAAAGAAGCCAGAATCGCTGCCGAAAAAGCAGAACGGGAAAAGGGCGGGGAAGGGAAGGATGCTCCTGCCGAACAGCTTCCCATGGGAACACCCCCGTCTACGGTATATCATGTGAAAAGACGCCGCCGTCCGGTTGTGGATGTTCCCGTTTATGATGCGGTGGAATCCGCAGGGGAAGAGGCGCCCGTTGTCCGTGTGAATACGGAAACCGGAGAAGTCCTTGACGATATTCCCATGACGGAGACAGCGGATGATGCTCCCGTAAAGGATGACGGAAAAATCGACCGCGGTGCCGTGGATGAGCAGATTTTTGACGAAGTCATGAAGCGTACACGGGAACGGATTGAGAAAAGCCGGAAAACCCAGGATCTGCACGACGATCTGCCGAAGAAGCCCCGTACCGCTCCTGCCGCTGCCGATGATTTTTCCGCAGACAGCGAACAGCCTCAGTCCATTGAAGCCGGGGAGGTACTGGATGCAGTGGAAGTGGCAGCGATCGATCTGCACGAAAAGCGCAAGCGTGTCAGCGATTCCTTTAAGGAACCTGCAGCAGAGCCGGAGCAGCCCGTGTGGGAAGAAATCCCCGATGATCAGCCGCCCTTTGATGTGGATGAGCCTGCGGAAGTGAAGATTCCCGCGTCCTCCACCTATGCGGCAAAACGCCGTGAAGAAACCGCACGCACTTCCGGAAAGGCCGAATCCGATGAAACCGACACGGTGAGACTGGCCATGGACGGGGATGAAGGGGACTTTGATGTTACAAAAATCTTCGTCAATCCGGGGGATGCAGAGCTTCTGGACAAGCTGTCCGAGCAGTATATGAGAGATCCTCTGGAAGTGAAGCGCGAAACCGTCGCTTCTCCCGTTGCCCAGTCCGAGCCGGCGAAGAAGCTGCCCCTTCCCGAATATAAGTTCCCGCCCATCGAGATTCTGCAGGAAGATACCTCCGGCGGCAACGAAAGCATCAAGGAAGAACTGCAGGAGAACGCCGTCAAGCTGGTGGAAACCCTCGCAAGCTTCAACGTGAAGACCAAGATCGAGAATATCTCCCGCGGTCCTACCATCACCCGGTACGAACTGGTTCCCGAGAGGGGCATCAAGGTTCGTTCCATCGCCAATCTGGTGGACGATATCTCCCTGAGCCTTGCTACCATGGGCGTGCGCATTGAAGCCCCCATTCCCGGCAAAGCGGCAGTGGGCATTGAGGTACCCAACAAGAAGAAATCCACCGTACATCTCCGTACCCTCATCGAAGATTCCAGATTCCAGGAAGCTCCCTCAAAGCTGACGGTGGCTCTGGGGGCGGACGTTGCCGGGGATGCGGTTTACTTTGATATCGGTAAAATGCCCCATCTGCTGATCGCGGGTGCAACCGGTGCTGGTAAGTCCGTGTGCATCAACTCCGTGATTACATCCCTGCTGTACAAGGCATCTCCCGAGGATGTCAAGCTGATTCTCATCGACCCGAAAAAGGTTGAACTGAATATCTACAACGGAATCCCCCATCTGCTGGTTCCCGTGGTCAGCGAGCCCAAGAAGGCAGCAGGTTCACTGTCCTGGGCGGTAGGTGAAATGGAACGCCGTTACAGTCTGATCGAAGCGGTGGGTGTGCGCGATATCAAAGCCTTCAACGAAGTGACCAAGAATGACCCGGATTACGAATATATGCCCAGAATCGTCATTATCATCGACGAGCTTGCCGACCTGATGATGACCGCTTCCGACGATGTGGAAGACTCCATCTGCCGGATCGCACAGAAGGCAAGAGCGGCGGGTATGCACCTGATTATCGGTACCCAGCGCCCTTCCGTTGACGTTATTACCGGTCTGATCAAGGCGAACGTGCCCTCCAGAATCGCATTCCGTACCTCCTCCCAGATTGACTCCCGTACCATTATCGACATCGGTGCGGCTGCCAACCTGATCGGTATGGGCGATATGCTGTTCAATCCCGTGGGCGCCCTCAAGCCCATCCGTGTACAGGGTGCGTATGTATCCGAAAACGATGTGGAAGAGGTCGTCAGCTACATCAAGAACATGAATACCGCTTTCGAGAGCACCGATACGGAAAAAATCGTCAACGAAATCGAACGGGAAGCCCAGAAATGCGGTGCAGGCAAAAAAGGCGCATCTGCCGGTTCCTTTGATGACGAGGACGGGGATGAAGAAGATCCCATGTTCATGGCAACGGTGGAGCTGGCGGTGGAGTCCGGCAAGATTTCCACCTCCCTCATCCAGCGGAAACTGCACCTTGGTTACGGCCGTGCGGCAAAGATCATTGACCGCATGGAACAGATGGGCTATGTCAGTGCACCGGACGGCTCCAAACCCCGGGATGTGCTGATTACCAAGCAGGAATTTATGGAAATGCGTCTGAAATCCGAATGACGGAACAAAAATACTTAAGAAACGAACTGAAAAATCATGTCTGAACTTATCGTACTGGAAGGTCTGGACGGAAGCGGTAAGGGCACTCAGACCGAGCTGCTGCAGGCTCATCTGAAGAGTGCCGGTTACCGCACCCATGTCATTGACTTTCCCAATTACAGAAGCGAGGGTGCTGCTCTCGTCAATCTATACCTGAACGGAAAACTCGGCAAAGATCCCGATGATACCAACGCATACGCGGCATCCATGTTCTTTGCGGCTGACCGTTATGTGAGCTACGTGAACGAATGGCGTAAGGAATATGAACGTGAGGATACCGTAGTGATTGCCAACCGGTATACTACGGCCAACGCCTATCATCAGCTGGCGAAAATGCCCCGGGAGCAGTGGAATGAATTCCTGGACTGGCTGTGGGATTTTGAATTCACCAGACTGGGACTTCCTGAACCCGACGGTGTTATTCTTCTGGATATGCCCGAATCCGTATCCACTGCTCTGGTCCGGAGGAGAAGTGAAGCCACCGGACGGGTGATGGATATTCACGAACTGGATACGGAGTACCTGACCCGGTGCCGTGCTGCCGCTTCCTTTACGGCAGAGACCTGCGGCTGGACCGTGATCCGCTGTGCCGAAGAAGGTGCGGAGGAACCCAGATCCCGTGAATCTATCGCGGAAGATGTGGCTGAGGCGGCGCACAGAATCCTCGGCAGATAAAACTGCTGAAAATGTTAAATTTCAGTAAAACGCGTGAATGTTTATGGATTGTTAACCGCTTGACGTGGGAACAATGGTATAATATAGGAAATAACCTGTGATGTGAAGAAGGAGTGCGATTATGGTTCTGGAATTTTTGGCAGACGGTTTTGAAGAAATCGAAGCGCTGACTCCCGTGGATATTCTGCGGCGGGCAGGCGTGGAGGTGCATACCGTTGCTGTGGGAAAACTGCTGACGAAAAGAGTTTCCGGTTCCCACGGAATTGCAGTGGAAGCGGATATCACCATGTCCGAGGCGAAGAAATTCTGGGACAGCGGAGATGTGGAAATGATCATTCTGCCGGGCGGTATGCCGGGTGCGAAGAATCTGGATGAGGACAAGGATGTGGATGCCATGGTGCGTGCCGCCGCCGAATCCGGAAAGATCATTGCCGCAATCTGTGCCGCTCCGATGATTCCCGGAAAACGCGGACTTCTCAGCGGAAGACGTGCGGTTTGCTACCCGGGCTTTGAGCAGCATCTGGAAGGTGCCGTTCTCACGGGCGGACGTGTGGAAACTGACGGAAATTATGTGACCGGATGCGGTATGGGCGCCGCGCTGGAATTCTCCCTTGCCCTGACACGACTCTTGAAAGGAGACGAAGCGGCGGATAAACTGTCCGCTGCCGTGCTTGCAAAATGATCAGAAAACAGAAAGACGATATTCGTGAAGAATATAAAACCCTGAGAAGCCAGATGGATCCCGAGGAAAAATTCAGACGGGACAGTGCTGTCTGCCAGGCTGCCGAAGGACTCGTCAGCTTCCGTTATGCGGAATATGTACTGCTGTACGCCGCGACTGACGACGAGATCGACGTTTACCCCATCGCAAAATCCGCATTTGAAAAGGGCAAGAAGGTTCTCTTCCCCAGATGCGACAAGAAGACTCACACCATGGAGTACCATATTGTGAACTCCCTGGATGAGCTGAAGCCCGATTCCTACGGTCTGCTGGAGCCCCCGGAAGATGCTCCCATCTACGACTGCGTCAACGAAACCGGCGGCGCCGTATGCTTCGTACCCGGTCTGGTGTACGACAAGGCGGGTTACCGTCTGGGATACGGCAAGGGCTTCTACGACCGTTATCTGTCCCAGTTCTCCGGATGCACCATCGGGGTGGTCTACTCCGACTACATCCTGCCGGAAGTACCCAGAGGACGGTTTGACGTATCCGTGGACATTCTGCTGACCGAAAAAGGTGTCAAGATCACCAAGGACGGCAAAAAGACCCGGAAGTGATGCGGAACTTCAAGGAAACCATGCTGACGCCGATCCTGCTGATCGTTGTGTTCGGCCTGGTGCTGTGTGTGAATTATATACCCGATGATATGCTGGGGATGCGCGAGAACCCTTATCTGACAGTAATTGTTGTACAGCTGCTGACGTATGCGGTTCCGTCGGTGTTCTATGCCCGGATCCGTGGAAAGGATCTTACGCCCCGTCTCCGGCTTCGCGGATTTTCGCCGTCGGCACTGCTTTACATGTTTCATGCAGCTGTCTTTATGATCTGCGGCGTGCTTATGATCAGTATGGTGATGTACACGGTATTTCCGGATGCCTTTGAAGCGTCATCGGTATCGGAATACGCGGCATTTGCCATGAATGAGCGCTTTTTCGACGGATTGTATCTGGTGATGGCGTTTGCCATACTGCCCGCCGTGACCGAAGAGCTGCTTTTCCGCGGCATCATCGCGGGGGAATACGAATCCCGCGGTGCCGGAATTGCCGTTATCTTTTCGGCCGTTGTTTTTGCCATGTCCCACTTTTCCATTGTCGGATTCCCCATCTACTTTTTCTCGGGAATTATGCTGGCACTGGTGCTGTATGCCACCAGATCCCTCCTTGCCGCCATGCTGATTCATATCATCAACAATGCGGCGGTTCTCCTGTGTGAAAAATACGTACTGCACATTGTTGACAGGCAGAATGTCAGCCTGGTACTGTTCGTGCTGATCGCAGGAGCGGTGTTCGTTCTTTCCGGTATGCTGATGTGCTGGGAAGCTCAGGGTATTTATAAAAATTATGCGGAAGAAAACGTGGAGTCTCCTCAGGCGGCAGGCTCCCGTGAGAATATTTTCGGGCGGATTGCCGATGTGTTTTTCTCGCCCACATTCCTTGTGGTTGTCATCATGTTTGCGGTGGCTTCCATGGCGGAATTCTAAAAATCACCAGAATGAGAGGTGATACCTACGGAACAGAATAAGAATACAACGGGGCAGAATACGCCCCTTGACGCAACCAGGACTTTTTCGGTCCAGCCCCATACCGCGGATGCACTGCGAAACCGCATCAATCAGGCCAATGCTCAGGCTCACAGCACCCCCCGGCAGAAACCGGTCAGTCAGAGTCCCGACGGTACTGTGCGTCAGACTCCGCGCGGACAGAATCCTGTGCAGAATTCCGGCCAGATCCGTCCTGTGTCCCAGCCTGTAAGACAGAATCCTCAGAGTCCGGTCAGACAGAATCCGCAGACTCCCGTGCGGCAGAATCCTTCAGCGCCGGTTCCCGGAAAAACGTCACAGAGATCTGTTGAAACTCCCGTACAGAAACAGCCCTCTGCCGGATCCGTTCAGCAGCGCAGCAGTTCAGCGGAAGGAATCCGGAACGGAGCGCAGAATACTCCTGTAAAATCCGGTCAGCCACGTCAGACTGCCCCTGCAGCTCAGCAGCGCCGTGAATCCATGATGCGGACAAAGCCGGTAACTCCGGTGAAGCCCCAGAAGGCAAAGGAAGAATACGCAGGAAGCGATGAGGGCGGAAATACCGTCGTCAGTGTGGTCAAAGCGATTGTTTACATCGTATTTGTCATGATCGTTTCCGTCTTCCTGTCCATGGTCATCATCAACGTGGGCAACGATATGTTTGCTTTCGTGAAGTCGGATGAACTGGTGGAAGTGAACATTCCCGAGTATGCAACCCTGGATGAAGTGACGGAAGTGCTGTATAAGAACGACATCATCCGTTATCCGACAATCTTCAAGATCTTTGCCGTCAAGGAGAAGGATGACCGTAAGTTTGTTGCGGGCACCTACACGGTTCACGGCATGATGAGCTATGAAGACCTGCTGGATGCCTTCAAGGAAAAGCCGGTGACGGGCATCAAGAAGATCACCATCCCCGAAGGCTTTACCACCGATGAGATTATTGATCTGTTTGTGTCGGAAGGCATCGGAACCCGTGAGGGGTTTGTGGATGTAATCCAGAACTACGAATTCGATTACTGGTTCCTGAGGGAGCTGAACGACAACGGTATCAGCGAAGACAGAATCTACCGTCTGGACGGCTATCTTTTCCCGGATACCTACGAGTTCTACCTCAATTCCAGCGAAGCCACTGTCATCAATAAACTGCTCAAGCGTTTTTCCCAGATTTTCACAAAGGAATACCGGGAGCAGAGTGCCGCATTCGGATATACTGTAGACGAAGTCATCACGCTTGCCTCCATCATCGAGAAGGAAGCGGCATCTCCTTCCGAATTCTTTATCATTTCGTCCGTGTTCCATAACCGTATGAACAATCCGTGGACCTTCCCGAAACTGGAAAGTGACGCTACGATTGTTTACCAGATGCAGCACGAAAGCGGAGAACGTCCTCAGCTGACCGGTTCCGATCTGGAAGTTGATCTGGCGTACAACACCTACACCAATGACGGTTTGCCGCCCGGACCCATTGCAAATCCCTCCGCATCCGCGATGCTGGCGGCGCTTTCTCCCGTAACCACCAATTACTATTTCTTCTATCACCATAAAGGTACTATCTATCCTTCCGAAACCAAGGAACAGCACAACGCAGTGATCGCGCAGTTCCAGAATTACACGGAACAGCAGACGACCGGTGACGTGGCTGCGGAATAACCAAATCAGAAACAAGAACGGTGATCGGACTCCTTTGCCCGGACACCGTTCTTTGGTCATTCGTACAGGAGCAGCTATTTCTGCCGTCCCGCAAAACACAGCTTGTTGATCTCGGCTCCCAGAAGCAGAATCATCATACAGAAATACAGCCACAGCATGATCAGACAGATTGCCGCCAGACCTCCGTATACGGCAGCGGCAGAGGGAAAGTGGAGAATGTACAGGGAATACCCCCATGAAAACACAATCCACCCTACTGTGGAAAATACGGCTCCCGGAAGGTGAAGCAGGATATCATGTCGGACACTGCTGCTGCGCCGTGCGACGGAAACGTAAAATCCGGTGAATGCGGCAGTCAGCAGAACGGCGAACAGCGGAAAGCGGATTTTCATCGCCGATAGTCCCAGAACATCTCCGAACAGGAGGATTCCGACGGTTGCTACCAGCAGAAGGATGAACAGCAGGGTGACGAGCAGGGACCGCAGCCGATGGGCGACGTAGCCGTTCTTTTCACGGCATCCGTAAATGGTTTCCAGTCCCAGCCGGATTCCGGAGATTCCGCGTGATGCCGTCCAGAGCGTTGTGACGGTGGAAAACGACAGCAGGGATACCCCTGGGATACTGCGGATTTCCGATGCGAAATGCATCAGAAGCTTCGTAAGGACGGTGGTTGACGGGAGATTCATCAGGGACTGCGGAAAACGGGACGGAAGAAATATTCCTGACAGAGTGAAAAGAATGGATGCGAACGGAACAGCGGAGGTGATGACGAAAAATGATGCGTGTGCGGCATGAAGGGATACGCGATCCTCTGCAATGATCCGGATTATCCCGGACAAACGGGAATTCCGGGCGAAAATTCTGGATCTCATGATTGACTCCGAAAATAACGGTATGCGGCTTTAGTGTATGCCGAACGGAGTAAAAATATAACGTCAATCCGTGAGGATGGGGGCTGACCTGTCAGACGGAAATGACGGATAACTGTGAAAATACACACAGTCAACATTGAACAAAATGAATTTTACCGAATGGAGTACAGCTATGTTTATCATCGGATGCCATTTGTCGACGGAAGGCGGATATCGTTCCATGGGCGAGCGGATTCTGTCGGTCGGCGGCAGAAGTTTTCAGTACTTTACCAAAAACCCAAAAGGAGGAAAGCAGAATAAGCCTGCCGACCCGGAAGATGTGGCGGCATTGCTGGCATTGATACAGGAAAACGGCCTGACAATGCCCCTGGCTCATGCACCGTATACGTATAATCCCTGTTCCAAGGATGAGGGGGTACGGCAATATTCCTGCGATTCCATGCACGGGGAGCTTGAATTTCTGGAGAATCTGCCGGGATCGTTGTACAATTTTCACCCGGGATGTCATGTAGGACAGGGGGTGGAGGCAGGGATTGACTTTATTGCATCCATGCTCGACAAGGTGCTGTGGAAAGGAATGCAGACCACTGTGCTGCTGGAAACCATGGCAGGAAAAGGCACGGAAATCGGACGTTCCTTCGAGGAGCTTGCGGCGGTTATGGAACGAGTGGATCCGGGGCTGAGGGAATACCTGGGTGTATGTCTGGATACCTGCCATGTCAGCGATGCCGGGTATGACATTATCGGTGATCCCGACGGGGTTCTGCGGGAGTTTGACCGGTGCATCGGCATAGACCGTCTGCGTGCCGTCCATCTCAACGATTCCGCCAATCCGCCCGGCTCTCACAAGGACAGACACGCAAAGATCGGGGAAGGCTCCATCGGGCTGGAAGCAATTACGCGGATCATCAATCATCCCATGCTGAAACATCTGCCGTTCTATCTGGAAACCCCCAATGATCTGGCCGGATACGGGGAAGAAATCGCTTTGCTGAAAACGTTGAGGGAGTAAATTATGGAAGAAAAAACTTTTGATTTTGTCGCGGCTGCCGCTATGCTGGATGCTGATCTCTACAGCGATGTGATGAAGCTGCGGAACTACATCCGTGATGTCCGCTCGGCTTGTCCGGAAGAGATTCCCGGTGAGAAGCTCTGTGTGCCGCTGTCCGGGAAGAAGGTATCCCCCGAAGAACTGCGGACACCGGAAGAAACGGGAGCGGAACGGGCGGATATCAGTCAGTCCGGACATTGTGACGGAGATTCCGTACGGGTACCAAGGGTGGTGGCGTGATGGATTCTGTGGTAAAACTGACTGCCGCACAGCTTGCCGGCTGTCTGGCGAAAAAGGAACTGACTTCCGCTGAAATTACGGCGGCTTATCTGAAAGAAATCGAAAAGCGGAATCCCGAGCTGAATGCATATGTGACGGTAGCGGCTGAAAGTGCCATGAAAACAGCGGAAGAGTCCGATGCCGCTCCTGCCGATCACCCTCTTGCCGGAGTTCCATATGCGCTGAAGGACAATTTTGCCAGCCGGGGTACACGAATGACCTGTGCCTCTGCAATGCTTGCGGATTTTGTCCCGACATATTCCTGTGCGGCTTACGAAAAACTCAGTGCGGCCGGATGTCCCATGCTGGGAAAGACCAATATGGATGAATTTGCCATGGGCTCTTCCACGGAACGCTCTGTTTTCGGTGCATCGAAGAATCCCCTGGATCTCACACGCTCCGCAGGCGGCTCTTCCGGCGGTTCTGCGGCTGCTGTGGCGTCCATGACAGCTCCGTGGGCTCTGGGATCCGATACGGGAGGAAGTGCCCGTCAGCCTGCTGCATTCTGCGGTGCGGTTGCCGTAAAGCCCACATACGGCGTGATTTCCAGATGGGGACTGACGGAATTTGCATCGTCTCTGGATACCGTATCTCCCATTACACAGGATGTGACCGACAGTGCCATGGTTCTGGATGCCCTTGCGGGACACGACGGACGGGATATGACTTCCGTGGATCTGAACGGCAGCTGTACGGCGGCTCTGGGAAAAGATGTGTGCGGACTGCGGATCGGTCTGATGGACGGTTTCGAGGCCGGCTGTCAGCCCGAACAGGCCTGTGCGGTCAACGATGCTGCCTCTGCTCTTGAGAAGCTTGGGGCATCCGTGGAGCGCGTCAGCCTGCCCGATACCGAGGATGTGCTGAAAACCTACCTTATTATATGTGCTTCCGAGTGCTCCTCCAACCTGGCGCGGTTTGACGGGCTTCGGTACGGTGCTTTCGGAGACGGGGCATCGGCAGCAGAAATGATGAAGAATGCCCGGAGTGTTCTGGGGGATGAAGTGAAACGCAGGATCCTTGCAGGCACCTATGCTTTGCTTGCGGCAGGAGGCGGTGACGGATTCCGCCGTGCAAAAGAGATGCAGTACGGAATCTGCCGTGCCATGGATGCGGTCTGGGAAAAATACGATGGGGTTCTGATGCCGACTACATGGGGAGCCGCATTCCGTCTCGGTGAGTTCGGCGATGCTGCGGAGAAGCTGTATGCCAGCGACCGGTTCACAACTCTTGCCAATCTGACCGGATGCCCGGCAATCTCGCTGCCGAAACTGTATGGCGGTCTGTCATACGGCGTGACACTGATGAGCCGCCGGTTCGGGGAAGCGGATCTGTATCGGACGGCATATGCGCTGGAATGTGAATGGAGGAGCGGCAATGAGTGAGATGACAAACACCGGTTACGAAGCCGTGATCGGGCTGGAAGTTCATGCGGAGCTTAAAACGAAGACCAAGATTTTCTGCTCCTGTCCCGCGCAGTTCGGAGGCGCACCCAATACCAATGTGTGTCCCGTTTGTCTGGGGATGCCGGGAGCTCTGCCCATGCTGGGGGAGGAACCGGTGGAATTTGCGGTTCGCGCCGGACTTGCTCTGGACTGCCGCATCAACCGGACATCCTGGTTTGACCGGAAAAACTATTACTATCCCGATCTGCCCAAGGGGTACCAGATCACCCAGTACGAGCGTCCCATCTGCGAAGGCGGCGGTGTGCCCGTGACTCTGGAAGGTCGGAAATACGCCATTGAACTGGAACGGATCCATCTGGAGGAAGATGCCGGAAAGCTGATTCACCGAGGAGATTCCACTTACGCGGACTACAACCGGAGCGGCGTGCCCCTGATTGAGATTGTCAGCCGGCCGGTGATGCATTCCGCTGCGGAGGTGAAGGCGTATCTGACCTCTCTGAGACGGATTCTGCTGGGGATCGGTGTGTCCGACTGCCGGATGAACGAGGGCTCTCTGCGCTGCGATGTGAATGTTTCCGTGCGTCCTGCCGGTACGGAGAAGATGGGCGTGAAGACGGAGATCAAGAATCTTAACTCTATTTCTTATGCCGGACGAGCTGTGGATGATGAGATCTTGCGGCAGATTCAGGTTCTGACATCCGGCGGTGAAGTGGTTCCCGAAACCAGGCGCTTCAATGAGGATACCGGAAAAACCGAGCGGATGCGGCTGAAGGAAACGGCTGTGGACTACCGGTATTTCACGGAGCCCAATATTCCGCCCCTGATTCTGAGCGAGGAGTATATCGAGAATATCCGCAGAAAAATGCCTCTGATGCCCGATGAACGTGCCGAAAAACTGGTGGGGGACTACGGAGTCAGACCGGATGATGCATATCTTCTGACGGCATCTCCGCAGATTGCGGATTATTTCGAAGCCTGCGCGGAAAAAACTGAGTACAAATCCGCGGCGGTCAGCCTGTTTGTGGGGGAGATTCTGCCGAAACTGGATGAAAATGCATTCTCAGAATATGTGAATCCCGGTCTGTTCGGGGAAGCCTGCACATTGTTCGGGGAAGGAAAAGTGGTCAGCGGCAATGCGAAAAAGCTGATTCATATGGCTGCAGAGTCCGGAATCAGTCCTTTTGTGACGGCAGAAAAAGAAAAAATGCTGAAAATCAGCGATGAAAATACGCTTCTGCCCTATGTGGAAAGAGCGATTTCGGCAAACGCAAAAGCTGTGGCTGACTTCAAAAAAGGAAAAGCGGCAGCGGCAAAGCAGATTCTCGGCGCGGTGATGCGTGAAACCGGAGGTGCTGCGGATCCGTCGGCGGCTGAAAAACTGATACTTGCACAACTGACGAAGTAAATATTTTTCGTTTGAAAATTACAGAAATTGAAGCAAAAAAGTCTCCTGCGGCACGTCTGCGGGGCTTTTTTGCCTTTCTGAAATGTAAATTTAAATCACATTTAATATTAAAATACATGGGCAATAAATTGAATAAACAATGAACAAAACAACGGCGGAGAAGAACGCGGAATAACAGAAAATGGTAATAGCAAACCTGTCGGAAAAGTGCCGGAAATCGCATTTCGGCGGACACCGGCGCATCCTGTCGGAGTCCCTTGCCGAAGGATGGCGGAAATGGCGGGAAATGAATGAAAAACTGAACTTTTTAATATAATATACCCGGATTTTTTCCCCAAACCTCTTGATTATTTAATGCAGTTGGGTTATAATATTACGCGAGGGTGGAAAATCCCACAAAAATGAGCGAAAGGGAGGAAATGTGCGGCATGCTGACCGGAAAATATTATCACTCACTGGACGCAAAGAACCGCCTTATCATCCCTGCAAAACTCAAGGAACAGCTGGGAGATACCGTAACGATTCTGCGCGGAAGCGATAAATGCCTCACGGTTTATTCCGCGGAGGAATGGGAAAATTACGCGAGAAAAATCAGCGAGCTTCCCAAGACACAGGTGCGTCAGATTACCCGTTATATTTATTCAAACTCCATCGAAGTTACTCCCGACTCCCAGGGACGTGTGCAGCTTCCGCCGGAGATGCTGGAATTCGCCGGCATCACCAAGAGCATCATTACCGTCGGTTGCGGCAAGTACGCGGAAATCTGGGACGAAGAAACATGGAAATCCCTCAACCTCGACGACGAACCCGAGGACTTCAACAATCTGCTTCAGGAACTCGGTCTGTAAGCGGATCTTCAATACAGCAGAAACGAAAGAGGAAACATGGAATTCAATCATGTGTCCGTCATGGCGAAGGAGTGCATGGATGCACTGGAACCGGAGCGGGGCGGTATATACGTTGACTGTACAGCCGGCGGCGGCGGTCATTCCTTTGAAATCGCGAAGCGCCTGCCGGAAGGCTCCCGTCTGATCTGTCTGGACCGGGATGACGAAGCAATCGCGGCATGCACCGCACGGCTTGAACCCTACAAAGATAAATTTACTATCGTAAAAACAAATTTCCGCAATGTGGCGTCCGCGCTGGACCTCATCGGGGTTGAGCAGATCGACGGCATCATGTGGGATCTGGGAGTTTCCTCCCATCAGCTGGACGAAGGCGACCGCGGCTTTTCCTACTCCAAGGAAGCACCGCTGGATATGCGGATGGATCAGCAGGAAAACAGATCTGCGCATGACGTGGTCAACTTCTACGACGAGTACGAACTGCGGCGGATCATCAAGGAATACGGCGAAGAACGGTTCGCTCAGAGAATCGCTCAGCACATCGCTGAAGTCAGACAGCAGAAGCCCATCGAAACCACTACGGAGCTGGCTCAGATCATCTCCGAAGCAATTCCCGCGGCACAGCGCATGAAGGAAGCTCAGAATCCCGCGCGCCGCACCTTCCAGGCAATCCGCATCGAGGTGAACGGTGAGCTGGATGCCATCGCACCTTCCATTGAGGATGCCTGCGCAAGACTGAAGCCCGGCGGACGGATGGCGGTCATAACCTTCCACTCCCTGGAAGACAGAATTACCAAGGAAACCTTCAAGAAGCTGTCCACCGGATGTACCTGTCCTCCGGAATTCCCCGTATGTACCTGCGGCGGAAAACCGAAGATCAGACTTCTGTCGAGAAAACCTATTCTCCCGACGGATGAAGAAATGGAAATCAATCCCCGCTCCAGAAGCGCAAAGCTCCGGACGGCGGAAAAAGTATAAACTCACTTAAAGAGGGAAGAGGACATGCGTTTCACCTTCTACACCCGATTCAATTCCACGGCGGCTCGCCTGGGGATGGAAGCCGCTGCAGACTATGCGGCCGAACACGGTTTCTCGGCGGTTGAAGTGCTGGAATCCGCAGGGCCTAAAGATCCCGTTCTGATCCCCGACAGAGAAGCTGCCCGGAAGACAAAGCAGATTCTGGCACAGCGCGGACTGAGCACAGCCTGCTGGTCCGTCGGTACCACGGTGTACAAGTCGCCGGCAGCGGTGGAATCCCTGAAACGTCAGGCCGAGATTGCATCGGAGCTGGAATGTCCCTTCCTCCACCATACTCTCCTGCTGTGGCTGGCTCCCTTTGAAGGGATGCCCTCCTTCAGCGAAGGAATCGCCTGTGCAGCGGATGCGGCGGTTCAGGTCGCGCGGTATGCAGAGCCTCTCGGGGTGAAATGCATTTACGAGGATCAGGGACTGTACGCCAACGGTGTGGAAGGCTTCGGCGCATTTTACCGGCAGGTGAAGCAGTGCTGCGGCAACGTAGGTGTCTGCGGCGACGTGGGAAATTCCCTGTTTGTAGATGAGGGCGCGGAGCGTTTCTTTGAAGCATATGCGGAAGATATCTGCCATGTGCACATCAAGGATTATCTGGTAAAGAAATTCAAAAATCCGCCGAGCCGCCACTGGTATCCCACCCGGGGCGGCAGATGGCTCAGAGAAACCATGGTCGGCGACGGAAATGTAAATCTTGACCGCTGTATGGATATCCTGAAAAAAGCGGGATACAGCGGCACCTATGCTCTGGAACTGAGTCACCCCGAACCCTTTGAAGAAGGCGTGAAACAGGCAATGACATACCTTTCAAGGTGGGAATAAACAATCAACTATCACACAAACAAGGAGGAAGCAGGTATGACAACCGGCAATCAGTATGTTTTGGCTGAAAAAATGAAAGACCGTTTCGGTCGGCGCGGATCCTCTGTCAGCGGTATGCAGGCTTCTTCCACATCCGAGCTGATGCGCCGGGCAGAAAGGGAACATAATCCCAACGGAAATGCGGCAGAAGCGGCGTTCCATGAAAACTACAGACGACGCGGAACAGCTTCCGGCAGAATGGAACAGCCCGTCCGCGAAACTCCCCGGAATACATACCGGACCCGGTCTGCGGGAACCGGAACTGCACAGCAGAGAATGAAGTCCGCGGATGCATCCGGTGCAAAACAGCAGAGACGGAATCCGCCTCACGGGAAAAAAACGGCACAGACTCCCGAACCGCAGATCGTCCGTCCCGAACCTATCACACCCGCAGCGGAGGAGCAGGCAGAAAAGAAAGCGTTCCCCAGAATGTTTCTGGCCATGCTGCTCATCGGTGCGCTGATCTTCATGGCACTGGTCTCCGGTATTTCTGAAGTGTACCAGACCAAACGGGAAATCGCCAATCTTGAAAAGGAACTTGCACAGCTGGAAGAAGAAGCAAAACAGCTGGAACTTCGGCTGGAAGACAAAAACGATGTGAAGACCATCGAAAGCATGGCAAGCGAACGCCTCGGCATGGTGAAAGAGGAATATGTGCAGAAAGAATACATCTCCCTCTCCGACGGCGAACGGATCGAACTGGTTGACAGCGGCGAAGAAGAAACGGCAGGCGGTATCATGCTTTCGTCCATCTTCTCTGCTCTGGGCGATTTCTTTGAACGATTCAAATAATCATCCATCGGGCTGTACTGAAAGGTGATACAGCCCGTTCCTTTTCCCGAATAGTTGACGGGAATTCAGCATACAGTGAGTTGCGGGAGCCGGATTTGCGGAATTCCGCAGCAAAAGCATCATCGTGGGAATCCGACCGGCATCGCTGCATAACGATCAATCTGAAACAACAAAGAGGACTCACTCAGCCAATGAATACAAGAAACCGACCGGATCGTCATACATCCAGAAAAATACTGTGGATTTTTGGGATCTTTGCCGTACTCGCCTGCTGTCTGGTGGGACGGCTTGCCAGCCTCCAGATCACCATGCATGATACCTATGAGTCCATTGTCCTCAATCAGCTGACCATTCAGACGGAGGTAACTCCCGAGAGAGGCAATATTACGGACCGCAACGGAAACATTCTGGCAGCCAATATGACGGTGTACAATGTCATTCTGTCCCCTGCGGATATCATCTCAAAAATGGAGGATAACGCGGAGCTGGCGAAGGACAATGATCCCGAGAACGATGTAAAATACGAATTCGAGGATTTGGACTACGGAATCCGCTACAGCGGTACCAAACTGAACGAACTGATCGCGGAGGTGCTCTCCGGTTATCTGCAGGTGGATCGGAATACCGTTCTTGAAAAAGCAGCCAAGGTCCGCTTTGACGGAAAGCTGTACTACGACGACTACTACGAAGTGGTGAAGAAGAACGTGGATGCGAATCTTTCGGAGCGGATTGAAACTTTTATTGCAAAGTTCAGTCTGAAAAAGGAAATCTACTTTGAAGCATCCTCCAAACGGTATTACCCCAAATCCGATCTCGCCGCTCATGTAATCGGGTTCACCAACTCCGAAGGTGTGGGCATCTACGGGCTTGAGGCATACTACAACAACATTCTGGAAGGGACCTCCGGCAGATATATTCTGGCGCAGGATGCCAAGCGGCAGGATATGCCCTTTGAGTACGAACGCTATATCGAAGCGGAAAACGGTTACAATATCGTGACCACCCTTGATATATACATCCAGTATGAGCTTGAAAACCAGCTGAAGAAAACTTATCTGGAATCCGGAGCGGGAGACCGTGTTACCGGTATCGTCATGGACGTAAATACCGGCGGGATTCTGGCCATGGCCACCTATCCTCCCTTTGATCTGAACGATCCCTATACCATCGACGAATATTCACAGGCGGAACTGGACGCTCTCGGATATCCGGAAGGCTCTGAGGAGTATAAGAAAAAGTACACCGAGCTGATGTACCGGATGTGGAACAACAAAGCCATCACCGAGACCTATGAGCCGGGCTCCACCTTCAAGATTATTACCACCGCAATGGCCTTCGAAGAGGGTGTGGTCACTCCGGAAACTCCCTTCTACTGTTCCGGTTCCCTGATGGTTGAAGGCTGGAATAAACCTATCAGCTGTCACCTGCATACCGGACACGGAGCGGTTACCTTCCGTGTGGGACTTCAGCAGTCCTGCAACCCCACTCTGATGCAGATTGCGGCGGGCGTGGGACGGGAAAAATTCTACGATTACTTCCGTGCCTTCGGGTATATGGGAAAGACCGGTGTGGATCTTCCCGGTGAAGTCAGCGGCATCTATTCCGCGTACAAAAACTTTTCCGGTGTATCCCTTGCGGTATATTCTTTCGGACAGACCTTCAAAACCACACCTCTGCAGCAGCTGAGAGCAATCTCCTCTGTGGCCAACGGCGGATATCTGGTAACACCCCATCTGCTGAAGGAAATCGTGGACGACGACGGCAATGTAATCCAGACCTACGAAACCGAAGAAATGCGTCAGGTGGTCAGCACCGAGGTGTGTGAAACCATCACCGAAATTCTGGAAGAAGGCGTTGCCGGGGACGGCGGTGCCAAGAATGCATATGTCAAGGGCTACAGAGTTGCCGCAAAGACCGGTACCTCCGAAAAGCGTGACGAAAAGGACGAATTCGGCAATACACCCTACCGTGTCGGTTCCACAGCGGCATATGCCCCTGCGGACGATCCTCAGGTTTCCGCAATTATTATTGTTGACAAACCCCTCAAGAGCGCGGTCTACGGTTCCGTGGTCGCAGCGCCCTATATTTCAAATCTCATGGGCTATGTTCTGCCGTACATCGGCGTGGAAGCCCAGTACACCACCGAAGAGCTTGCGGCGCTGGACGTTACTCTGTCCAATTATGTGGGTGCGACGGTGGAAGCGGCAAAGGTTGACCTTGACTGGCGCGGATTCGAGTTTGAATTCGTCGGAAACGGTGCAACCGTCACCGCACAGATCCCGGAAGCGGGTTCCAAGATCTCCAGTGATACGGGGCTTCTGATCCTGTACACCGGGGATGAAACACCTTCCCAGAACGTGATTGTTCCCGATCTCACCGGTATGACCGCATACAATGCAAACAATGCTGTTGTGAAGGAAGGACTCAATGTAATCTTCACCGGATCCACCAACGGTTCCACGGCGGTTGTGGTCAATCAGTCGCCTGCAGCCGGTTCAAGAGTGGCACGGGGAACGATCGTGGAGATTGAACTGCGCCACATGGACGGAACCGACTAATGCATGAGCGTTATGTGACTGCGAGATGTCTGTACGGTCTGGCTCATGCCGGAGTTTCTGGCGAAACTCCCATGGTGAAGCTTACAGATCGTTCGCGGGACTCGTGCAGATTTGGCAAAACAGTATTGCAGCGAGATGTCTGTACGGTCTGGTTCATGCCG
>JAFQWY010000074.1 GCA_017407225.1 Clostridia bacterium | reverse complement strand
GCCGAGAAGCGGTCAAACTGAGAGCCGTTCATAAACAGGGCATAGCTGGATTTGGACACAGGAAAAATAGACAGTCCCGCATCGGTTTTGCCGCTGTCCACAAATTCGGGTACATATTCTTTGAGTTCCTTTTCGCTGAACCATTCGTTCCAGTCCACCAGATTTTCCGCGCCGAGAAGTCCTGCATGGGAGGTGTGCGCGGAGAAAAGATCGGGCATTTCGGGTGCACCGGGTTCGCCTTCCAGTGCGGATTTCAGCTGCCCGCCGATTTTTGAGGTGTTAGTGACGTTGGTGACGGATACGACGATTCCTTTTTCCTGACCGACTGTGGCGTTGAATTCTGCAACAAGCTGATTCATGGGAGAGTCCGCCTGTTCTCCGTAAACGTGCCAGAGCGTCAGGGTAACGGGATTGTCCGGATCCAGAAGGGTGGGGGTACTGCAGCCTGTCATGCCGAACACCAGCATGACAGAAAACAAAAGTGCGAGGATTCTTTTCATGAGTTTTTGGCCTCCGTAATGGTATGCTTCATGAATTTTTACGGAAATTAAGGAAAAAAACATCCCCAATCTACCCAATTTGCGTTTTTTGGGGGAGACAAATTTGCAAAAATTCATATAATTAAGTACACCAGCATAGCCAAAGAGGGTATAGGCTGTGATTGGTCTGACCCGGTTTGATACCGGGGATGCCGGATTACGAAAAAGGTTCCCTCAACCACAGATTGCCGTCTGTGCTGCTGTGATCTCTGCCGCGCCAACAAACAGGGATCACCCCTTGTCATGATCCGGATTTATTCAATACTGTATTATAACATATATTCGGTCAGTTTTCAAGAAGACAAAGAAATTTTGTCATACAGAAAGGAAAGCGGTATGAAAAAAACAGTGTGCATTCTTATGGGCTTGCTCTTTCTCACCGGATGCGGCGGAGCGGATCGCAAAGCGCGGCTGGATGTACCCACGGTACTCCGGGATGCGGAAGGAGAATGTCTCGTTGAAATTCCGCAGATCATGGACAGCGAATGTGAAGAAGCACTGGCGATCAATGCGGAAGTGCAGGAACTGGCGCAGACCATGCAGGATACCTACTGGGAGGATGACGTCATGTGGTGCGAAATGACCGCATGGCCGACGGAGACCGAACGGTATCTCAGCCTTACGGTGGCGGTGAGCGAATATCCGACCTACGGGGCAAACGGTCAGCTGATGTCATGGGTATATGATAAAGACAAAGGCACACGGGTGCTGCTGGACGATGCTCTTGCCATGGCGGATACCGACATGGAGCAGATTACGGCGGATATCCGTGTATGGTGCGGACAGAACGACTATGAAATGTCCGGGGAGGTTCCGGACTTTCTCACCTTCCGTATGCTGGAGAACGGTGTTCCCCAGTTTATGACCGGTGTGTCCATCACCCCGGGCGGACTGGTCGGCGAAGTGGATCCGTGGTCGTCCTTCTTTACATGGACGGACGGAACGGTGGAATGGCCGGCGTATGCGCCCTTTGACCCGGCAGAGATTACCGGTACCTATTCCCATTTCCTGTTCTGCCAGACCTATGAAGATATGGGACAGTACGAAGGCGACGCGGCGGTGATTTCCGAAGAGGAAGCCATGCTGCTGTTCGAGGAAATCTACGAGATCAACAAGTATCTGGAAGACGGGTACACCATGCGGTTTGACGGAAATACCGTGGAAATCGACTACCAGACCTGCATCTGTGCCGTACTGGAAAAGGATGGCGCGGAAGAAGGCTATTATGCCGCAACATGGGGCAGCGCGTACTGGTATGACCCCGAAGGGGATGCATGGATTGCCGTCGGATTCGGCTGATGACAAATATCATAGAAATGGTTAAGGAAGTGACTGTATGAAAAAGAAAATACTATCCACGATTCTTCTCTGTTCGCTGGTTCTGACCGGATGCAGCAAACTGGAGAAGATTATCGACATTCTTCTGGAAGATGAAACAGAAATCGCGGAAACGGACGCGCCGGCACCGGATACGCCCGAAACGCCGGAACAGCCGGACGCACCGGCACCGGATGTGCCCGAAACACCGGAACAGCCGGAAACACCGGCACCGGATGCGCCCGAAACGCCGGAACAGCCTGTCGTACCGGAGACTCCCGAACAGCCCGGTACGGAAGAAACCGTTCTGCTCGAAACCGAATCCTTTGCCGGACACTGGGAATGCCTGTACACGGACGCAGACGGCAATGAGATTATGCTGTATCTTTCCATGACAGATGACGGTCGTGCATCCTATTCCTACGGTTACGGCAACAGTGAGATGGCAGAAATTTTCGGCGGCTGGTGGGGAATCGCGGATGCATATCTGGCACTGAACTTCACCGGCGGTGTGCAGGAACTGGAACTGGGCTATGTTCCGGAGCCGTATGATTTTGAATCCGTTTACGATTATGAATGGGTGAAGCCCGGCAGTTCCTTCAAACTGCATCTGAACTCCGGAACCGCTCTTCTCTTCGGTTCGGAGAATGCGGAACTTGTTTTCGAGTGTACCGGCGCCATTGACGCTGAAACCTTCGAGCCCTTTGCG
>JAFQWY010000073.1 GCA_017407225.1 Clostridia bacterium | reverse complement strand
GAAATCCGCAGGCTGGACAAGCTGTGCAGACAGGCGCAGGAAAATCAGAACGGACAGAATTAAATCCAAATCCCATCCAACCACATTCACAGAAATCATGAAAAAACACACCATTTCCAAAAAACCGCTGAAATTCATCCTCATTATCGGATTCATCGCCCTGACCGCAGTGATCGGGGTGCATCTCTGGATCTACAATACCGTCAGGGACAGAATCTACGCCCCCGATGAGATCCGGCCCGAGCATCTGGCGGAGCAGGCGGACTGCATTCTGGTTCTCGGTGCGGGCGTGCGTGACGACGGATCCCCCAGCCATATGCTGGAAGACCGGCTTCTCACCGGAATCGGCCTGTATGAGAGGGGATTCTCGCCCGTGATGCTCATGAGCGGCGACCACGGACGGGAAGAGTACGACGAGGTCAACGCCATGAAGGATTTCGCGGTATCGAAAGGTGTGCCGGAGAACGTGATTTTTCTGGATCACGCGGGATTTTCCACCTACGAATCCCTGTACCGGGCAAAGGAAATCTTCGGTGCGGAGCGGATCGTCATCGTTACCCAGGAATACCATCTCTGGCGCGCCCTGTACACAGCGGATGCGCTGGGACTGGATGCGGTGGGAATCTCCGCGGATCTGAGGACATATGTGGGACAGTCCATGCGGGAAACCAGAGAAATTGCCGCGCGGATGAAGGATTTCCTGTGGTGCCTGATCAAACCGGAGCCGACGTATCTCGGGGACGCGATCGATCTCACGGGAGATGCGGCGCAGACATGGGATAAATAATGAGAGAAAAAGAAAAACGGCGGGGACGGTTCCCCCGGTGTTCCGATGCATTGGATTGGTTTCGGGATGTCGGGGGCGCCGTCCCCTGCGTTGTTTTCAGGATTCGGCGGATCCGAAACACTTCCGCCGGAATTTTCTTTCCCCCATTGAAATCCGTGATAATTTATGATATACTGTAGCCAAACACGCGATAATTTATAAATTTTATCCATAAAGGAGTCCTGTTATGACATTCACCGCGCAAATCAACTGCACCTGCGGAGAAGTGATTCCGTCCGCCTGCACGGTTCGGACGAAGAACGGCATTACCGCCGTGTCCGCCGGTTTCCATCGTGACGGCATTTCCGTGGATCCCGAGAGAGGGGCAGTGATTCCCGTTCCCCTCACCGGCGTGAAGCGGTATATGGCCGACCGCCGCCACTCCGAATTCTGGTGCTCCCCCTTCTTCGGCGGGACCGATTTTTCCGTGATGCCCTCCGAAACCCAGCTGCTCCTGTGCGAAAAAGAAGACGGAGGCTGGATCGCGGTCGTTCCCGTGGTATCCGAGGACTACAAATGTATTCTTGAAGGAACCCCCGATGGACTCGCCGCCGTGATGTACTCCTGGTGCCGGAATCTGGACACCGTCCGCGGACTTGCCTTCGTCATGGCTCAAGGGGATGATCCCTTTGCCCTCGTCCATGACTGCGTGACATACGCGCTGGAGCTGCTGAACAACGGATGCTCGCCAAAAGACAAACGCCGCTATCCCGAGGTGTTCGAGTATCTGGGCTGGTGCAGCTGGGACGCACTTCAGATCCGGGTGTCCGAGGACGGGCTCGTTGAGAAATGCGAGGAATTCCGGGAGAAGAACATTCCCGTCAAGTGGGCAATCATTGACGATATGTGGGCGGAAGTGAAGAATTTCAACGATGCGGTCTACAACAGCCGAGGCGAAATGTTCCGGCTGATGCACTCCTCCTCCATGTACGATTTCGAGGCGTCCTACCGGCGATTCCCGAACGGTCTGGCACACGCAATTGAGAAAATCCACGCCTACGGCATCAAGGTGGGCATGTGGCACCCCACCACCGGCTACTGGATGGGCATCGACCCGGCAGGACCCGCCTACGCACAGCTGAAAAACTACGCCTACACCTCTCCCGACGGCAGAATCATGTCCGACTGGCGGGAAGACAAGGCGTTCTGCTGGTTCAACACCATCCACCGGTTCTTCAGAAACTGCGGCGCGGACTTTCTCAAGGTGGACAACCAGAGCATGACCCGCCGATTCTATAAATACACCGGAACCGTGGGCGACGTCACACGCCAGTACCACCGGGGTCTGGAAGCATCCGTGGGACTGAATTTCGACAACTGCATGATCAACTGCATGGGCATGGCATCCGAGGATATGTGGAACCGCAGCTTCAGCCCCGTCAGCCGATGCTCCGACGACTTCCAGCCGGAAGACCGCCCGTGGTTCACCAAGCACATCCTCCAGTGTACCTACAATTCGGTGCTTCAGGGCGAATTCTACTGGAACGACTACGATATGTGGTGGACGGACGACACCCAGGCGGAGAAAAACAGCCTTCTCAGAGCGGTTTCCGGCGGTCCCATCTACGTCAGCGACGAAATCGGACGGTCGAGAGCGGAGATTCTCAAGCCTCTTGCCTTCGATGACGGGCGTATTCTGCGATGCGACCGCAGCGGAATGCCCACGGCGGACTGCCTTGCGGTGAATCCGGAAACCTCGGGCAAGCCTCTGAAGATCCAGAATATCACCGGAAAGAGCGGTGTTGTGGCGGCGTTCAACATCACAAAGGAGCAGAATCCCGTCACCGGACTGGTCAAACCCTCCGATGTGCCCGGTCTGAAGGGGGAAGAATTCGTGATTTACGAGCATTTTTCCGGGGAATTCGCCATCGTGACAGCGGATGAAGGGGTGGAATTCACGCTGAACGACATCGACGACTACCGTCTGTTCGTGATCGTACCCTATGAAAACGAGTTCGCTCCCATCGGCAGAACCGACAAATTCATCTCTCCCGCAGCCATCACCCAGCAGATCGGCGAGGCTGTCACCCTGTACGAAGAGGGAAAATATGCATATGTCAAAAACGGCGAGCTGATCGAACTGGAATAAAGGCAAATGTGTAATATGGTTATGCAAACGCCGAATTAACACAACATCAAAACAGGCGGATGTCTAACAAAAAATAAGACAACCGCCTAACGAAATATAAGGGAATATGAACGATTTTATACATCTGTCTGAATACCATACCGGCGACGATATGACCGCATTTGCCGGGGCCATGGCGTACCTGAGAGAGCATCCGGGCACCACGCTGGTCATCGAACCGGGCACATACACCCTCACCGGCAGGCTGGCAAAATCCGCTATGGAGTCGGTGATGAACGGCGAATGGGGAGCAAATCCCCAGCGGATCATGTTCAATCCGAAGTACGAATACGACCGGGGAATCTCCTTCGACGGCGTGAAGAACTGCCGCGTGGAAGGATACGGCGTGACGCTGATGGTGGACGGGTTCATGGAGCCGGTGTCCATGGTCAACTGCGAAAACGTGGAGCTGTGCGGCATCACCATCGACCACATCCGCAAACCCTACACCCGCGGTGTCATCATATCCCAGTCGGAACGGGACGGAAACGGCGGACGAACCTGCGAAATCACACTGGATCAGCCCGTTACACCAAAATCCCCCTTCACACTGCGGTACATTTTCTACGATGTGCAGACCGGACAGAACGTCCCCTGCGGCATCGTCTCCTACGAAATCACCGATCCCACCCATGTGAAAGCGGTGCTGTCCTCGCCGAAGGATACCCTGACCGGACTGGAGTTCTATACCGTACATACCTACCACTCCCGTCCCGCCATCCTCATCGAGAACGCGAAGAACATCACCCTCACAGACGTGACCATCCACAGCCAGCCCGGCATGGGGATTGTGGGCAACCGGTGCGAGGACGTGACCATGCGGCGGCTGAACGTGGTGCCGTCCGTCGGTCATCACTATTCCACCAACACCGATGCCACCCATTTTACCTCCGTCAAGGGTACCCTCCGGTACGAAAACTGCGTATTCGACGGTCAGGGCGATGATTTTACAAATGTGCACACCTATTATCAGGCGGTCGTCGGACGGGAAGACGGAAACCGGTACTTCCTGCAGGAGAAAACCCCCGACGGCACCCACGCACAGACCCTGGATTATCCCGACATCGGCGACACCATGGAACTGGTCAGCCATGATACCCTTGAGGTGATCGGACACTATACCGTGACGGACTGCGAACCCATGCCGGAAAAATGGATGTGCAGAGTCACGCTTGACAAGCCCCTTCCTGAAAACACCGACGGTCTGATGCTGTCCGATATCACACGCACGCCATTTGTGGAGATCATCGGATGCACCGCGTCACGGCATTTCGCACGGTCGATCCTGCTGAAAACACGGAAAGGCGCGCTGGTGGAGGGAAATCACTTCCGGGACGTGCAGGGGCCGGCCATCGTGGCAGCCGCCGAATCCTGGTGGTATGAGGGCGTGTGCCCGGCAAACATCACCATCCGCCGGAACCGGATTGTGAACTGCGCCCGGAACTGGGGAGAGGCCGCCGGGATCGTGGTGAAAGCCGACTCCGACCACCCGAAAGGCCAGACCATCACGAATATCACCATCGAAGACAATATCATCGACTGCCCGAACCACCCCCACGGCATCTTCCTCCGCAACATCGACGGCGTAAAGCTGGCGCGGAACAAGATCAACGTGAAAGCGGAAGAAATCGTCATCGAAGACTGCATAAATGTACAGGGAGTATAACCCCCAAGACAACCGTCCCACACCGAAATCATAAGTAATCGCTCCCCCCTGTCAGTGCCCCGAAAAATCCCGTCTCGCCTGCCGGCAGGGCTGAAGCTTACCCGGGATTTCCAGTGACGCGAAACAAAATCGGGCACTTGCCGACAACATCAGCTGCACAAACACGACAAAGGGAGATCTTTAAGAACCGCAGGTTCTTGAAAGCCGGGATTCACAAGGGTCCGACTTGAGGATCCTTGTGCGCCCTCCGCGCAGGAGGAAAAAGCGCCCTCCGCACACTTTCGGAGAAAGTGAGGAGAAAAACCGCCCCCACGCGCAGTGAATGCAGCGAAATAATCCCCGGAGAATCCGGAAAACCGAACAACAAAAAAAGGAGAACCCTTTCGGATTCTCCTTTTCTTTATATTCTTTTAAGAAATACTTCTCAGAAAAGAATTATTCGTACAGCTTGCCGTACTTGGTGAGTCTGTCGTACTTAGCCTTTGCGTTAGCTTCAGCCTTAGCGAACAGTTCAGCAGCACGTTCGGGGTTGGTCTGAGCCAGACGGCTGTAACGGTTTTCGGACTTGATGAAGTCAACGTAGGAAGCGGTGGGTTCCTTGCTGTCGAGAGTGAAGGGGTTCTTGCCTTCAGCCTTGAGAGCGGGGTTGTAACGGAACATCTGCCAGTAACCGCATTCAACTGCCTTCTTCATTTCGAGCTGGCAGTTCGCCATGGTGCCCTTGATGCCGTGCATTTCACAGGGAGCGTAACCAATGATGATGGAGGGACCCGGATATGCTTCAGCTTCGGTGAGAGCCTTCAGGAGCTGGTTCATGTCAGCGCCCATAGCAACCTGTGCAACGTATACGTAACCGTAGGACATTGCGATTTCAGCGAGGTTCTTCTTGCCGATTGCCTTACCTGCAGCAGCGAACTGTGCAACCTG
>JAFQWY010000072.1 GCA_017407225.1 Clostridia bacterium | reverse complement strand
AGAGAGAGGGAATCTTATATTCAGGAAGTTCGATGATGAAGAAGGACTTTCTTGCCTTGTAGCCGGCGATCTTGATTACAAGAAGTGCGCCGAGGAAGATGAGAACGATACCGGAGAGGTACATGACGGTGCTGACCCAGCCCGCGTCATCGAAGAACGCAACGGCAAACAGAGCTATAACGGGAATCTTTGCACCGCAGGGCATGAACGGAGCGAGCATTGCGGTCGCACGGCGTTCCCGTTCGTTGCGGATGGTACGGGATGCCATGATACCGGGAACCGCGCATCCGATGGTGATAACAAAGGGGATAACGGACTTACCGGACAGACCGACCTTCTTGAAGATGGGGTCGAGAACGACAGCCACACGGGACATATAGCCGCAGTCTTCAAGGAGCGCGATCAGGAAGTACATCACCATGACCAGCGGCAGGAAGCCCACAACGGCTACGACACCGCCGATGACGCCGTCAACGAGAATTGCGGAGAGAAGAGGGGATGCCCCTTCGAGGAGTCCGCCGACCCAGCCCTGGAATGCTTCCAGCCAGCCGACGAGGAGATCTGCGATGGGAGTACCGACCCATACCTGAGAAATCTGGAACACGAGGAACATGACAACCGCGAAAATCGGAATACCGAGCCACTTGTTGGTGAGAACCGCGTCGATCTTGTCGCCGACGTTCTTGTCCTTGGTGAGAACCTTACGGTTTTCAACAGACTTCACGATGCCGTTGACGAATTCAAAACGCTTGCGGTCAGCCGCTTCCACTGCTGCTTTATCGGTCAGGTCAACGTCGCCCTGATGATAGGGAGCGGACTGTGTCTTGCCGGATGCAGCAGCGGCAGCTTCAACGACAGCCTTCAGACCGTCTGCGGAGGTTGCGGTGGTGGCAATGACCGGGCAGCCGAGCTTTGCGGAAAGAGCGGCAGCATCAATTTTGTTGCCCTTCTTGTTGTTGAGGTCGCTCTTGTTCAGCGCAACGACAACCGGAACACCGTGCTCAAGAAGCTGTGTGGTGAAGAACAGGCTTCGGGAAAGGTTGGTGGCGTCCACGATGTTGATGATGGCATCGGGATTTTCGTTCTTGACGTAGGACGAGGTGATGCTTTCTTCCGAAGTGAACGGAGACATGGAATATGCACCGGGAAGGTCTACCGCAACGAGTGTCTCACTGCCGCTGTAGTAGGTCTTCTTGATGGGATGCTCCTTCTTGTCTACGGTAACGCCTGCCCAGTTGCCGACTTTTTCGTTGCGGCCGGTCAGCGCGTTGTACATCGTAGTTTTACCGGAGTTGGGGTTGCCGGTCAACGCGATTCTCATAATGTTTCCTCCTGAAATATCGATATCCTTACGGATAGTGATTTCAAAAATCAGTTAGCGCAAACTAACTGTTGTGCATAAAATCAATCAGCCGATCGTTCTATGCTATGTATGATTCATATGGATAGCTTCCGCCGGCTGATTGTCGATGCTGCAGCGTCCATCCTTGATGGCAGCCGCCTTTCCGATGGTCAATGACTGTGATTGCTTCGCCGGTACAGCAGCCGAGGGGAAAACAGGAATGCGTCCCGTTCTTCGTCATCGGTTACAATTTCCCGTCCTTCTGCGGCTTCTCTCAGAGTCATATTTTCTCACCGCGTTTCATTGAGTAACGGCTTATTGAATTAGCGATGGCTAACTTCAAGCCTGAAAAAGAAGTTAGCGTACGCTAACTTTGTGGCATATAAATTGAGTTAGCGATCTCTAACTCGCCGTAAAGTATACCACACCGGAATTGATTTGTCAAGATGGTTCGACAGATTTTCTCAAAAAAACCTGCATTCCCCGATTGGGCAGTAAACCGAAGTCTTCTCCGCCAAATCCGCATTACAGCATAAACGTCCCGGGTTCCCCATCCACATAAAACAGTTCCGCTTCCGGAAATATATAATGTATGCCACATCCTCCCGGCGGATGCCTGCCTTCGCGGTCATTTCCCCCACAAGTGCGGATGCGGAGCTGTTCGATGTTTTCTTCGTTGCAGTCCGTTTCCACACGGATGATCGGGATCCCCATGGGGCAGGCATTGCAGCAGGCACCGCATTCGGTACAGGCCGTGCAGTCCTTTTTCAGCCGGAAAAGGGTCATTCTGTGAAACAGTCCCATAGTCAGACCGAACGGGCAGATATTGCAGAAATCCAGCCCCCGCAAAGCCCATACCGGGAAACAGCAGAACAGCTTGCCGAACAGTAACAGCGGAATAAAGAAACAGGCGAAAAAGACAACGATCTGTTTGATTTCCAGGGTAAACAGGATGTTCAGATGTTTAATATTTATTTGTTATTGAAGATCAATATACTGCGACATCCCGCAGGTGCCAGTTCTCTGCCGCATGGGTAATCTGCACCGTAACATCCCCGGCAGGAAGATCCAACGGAATGATCCGCTTGTGTCCTATACACTCTCCGGCATAGACTTCCGCACCGTTGACCAGAACACGGTATCCCCGGATCCGCTGTCCTTCGCTGATATCTTCCCGCAATACAAGATATTTCGCCTTTTCCGGTATCTTCAGGGTTATAGAGTTGTCAACAGGTTCCGGAGTTTCTTTGATGGCAGCAGGCGTACCGAAGGTTTCTTTCAGCAGTTTTCCGAAAGCGGTAAGCTGTTCTTCATCCTGAAAATCTCCGTCTGCACTGATCGCCATACCCAACAGCAGGTTTGAGTTGCGGCCTACAGATCGGATATAGCATTCCAGCAGTTCTTCCGGGGTACGTACATACGCTTCTTCCCCGGCTTTCCATGCCCATCCTCCGCCGAATGCACGCAGAGAACGGTTGGGGGTATCGGTTTCGGCAGGCCACCAGTATTTACCGTCGGGATCTCCTTCACCGGCTTTCTCGTCCGGGACAGTACCATCGTAACGTGCTTCTCCCGCATTGGTGGTTGCCCAGCAGTTCTCGGGAGCCAGCCCTGCTTCCGTACCTACCCAACGGACATTGTGCTCGTAGTCCCTGGGACCCTGGAATGTAATGGCATTGGGCTGGTATTTTTTCAGCAGAGGAATCAGGTCAGGTCCGCCCTGTTCCGGCGGAATAATCCCACCGTCAAACCAGATTTCAAACAGTTCTCCGTATTTTGTCCATAACTCCGTTACCTGAGCTTCTACATTCTTCACGTACTGCTGATAATATTCCGAATGGTAATCCCACTGTTTTTCATCGTTGATATTGTAATATCCGTTGCAGCCGGTAGAGTAGTAGAACCCGGGACGCAGGCCGTATTTTCTGCAGGCATCAATGAATTCCTGACAGATATCTCCGCCGCCTCCGCGCCAATCCGTATGGGCGATGGAAAAATCGTTCACTTCCGTGTTCCAGAGGGAGAAACCGGTGCAGTGGTTTGTGACCAGAACCGCATATTTCGCCCCCATTTCTGCCGCACTGCGAACCCACTGTTCCGGTTCGAGCTTCGCAGGATGAAGGGTCTGCGGTGCAATCTCCGTCCGCACAGCATCGGTTTTGTACCAGGATCCCTTCAGGTCCGGACGGTAGATTTCCAGACAATAGTGGATCAGTACGCCAAACTCCAGTTCATGCCAAAGCAGCTGCTGCTTTGTCGGTTTTGCAATATGCATAGATATGTCCTCCGTTTATTTTTGATTATTAAACTTATATTATTATTATACACGAAATCATCCGAAGATACAATATGTGAATCTTGCACGATGGGTGTTCAAATCTTCCATTCCGGCATATTTGGTTTGACAATGTAAAAAATGTATGTTATACTGAAATATATCAGTAAGGTAAGGAATCGATATGCCTGCATTGTCTGAGAATCATGATTTACAGGAATCCGAACAAAAACTGGCGCAGTATATCCATACAGTAAGATAAAGAAGTCCTGCCGTTTCTCAAAGTAGTTGGTGGTAGAATAATAGAGCTTCTGTTTGCAATCATCACAGAACACCAAGCCGGAGAACATATTGCTCTTGCCTGTCGCCGTTCTGCGGTGCCTCTGCTGTCGGATTTCCTGCACCTTACCTTAATCATATTTTACATGAAATCATGTCAAATTACAATATGGAAATCTTGCATGTTAGGTGTCTGAAATTTCCATTCCGCCATTTTTGTTTGATAATGTGAATAATGTATGACACTTTAACTGATAAATAAAAAAATATTTTCGGGTACTTCCCGAATTGTCCCTGACCGTCCCTGAAATGCACCGATTTTCCGCAAAAATGAGCTGTTATCTGCGTGATAATGCACTTTTTGGGAAAACTGCGAGAAAAATCCCCCGGATTTCAAAGACCTTCTGCTCCGTCTTCCCGTACCGCTGTCGGTAAAAACACAGAAAAGGAAGCTGTTCTTTGGCCAAAAAGGTCTTTCATGCTTTTCAGGCTTTCTGTGGTGCTGGTAAAATACCGGCTGCTGACGAAGGCGCGCAAGAGTTCTTTTGATTCTTTTTCAATAAAAAATACTTCCTTTCAGATTTTGCCCGTGCTTTGAGTTTCGTCTGATTGGAAGTATTTTTCAGTTTTTCACAAGATTTTTCGCGGTCTCACCTCAGCGGCAGTGTTTCAGTTTATCGTTATACAGTTTCTTTTAAGCTCAGCGAAATTATTCTTCAACTGCACACCCGAACGCTGTCATGATTTCTTCGATACGCTTCTGCTGTACTTTCTGATTGGACTTGTAATGGGAAGTAAGGTTACCGGAAGAATCTTTCAGAACTGTGTTGAGAATTCCCTGGAAACCGGATGAACCGCCGTAAGTATAGGAGAAGCTGTAATAGCGGTTTGCAAAGATGATATCAAGCATTTCGGCTGAATCTTCGTCCAGTGAATAGCGACTCTTCAGCGCACTGTCTTTATAAGCGGGCAGAATGTAGGTGTAACCTGCCGCACTCATAGCCTCCGTAATCAGACCGGTTCTGTCCGTATTCTGTACGGAAACGGGAATGAACATCGGCTCTTCATATACAACGCCGTAATAGTCCACCTGAGTCTCATCAATCAGAGGCATGGGCAGGAAACCGTAGTCCACATCGGAGTTTGCAAGAGCATCAAGAAGTACATAAATGGAACCATAGGTAAAGATTGAACAGTTGTTGGCAAACATATAGGGATAAGAGTCAGGTTTTCCGAGTCCGGAGTGCTTGGGATAGAAATATACGCCCTTCTGACCGCCGTAAAGCCAGTTCTGAAGCTTTTCAAACAGGCTTGCCATCTGTTCGGTTTCTACATTCAGATTGAGTTCCGTTGCATCTGCATTTTTCTGGTATGCTTCAATCCCGAAGTTTTCCAGCCAGCCATAGAACAGACCGGTGAAGGCAAAACCGTAGAAGTCAGTGGTTTCTGCAGTACCGTTGCCGTCACGGTCTTCATTGATGTCCTTCGTCATGGAGATCAGCTTATCCAGTGTCCATCCACGGCTCCGTACGAGATCATAGGGACTTTCCAGACCGTAGTCACTGACGGCAGTCTTGTTGAAATACATATTTTTGGTACCGCGCAGACCGTTGTAACCCATGTAATTGGAGATCAGGAACATCTTGCCGTTGAGCGTCAGGGCTTCGGTCGTAAACTTGGGCCACCACGGCTTTGTGAAATCAAATTGTTCAATATCATAGAGGTTGTGGCAATACCCCTGCATGGAAATGTTGCCGACCGTACAGTCATGGGCAATAACCAAATCGATTGTATCATTGTCAGCGGTAATATTGCTGGTAATTTCTGATGCATCAGAATATTTATTCAGCAGAACCTGAGAAATTTTGATGTTATACCGTTCTTCAACCTCATTGTTTGCTTTCCAGACCGCATCGTTTACCTGTTCACCGTTCAGTTCCTCAACCCGCACTTTGCTGTAACGGGTATTATCTGACAGAATCCGATACTCATAACCGTCGAAGTTTTCTACAGGGACATTGTCAAGAGGTTCTGTTTCCGGTTCGGTTTCCACGGGTTCCGTTTCCGTCACAGCCGGTGTTTCTGAAGTATCAGCGGAAGGGGCATCCGTTTGCGGAGTACTGCCGCATCCTGCAAGCATCAGAGCACACAGGAGATAAATGAGTGTGTTGCGAAGTTTCATGATGTAATTCCTTTCTTGATTTTATAAAATTGGTTTTCGATCAGTTATCTTCAAGTCTGACGCCGCGATCCATTAGATGGCTTCGGATCAGATTCGTATCAACCGTCTGTGTGGATGTTTCTGTGGAGAGCATGACGGATGCCGCCGCACCTGCCGCCTGTCCCATTGCCATACAGATCCGCATGACACGATAGGAAGAATGAGCAACATGAGTACCGGAGATGCACCGTCCTGCCGTGATAAGATTATCGCATCCGATCGGACACATAGCGGAAAACGGAATGTCGTACCGTTTAGGACTCTTCGGACACTTTTCATCATGCACCGACTGTCCGGGACCTGCAGGATTATGAATATCCAGACAGAAATGTGCCCGATGCACCACGGTATCCGGGAACGTTTTGCCTTCCATCAGATCCTGTTCGGTCAGAAGATACCGTCCCATGATTCGGCGGGATTCCCGTACACCGAGCGTAGATGCGCTTCCCTTGACACGGATATTCTCAAATCCGGGGATATTGTTTCTCAGAAAATCCATGATCTTCCCGATCTGCCGCCGCAGTGCAGCCTCAGCTCTGTACACGGCAAGCGGATCGAGAGGATCAATACGGTTTTCCTGTGTGGCATTCACCATGCGTTCCGTTTTATGTCCGGTACGGTAAAGCCGCACGATATTCACGTTTTCAGGCAGTTCGCCCGATGCACAGGCTTTATGGCACAGATCGAGATATTCCCGGCCGTCACCCAGATCGGTGTAATGTTCTTCATGTTGGCAAAGCAGGGTCTGCTCCGGATCTACCCCGTCAATAACGAACATCAGAGTAACCGGCTGAACAAGACCGTCTTCTTCTCTGCCGATCTCCCAGGGACATCCGCTCTGAACAGCAAGATCTCCGTCGCCGGTTGCATCGACAAACACCCTTGCAGAGAATTCCATGTGCCCGAATTTTCCGTCAGTATGCACTTTTTTAAGAATGCTGCCTTCTTTCTCGGCACCGGTAACCATGGTTTGCAGATATACATCCACCCCTGCTTCGTCCAGCAGTGCGGTCAGTGCAATTTTCGCTTTCTCAAAATCCGGCACCATTCCTCGGGCAGGGCAGATTGCATCCTCAATCTCTTCAGCGATAGTTCCTTTGCATACAGTTCCAAGCAAAGGTCCTACATAACCCATCGTCAGATTTCCTCCGACACAACCGTAACGTTCGATCAGAGCAGTTTTATACCCGGATCTTGCAGATTCCAGTGCAGCGGATATTCCGGCAGGACCTGAACCTGCAATGATGACATCGTACTTCATGACTTTCTCCTCTCCGTCGGAAATAGTGATTTATGAAGTAATTTTACCAAAAGCTATTGACATTGACAATGAAATTATTTATACTTTGATATGTACTTTTTTTCCGCAGGTGAATCAAATGAATATTCTCCCCATGCCGGTATCAGCAACACATTCAATCATGCACAGAAAAAATTTTTTATGGCCGCATGCTTCCTATAAAACCTGGTGGCTGATTATTCCGTTGTCCGGGTGCTTTTCATGTACCATGCAGGGGCGGACATGGACTGTTTCGGAAGGGGATCTGTGCTTTTTTCCTCCCGGAATCGTCTTTGACCGTTATGTAATCGAAGATCTATACCTTCACTACATCAACATCACATGGAACTGTACGGATGATGTCCTCAAGGAAAGCTCTTATTTCCCGATCGGATGTGTCAATCTTCGGGATAAAGCCCGTCTGCAAAGTACACTCAATATGCTCTCAACCATGGCAAAAACTTTTGTCCCCTGTCGTGAGACAGTCACCACTCATTATATAAGTGACATCTGGATGCAGTTTCTTACAGACTACGGCAGCCTGATCAGCAAACTTCCTGAATATACAAATGACCCGGTAATCGACAAAGCCATTGATTATTTCACACATAATCTGCACACTTCTCTGAGTATGCCGGACGTCGCTGCGCACTGCGGTCTGTCTCCCGTGCAGCTTTCCAAAAAATTCACACAGATTGTCGGGATATCTCCCGTAAAATATCTGACCAGTCTCAGGATGCAGAAAGCTCAGAGGCTGCTGGCAGATACCGATCTCCTTGTATCCCAGGTTTCAGCCATGTGCGGATATGAGAATCCTTTATACTTCAGCAGACGATTCCGTGAAACCACAGGCATTTCACCGCAGCAGTATAAAGAGAGTCTGAAAAAGGTATGAATCTCAAAAAGAAAACGGACATTCCTCCCAAAACGAAGGATGTCCGTTTTCATATTCCACTATATTTCCTGCCCGATATAATCTGACAATATGCAGATATTTCCGGACTGTCCGCACTCACAGACTTACTTCGCCATACATCGTCTGCAGTACACGTGAGATGCACGCTCCCAACTCAACCAGATTGCTCTGGGTAGTCTGACATCCGTAATGTCCTGCGTAAGTTGTTTCAATACACAAAGCAAGTTCGACACCAGGTTTACGGCTGAAATAGCTCGTAAACGTGCTCGTACCTGCCCGGTAATGGTTGAAGACAAAGTTGTGCCAGAACGGAAATGCCTCAGAATGGGAACGGGTTTCCCCGTCAAGCATCCGGCTGAAGATTTCACGCTGTCTGCTTTCATTGGATGAGGTACGGATTATGTAGCAGTGGTCATGCTCATGACCTCGGTGCCAGGGCGCATGCAGATCCAGCGCAAGGCGAATATCTTCCTGTTCTGCCAGTTTCATGATTGCCTGCACCGAACGCCAGTACGGTTCGTCGGTATAGTCACGATTGTGATCGTGAGGGGTTCTCGCCTTTCCCTGATCGCCGGCAGCCGCTCCATCGAAATCCACGAAAGGAATGGCTATGATCCGGAACCCTTTCGGGGGATTTTTGGCAAACTCACGAAGAATACCTTCCATAAGATAGCTTCCGGGAGACTCACAGCAATGATGACGGGCCGTAATCAGAAGTACAGGACCCTCGGATCCGATTCTTACCATCGGTACGCACTGATTATTCTCGGACATACAAAGCATCTCAGTTTTCAGCCCTGTTTCCGCTGCAAAATCAAAGAATCGATCCGGCTGATAATTCATGTCATGGCAGAAGTACACGCTGTCTTCTTCGGGACCGAATGTATAGATAAACTTAGAGCCATTCCGGTTCACACATCCGGTAAACCAGCCGCCCAGCCACTTCCCGTTCCGATTGTCATAGCTGACAGCAGGTCCCCAGTAGCTCACATATTCGGGTCCGCAGAAATCAAACTTGAGTGTTT